>REBX01000219.1 GCA_007692505.1 Gemmatimonadales bacterium | reverse complement strand
CCCCTGGCCTGGGTCGTGGTGGCCCTCACGGCGGCCGTCCTCCTCTTCATCCTCCCCTTCGGCCTCCACCGGACCGCTCTCCTGCGGGCACGCTTTCGCCGCCCTCCCGTGGATCCCCGTCCCGCCGACCCCGACACCGCTCCCTCCGCCGGGCCGCACCCCACCCGCACCGACCCCGCCGCAGCCGCACTCGACCTGCCCCACGTCACCGTCCAGCTCCCGCTCTACAACGAGCCCGCCGTGGCCGCCCGCCTGGTGGAGGCCGCCGGGCGCCTTCGCCACCCGGACCACCTCCTGGAGATCCAGGTCCTGGACGACTCCACCGACCACACCCCCACCCGGGTCGCCGAGGCCCTGGCCCGGGTCGCCGCCCACCGGGACTGCCGCCTGGTCCACCTCAGGCGGGAGGACCGAGCGGGCTACAAGGCCGGTGCCCTGGCCCGGGGGGTGGAGGAGGCCCGAGGCGATCTCTTCCTGGTGCTGGACGCCGACTTCGTCCCCCCGCCGGACCTCCTGGAGCGCCTCCTTCCCGCCCTGGACGCGCCGGGCACGGGGGTCGTCCAGGCCCGCTGGGACCACCTGAACGAGGGGGAGCGCCTCCTCACCCGGGGTCAGGCCCGCATCCTGGACGGCCACTTCCTCCTGGAGCAGGAGAGCCGCCACCGCGCCGGCCACTTCCTGAACTTCAACGGGACTGCGGGCATCTGGCGCCGGGAGGCCCTGGAGGCCGCAGGGGGCTGGTCCTCCGACACCCTCACCGAGGACATGGACGCCAGCTACCGGGCCCAGCTCGCCGGCTGGCGCTTCGTCTTCCTCGCCGACGTGGGGGTCCCCGCCGAGCTCCCCTCCACCGTCCGGGCCTTCGAAGTCCAGCAGCAGCGGTGGGCCCAGGGGGCCATCCAGACGGCCCGAAAGCTCCTCCCCGCCGTCTGGCGTGCCCCCCTCCGCCTCTCCACCCGCCTGGAGGCCACGGCCCACTTGACCGGGCACCTGGCCCACGCCCTCACCCTCCTGCTGGGCCTCCTCCTCCTCCCCTCGGCCCTGGCCCGCCAAACCCTGGGGCTGGAGCGGGTCCTCCTCCTGGACCTCCCCGTCTTCGTTCTGGCCACCCTCTCCTTCACGGCCTTCTACGCCGCCGCCGGAGGCATGCGCGGACGCTCCCTCCCCCGGTCCGTGGCCGAGGCCCTCCTGGCGCTGGGCATGGGGGTGGGCCTCACCGCCTCCGTGACCCCCGCGGTCCTCCGGGGTCTTCGCCCAGGCAACCGCGAGCCCTTCCGCCGGACGCCGAAGCGGGGCAGCGCAGTCGGCCCCCTCCCCATGGAGCCCGGGGGCACCGGGATCCGCCGGTTCCGCCTGGTCCTGGTCCTGTGGGCCCTCCTCTCCCTGGCAGGCGCCGTGTGGTGGGGTTTCTGGGCCTCCATCCCCTTCCTCCTCCTCTTCCTCCTGGGGTGGGGCGGGCTCGCCGTTGCAGATGCTGTGGATGGCGTGCGGGGGCGCCGAGGGCCCGCCGCCGGATCCCCCTCCCCGGCCCCTCCTCGTTCGGGTCGGATCGAAGGCGGCCATGCACTCCCCTCGGCCTGACCCGGGCGACGTGGTCGTCCTCGTCCCGGCCCGGGACGAGGCGGCGAACCTGCCCCCTCTCCTGGCGTCCCTCCAGTCGGCGGGGATCCGGGAGGTGGTGGTGGTGGACAACGGCTCCCGCGACGACACGGCCCGGGTCGCCGCAGGGGCCGGCGCCCGGGTGGTGACGGAGCCCCGACCGGGCTACGGCCGGGCCTGCCTGGCGGGGCTGGCCACCCTGGACCACCTGGAGCCCACCCCCGAAGTGGTGGTCTTCATGGACGCCGACGGGAGCGACGACCCGGCCCTACTCTCCCGCCTGGCGGGTCCATGCCTGGAGGGGCGGGCCGAGATGGTGGTGGGCGTGCGGCTTCCCACGGAGGAGGGCCGGCGCGAGCCCGGGAAGGAGCGGGCCCGGCAGGGCACCCGCTGGGTCCTGGCCCTGGCCCGTCTCCTCCACGGGCTCCGGAGCCGGGACCTGGGTCCCTTCAGGGCCATCCGCACCGACGCCCTGGGCTGCCTCGCCATGGACGACCCCACCTGGGGATGGACCCTTCAGATGCAGCTCCGGGCCCACCACCTGGGACTCCGGGTCCTGGAGGTGGAGGTCCCGGCCCGGCCCCGGCGGTCCGGCACCTCCAAGGTGTCGGGCTCCCTGGTCATGTCCGTCCGGGTGGGTGTCCGGATGCTCTGGACCCTCCTCAGGGAGCGGGTTCGGGCGGCCCGCCTCCGGAAACCGAGCGCTCCATCCAGGCCATGAAGGCCTCCGCCGAGGCCCGGGGCGCCTCCTCGGGGACCAGGTGGCCCACCCCCTCCAGGAGGACGGACTCACCCCGGGGGACGGCGGCCACCAGGCGGCGTGCGAAGTCCGGGGGGACCACCGGGTCCTCCGACCCCCACAGGGCCAGGACCGGGGCCCGGATGGTGTCGTACCGGCTCGAGAGGATCCCGGCGGTGGAGGGCCGGATGGCCCGGGCGGCCCGGAGGATGGCCCGGCGTCGTCTCCAGGAGGTGAGGGGACGGCGGTAGCCCTCCACCAGCTCCGGGGTCACGGTGGCTCCATCGGCCACGATGCCCCGGATCCCCATGGCCAGGATCCGGCGGGGCGGGGGAATGGCCATGAGGAGGTCGCCCACCAGGGGGATCCGGGCCGCGCCCATGTAGGGGGGAAAGGGCTGCCGGAAGACGGCGCCGCTCACCACGGCCACCCCGGCGACACCCGATGCCCCCCTCCCGGCGGTTGCGTGCTCCTCCAGGCGGAGGGCGGTCATGAGGACCACCGGCGCCCCCAGGGAGTGGCCCACCAGGATCGGGGCCGGGCCCGGGCGGCTCCGGAGCCATCCGGTGAGGCGGGCTGCATGGTCCTCCGGGGCGAGGCGGGCTCCGGGAGGGCAGGGGGCCTCTCCGAAGCCGGTGAGGTCCACGGTGAGGACGGGGCCCCGCCGGCCCAGAGGGCCCGTCCAGTGCCGCCAGGAGTGAGCGCTGGCACCGAATCCGTGGACCAGGACCACGGGGGGAGCGGGCCCTCCGCCCCACTCCACGACTCCGAGGTCGAAGTGGAGGGCCTCCTCCACCCGCCGGGCGTCGTCGGGGGTCGGGCCAGGGCGGGCCTGCCCGTCCGGGGGCGGTCCGGCGGGGAGCTGCTCCCCGGGGGGCTTCATCGTCCCGGCTCCAGCTCCACCAGCCTGGCTCCCCGGTCCCGGGCCTCCCTGGCCATGTGGGGATGGCAGGTCATGAGGAAGATCTGGCGTTCCTCCGAGAGCTCGGCCAGGAGGTCGAGCGCCTGCTCCCGTCGGACCGGGTCCCAGTTCACCAGGACCTCGTCCAGGACCAGGGGAAGGGGCTCCCCGCCCCCCTCCACCACCTCCAGGACGGCCAGCCGGAGGGCCAGGTAGACCTGCTCCCGGATCCCGGTGGAGAAGGGCTCCCTCACAGGTAGGACCCCCGGGAGGTGGGAGGCTCCCAGGTGGAGGGCGTCCGGGTCGGACTCGTCTCCCAGGAGGAGCTGGTTGTAGCGTCCCCCCGTGATCCTGGAGAGGAAGCGCCCGGCCCTCCGGACGAGCTCGGGCTGGTGGGTCTCCCTGAACTCCCGCTCCGCCGTCCGGACCACTGCCGAGAGGAGGAAGGCCAGGTCCCGCTCCTCCCGGACCCGTTCCCTCCGATCCTCCAGGCGCCGGATCTCCGCCTCCACCCGGTCCGGGGTCTCGCCCTCCTCCAGCTCCCGGACGGTGGAGCGGAGCTCGCCCACCCGGGCCACCAGCTCCTCCACCCGGGCCCGGTCCGCCTCGATCCGGTCCTCCAGGGCCCTGGGTCCCGGGTCCGCGTGGAGGGGGTCGTCCCGGAGGCGGGCCAGGTCCCGGGCCACCTCCCGGGGTCCGCCGGCCTCCCGGACCAGCTCGGCGTGGAGGGTCCGGGCCTCCCGGGCGGCCTCCACCCGCTCCAGTGCGCGGCGAGCCCGTCGCCGAAGGGACTCGGGGGAGGGGCTCGCCCCCTCGTCTCCGGCACCCGGCAGGAGGCGGTCCAGCTCGTCCCGGGTGGACCGGGCCCGGTCCACCTCGGCCGCCGCCGAATGCACGGCCCGGCGGGCCTCCTCCACGGCGCGGGCGCCGACCTCCACCCGGCGGGCCTCCTCCCGAGCCCGGGTCCGCCGGTCCGAGAGGGCCTCCATGGCACCACCCATGGAGGAGGGCAGCGCCGTCCCCGGGTCCTCCGGATCCTGCAGGTGGTGGCGGAGCTCCTCCAGGTCCGCCTCCAGCTCGCGCTCCGTCCGGGTCCCCTCCTGAAGCGCCCCGGCAGCAGCCGCCACCCGACCCGCCCGGCTGGCCAGCTCCCGAAGGTGGCTCGGGAGGTCCCGGTCCGCTGCCCGCCGGACCGAGTCCAGGAGGGGGAGTGGGGCCAGGAGTTCGGCCACCGCCTCCCTGGCCGCCGCCTCCTCCTCCCGGGCCGTGGAGAGGCGGTCCATGCGGAGCTCCCTCCGCCGGGCCTTCTCGTCCCAGTCCCGGCGGACCTCCTGACAACGGTTCCTCCACCGGAGGACCTGGTGGACCCCGTACCAGAAGGCCAGGAGCCCGGCCAGGGCACCTGCCGAGAGGGCCACGGTGGCCGGGGTGAACTCCCCGCCCATGCCCCCCAGGGCCAGGAGGGTGGCCAGGAGGAGGGGGAGCCCGGCCATGAGGAGGACGGCACCGGCCAGGGGGCCCCGGGGGGCGGGCTCGTCGGCCTCGGAATCCGCTTCCGACTCCCGGAAGGCCTCCTCTGCCCGGATCCGCCGGGTCCGGGCCTCCTCCAGCTCGGAGAGGGCCGCCGTCACCTCCTGGTGGGGGAGGTCGGCCAGGACCCGGGGCTCCCCGGAGGCCAGCTCCCGGGCCGCCTCCTCCTCCAGGAGGACCCCGGCCTCCCGCTGGAGTCCCTCCTGCTCCCGGGCCAGCTCCCGGGTGGCCTCCTCCCGTCGGGTTGCCAGCTCCCGGGCCAGGTCCCGGCGTCCCAGTACGGCGGCCACCTCTTCCTCCCGGTCCAGGAGGAGGCGGGATGCCCGAGAGGGCCGTGGAGCGTCCGCCTCCGCACGGCGAAGGACCTCCCGGGCCTCCTCCAGCGCGACCTCCGATGTTCGGAGGTGCTCCAGGACCTCCTCCACCCGACCCACCGGATCGGCAGGCAGGCCCTCCAGCTCCTTCGTGTCCCCGGCCTCCTCCCGGCGGTGGCGCAGGGACTCCAGGAGGCGGGCGGGCCCCTCGAGCCTCCGGGCCTCCTCAACGACCTGGCGATGGCGCTGGTCCGCCTCCCGGAGCCGTTCCAGTTCCTCCTCCAGCTCGCCCAGTTCCCGGTGGAACCCCCGGAGTCGCCGGTCCCGGTCCCGGGCAGCCAGCAGGCGCTCCGAGGCCTCCTCGACCTCGGCGGCCAGGAGGCGGTCCTCCGTGGACCGGCTCCTCCGGTCTGGCCGCCAGAGCCCTTCGGCCCGGGCACGGAGGGCGTCGGCCACGTCCCGTGGGGCCACCAGGTCCCGGGTGCCCAGCCCCAGGACGAGCTCGTCGCGGACCTTCTCCCAGCCCGGCCCTTCCTGTAGGCGCACCAGCTCCGGAAGCCCGATGGTGTATACCTGCTCGTGGATGTTCCTCCCGATCCGGCGGGCCGGGGGGATGGCCTCGTTCCGCAGGTCCTCCTCCATCCCGTCCCGCCGGAGCCGACCCCATGGGGTGGAGAGGAGACGGCGGTGGACCCGGAAGGGTGCGTCCCGGGCAGGGGTCACGTCGGCCCGGACCTCCAGGTCGCTCCCGTCCCAGGGGCTCCAGGGGTTCCGGTCCCGGGAGGCGGGGTAGAGCCCGTGCATGAGGGCCCGGATGGCCATGAAGAAGGAGGTCTTTCCTACCTCGTTGGGGCCGGTGACCACCACGAAGGAGCCCAGGGGGGCCTCGCCTGTGTCCACGCCCGCGAGGGGGCCGAACCGATCCACGAAGATCCGGTCGAACCTCATGTCTTTCCCCCCTGGCGGGCGAATGCTTCCAGAAGCATCCGGAGTCCGTCGTGGTCCCGGAGGAGGGCCCGGGCCCGCTCGTCGCCGCGGTCGGGGTCGTCCTCCCCCTCGCCGCCGGCCAGGTCCCCGGGGGTCAGGCCCAGACGCGCCAGGACAGGCCCGTCCCCCCGTGCCAGCTCGTCCACCAGCCTCAGGGCGGCCCCGGCGGCGTCCTGGCGCTGGAGCCAGGGGGCCGGGTCCAGGACGGTGCGGATCCGTCCGGTCCGGACCTCCACCTCCAGGGCACCCAGGGCGCGGGCGAGCTCGTCGGCCAGGGCCTCCCGGTTCTCCCCGGACCTGAGTTCCCGGGCCAGGGGGCAGGGCCCCGAGAGGCGGACCCGCACGATCCACTCCCCGTCCGGGAGGCCCGGATCTGCCTTCCGGGCCTCCTGCCAGCGCTGCCCCACACGGGCCACCAGCTCGTCCAGGGTCGTCACGTCCTCCAGCCCCCCGTCCAGGACCAGGAGTTCCCAGCGAACGGAGCCCAGCTCCACGAACCGGACGCGGGCCGTGGCGCCACGAGCCGGAACCTCCACCAGGAGTCCGCCCCGGGCCCCGGCCTCCCCCGGATTGCGGCCCTGGGGGTTCCCCGCGTACCAGATGGCGGGCATGCGCTCCAGCTCCTGCCGGGCATGGATGTGGCCCAGGGCCCAGTAGTCGAAGCCGGCGCTGCGGAGGAAGGGGAGCTCGGAAGGGGCATAGCGGTCGTGGTCTGCGGCTCCTCCGGCCCCGGTGACGTGGGTGTGGAGGAGGGCGATGGCCGGGGTGCTTCGGGACTCCGGCGGGGCGAGGCGGCGGGAGAGGTCCTCCCCGGTGCGGGCGTCGGGGTGCCCTGCGCCGGTGACGGTCCCGGCCAGGCTCCCGTCGGGGCGGTGGATGGAGACGGTGCGGGGTTCGGGACCGGCGATCACAGTGACCCCCGGGGGCCAGGGGATCCGGCGGCTCCCGGCGAGGCCGCTGCCCGGGTCGTGGTTCCCCGTGACCATGACCACCGGGATGGAGGCCTCCCCCAGGCGCTGGAGCTGCTCCACCAGGAAGCGCTCGGTGACGAAGGAGAGGCGCTCGCCGTCGAAGACGTCCCCGGCCAGGAGGACCGCGTCCACCTCCTCCCGGAGCGCCGTGTCCACCCCCCGGGAGAGGGCATCCCGGGAGGCCGCGCGGAGGCGGTCCCGGACCTCCCGGCTCCGGCCGGCGAAGAGGGTGTCCAGGTGCAGGTCGGCCAGGTGGAGGAAGCGCATGGGGGCAGGCCACCGGGAGCGGGGGAGGGGGAGGGGGGGCGGTT
>REBX01000205.1 GCA_007692505.1 Gemmatimonadales bacterium | reverse complement strand
GGCGGCGCTGCCGGAAACCGGGGGGGCGATGCGCCGAGCCCACTCCAGGAGGACCGGGACGTGTTCGCCCACCCACAGTGTGTGACCACGGTAATCCAGGGTGTGGAGCTCCACGGTGATGCCGGCGGCTTCGGCTCCCTCTGCCGCGTTCTCCACCCGCTGGACGGGGACCAGGGGATCCCGCGTCCCGGCGGCCACGTGGAGGTGGGCGACGGGAGTGGGGCTGCCATCGGCAGGGGCGGCGCAGATGCCCGCCAGGCAGGCGACTCCCGCCCACGTGCCCGGGGTCGCCCGGGCCTCCCGCCATGCGGCAGCCGCACCCATGGAGTGGCCCACCAGGACGAGGCGGTCCCGGTCCAGGGGGTGGGACTCGGCCAGGTGGTCCAGAAGGGCGGCCAGGGCACCGGACTCCCGGGCCACGGCCTCGGTGGAGGGGGCCACCACAATCCAGCCTGCCTCCCTGCCCAGTTCGGGGAGACGGCCTGCCCCGTAGGCTCCGAAGAACATCCGCTCGTCACCGCCGGCACCGTGGAGGGCCACCACTACCGGCCATCCGGCGGAGGGGGGTGGGCCGTCCGGGACGGAGAGGAGGAAGGGGACGTTGCCCCGGGGGGTGGGAGCCGATTGTCGGAGGTCGTTCAGCTCCTGGAGTCGGACGAAGGCGGCTCTCCGGAGTTCGGTGGGGTCCGCCTCCGGGTCCAGTTTCCGGGCCAGGTTGTCCAGCCCGGTGAGGGCGGCACCGGTGTTCCCGGCAAAGAAGAGGAGGCTGACGGCATCGAAGGCGCCGTCTGCCTCCACACGCTCCTCCGTGGAGAGATCGGGCAGCACCCGATCCCAGAGGAGCTCGAAACCCAGGAGGCCGGCGGCCAGGGCCTCTGCCTCGTTGTCGGAAGGCTCGCCGCCCGGGGTCTGGGCCAGGGCCGGCCCGGCAGGCCCGGCCAGGAGGAGGGCCAGGGCCAGGAGCATCGGGACGACCGTGGGAGAAGGGAGGGAGGTGGTGTGCAGGCTGTGGCGGAGCGGGAGGCGGGCACCATGGGACGGAAGACGGCTCACATCGACTCCTCTGCAGGGGGAACGAAGGATGGGGGCCCCGCCTGGGTCTTGCGAAGGCCCGGTGGCCCCCCCTGGCTCCGGTGGACCATGTGGACCCCGGGAAGGCCCAGGATCCAGCGGGACCCCAGGGCTTCCGCCGGTGTCCGGGTCCCGGGCTCCAGGCCGCCGTTGCCCACGACGCCAGCCAGGGCCACGGCGGCCATGGCGGTGAAGCGGTAGGCCTCCGGGGTCTCCAGGATGACCTGGGCCGTGCGGCCGTCGGGGGCGGTGGCCCGGGCCCATGCCCGCACCCTCACCTCGTTCCGGTCCCGGGAGGATGGGCCGTCGGGGCCCCTCCGGGCCAGCACGTGGGCCAGGGCCTGTCCCCCCCGGGTGGAAAGGACCCCCCTCAGTAGGGGGAGGGTGGCGGGGAGGATGGCGCGGGTGCTCCGGGAGGCGGCCATGTAGCAGGTGATGTGGGGGATCCCGGTGGAGCGCCACGCCGTGGAGAGGTCCCCCCAGGTGTAGGGGAGGACCGGGACCGGAGGGGCCGCCGGGTCGAAGTGGATGGCCGGGAGGAACTCCGGGTCTCCCGGGTTGGCGGGGACGAGCCGGCCGTCTCTCCGCACCAGGAGGCCGTCTGCGGCGTGCTCCGCGATGGTCCTGCGGGTCCCCCGGCTCAGGGGGCCCGGGGAGTGGAGGCCGATCTCCAGGCGGGTGGCCCCGGGGCAGTCCGCCGCGGCCCGGACGGCGGCGCTGTCCGTGGGGACCACGTCCATCCCGGCGCCGGGGAGGAGGACGATCCCGGTCTCCTTCGCCTCCTCCGCCAGGTCGAAGGCGAGCTCGAACACGGGGACCTCGCCGGTGAGGTCGATGTAGTGGACGCGGCGAGCCAGGCAGACACCCAGCATGGCCGGGGCCGTGTGGACGAAGGGGCCGGCGGCGTGGAGCACCGTGTGGATCCCGTCCAGGGCCCGGGCCAGCTCCCGGGGGTCGTCCAGGGAGGCGACCCGGAAGGGGAGGGGGGCGTCAGGGGAGACCTCCCGGGCCACGGCCTCCAGGCGGTGGGGGTCCCGACCGGCCAGGACGGGGCGAATGCCCTGGCGGAGGGCCTCCTCCACAACGAGGCGTCCGGTGTATCCGTAGGCCCCATAGACCAGGAGCCCTCGGGGGAGAGGGGGAGAACTCACGGCAGACTCCTCCGGAAAGGCTGTTGGGGGAGGAAGGGGCGCCATCCTCAGCGGCGGGTCCAGTACTCCAGGTCGTCGTCACCGGCGGGGCCGATCCGGCCACGGGCGGCATCCAGGAGGGCCGCCGGGTCGTGGAGGACGCCCCCGGAGACGACCCGGGTCACGTTCCGGGTGGCCCGGATGTCCTCCAGGGGGTTCCCGGACACCACCACCAGGTCGGCACGGAGGCCGGGCTCGATGCGCCCGATCTCGTCCTCCATGCCCAGCGCCCGTGCCCCGTTCACCGTGGCGGCCCGGAGGGCGTCGACCTCGGGGATCCCCGCCCGGACGAAGGCGTGGATCTCCCGGTGCATGGAGAAGCCGGCCAGGAACTCACCCCGGCTGGGCGTGTCCGTCCCCACGGTGAGGAGGGGGCCGCCACCGGCCTCGTGGAAGGCCAGGGTGGTGCGGAGCATGGTCTCGTGGAGCCGGGACATGAGCTCGTTCCGGGTCCGCTCCCGCTGGGCCACTCGCTCCTGGACCCAGGGGGTGAAGAAGCCGGCCTCGTCGCCCCAGTCGTCGAACCCGTCCACCAGCTCCGTGAAGTAGATGGGGGCCGTGAGGGTGGGGTTGAAATAGACCTGGTTCTCCAGGAACTGCTCCACGATGGCCTGGAATTCGGGGCTCTCCACGTCCACCTGGTTCCACACCGGGTAGGCGGCCTGCTCCGGGTCGAGCCAGGGGCCGCCCAGGATGTGCTCCACTCGGTCGATCCCCAGCTCGATGGCCTGGGAGGCATTCGTGCTCCCCCGGACCCCCGAGTCCAGGTGACCCGTCACGGTACCACCGTGGGTGTGGACCCGCTCCACCAGGGCCTCGATGTGGGAGGGGCCGGCTCCCTTGGCCTTGAAGTGACGGACCCCCCGCTCCACCCAGTAGTCCACTTCAAGGGCGATGGAGTCGCCGGAGATCCCCGGGTCCCACCCGGGCCGGGAGCTCCCGAAGTAGGGTCCGGACGGGAGGAGCATGGGGCCTGCGGTCTCCCCGGCGGCAATGCGGTCCACCAGGTCTAGGATCCGCTCCGGCTGGTACTCCCCGGCAGGGAAGGTGGTCGTCACCCCGTTGCCCAGGAAGACCAGGGGGTTGTGGATTGCCTCCTCCACCCGGCCCCCGCCGGCCAGGTCCATGTTGTAGTGGGCGTGGAGGTCGATGAATCCCGGCATGAGGACCTCGTCGGAGGAGAGCTCCAGGATGGCGCCGGCGTCCTCGTCGTCGTCGGACGGCGCCTCGCCCACGGCGGCAATGCGGCCGTCGGACCCCACCCGGACGCCCGGGTTCGGGACCAGCTCTCCGTGGTGCGGGTCCAGCAGCGACCCGCCGGTGATGAGGACACCGGCCAGGCTCCGGGCGTCGTCGGTCCCCGGGGCCCCGTGCTCCCGGAGTGCAGCGACCCGGTCATCGGGGCCGGGGAACTCCACCAGCGCTCCGTTCCCGACCCGCGGGGAGGCATCGGGGTCAGGTTCTTCACCTGCCTCCTGACAGGCCCAGAGCCCAAGGAGGAGGACCAGGAGGAGGGGGAGCGCCGAAGGCCAGCGGAGTCTGGGTCGCATCAGGGGAGGGCCGGGGGTTCCACGGGTTCCAGGTTCGTGCCGTAGGTGGCGTTGACGGCGTCCACGACCCCGTTGGCCACCAGGCGGTGGGCGGCGCCGGACGGATGGACTCCGTCCAGGCTGAAGAGGGGTCCGAAGAGGGCCTCCGGATCACTCACCATGGGAAAGGGGGGCACGAGCCCCTGATCCGCAAGCTCCAGGAACAGGGGATTGGGGTCGAACCATGCCCAGCCTCGGGCCTGGGCATCGGCGGCCAGCGCCTCGTTGTATGCCGCCACCGTCTCCTGGAGGAAGTCAACCTCCTCGGGCACCAGGACCCGGGTCTCGTCGGTACAGTCCAGGGTGGCCTCCTGGCCGGCCTCGGCCCGGGCCAGGAGCTCGCCGAAGCCCCAGGCAAAGGGCACCAGGACAGCCTCTCCCTGACCTCCCGCCGCCTCGGGGGCGCAGGCGTCCGACACCTGGAAGGTGCCGGGGAGGGCGCCCTCGGCCTCGGCAGCCCAGAAGGCGGCTCCCGGGACCAGGTTGGGGACCAGGGTCACGTCGGCAACCCCGATGACCACCCCGCCTCGGGCCCCGGCATCCTCCAGGCGGTCCAGCACCTGGGCGTGGTTCGTGGCCAGCTCCGCCGGGTCCGTCACGGTGGCCTCGGTGGCCACCCCGGCAAGGGCTGCACCCAGCACGTCGTTGTTCCCGATCCAGACGGAGGCAAAGGTGGGCTCCAGTGCCTCGGCGAGCTGGATCTGGGTGAACCCGCCCAGGATCAGTGTGGTGAGTTCGTTGGCGTTCGTCCCCTGGCCCTGGTTGGAGAGGAGGTCCAGGGTGGCGGCCCCGGGGACGGCCAGGTTGTGGATCCGCTCCGGTGCCGGCAGGCCCCTGAGGCTGCACTGGGGAGCACCGGCGCCTCCCAGCCGCTCACGGGTCAGCCCGTTGATCACCGGGGGCGGGCACCCGGGGCTGGTGAGGGTGGGGATGGGAAAGGGGGTGTTCATCTGCTCTGCCAGGAGGACAGGGTAGGCCTCCACCTGCGTCTGGGCGTTGATGCCCTCGGACTGGAAGCCCGCCGTGATGCTGTTCCCCAGCGCCACGTACCGTTCGAAGAGCTCGTCGGCGGGCGCCTCGCCGGGGGCCAGGACCTCGTCGGCGCAGGACGCCGTGAGGACCGGCACCAGGAGGGCCACCAGGAGGAGGAGGGGTCCGGGCACGCGAGGCCGACGGGAGGATTCGGGGAATCGGGGGTCGGGGGTCTTCATCGGACCTCCACACTGAGCGAGAGACCAAGGAGGTGGGCACCGAAGTCGTACAGACCGTTGTTCAGGTCGGTGGTGGGCGGGCCGCCCGTGAGGCCATCCGAGCTCCGGGTCCGGCCCGTCCGGTCGTTCTGCATGAGTCGCTGGTAGGCCGCGTCAACTCGCACGCCGTCGCGGAACTGCCAGCCCGCTCCCAGAGTGATGTGGTTCCGGTCCGACTCGGGGAGGAGGGGGGTCACCGTCTCGGCGGGGGCCGCCGCCGTGTTGTGGAGGTAGCCTGCCGAGACCGTCCAGTCGGGGGCGACCCGTGCCTCGGCTCCCACCCGGATGGCCCACGTGTCATCGTAGTTCTGGACGATGGTCTCGTTCAGCTCCGGGTTCTCGAACTCGAGCTCGATCTCGTCGAAGCTGGACCATCCGGTCCACTGCAGGTCGGAGTGGACCGTGAGGCCCGGCCGGACGTCCACGGCCAGCCCGG
Organism: Gemmatimonadales bacterium; assembly: GCA_007692505.1. Classification (GTDB taxonomy): domain Bacteria; phylum Gemmatimonadota; class Gemmatimonadetes; order Longimicrobiales; family Gaopeijiaceae; genus REBX01. The sequence goes on along the minus strand of REBX01000205.1, from coordinate 1,869 downwards.
CCACGGCCTGGGCCGGCATGTCGGCCGCCGTGGTCACCCCCTGGTCCACCAGGAGGCCATCGGAACCGAAGACCGCCTGCTGCAGGACCAGGTCCAGGGGGGTCCCTCCCGGGAGGCCGAAGGGGTTGTTCGGGGCGAGGGTCCGACCCGTCTCCACCTGGGTGAAGCGGGCGTCTCCCTCGTAGTCCAGGCCTACCTCGGTGAGGTAGCGCAGGCCCAGCTCCACCCGGTCTCCCAGGTGGGCGCGGAGCCCGACGTGGGCCCCGAAGCCGGTGGCCCCGGACCCCTCGAGCCTTACCTCGCCGAAGGGGGTCCCCCGGGGGATGCCCAGCTGCCCGAAGGTGAGGTCCGGGTCGTCCCCCTGGCCCACCCGCTGCTCTGACAGGTCCAGGCGCTGGTTCAGCTCCACACCTCCGACGACCACGACCGGGCCCCCTCCGATGCTGAGTCCGGAACGGGGTTCCCACGCCAGGGTGGGCTGGATGTAGATGGACTCCAGCCCGTTATCGAAGCCCGAGAAGGCCCCGTCGAACTCGGCGGGCCAGCGGGAAGACAGGCCGTACGGCACGTAGACCCCCAGCCCTGCCGCCAGGTTCTCTCCCAACCCCTTTCGGACGAAGAAGTGGGGGACCGGGATGGGGTCGTTGTCCAGCTCCGTCCGGGGGGCTCCGTCGGCGGGCTGGAACCCACCGCTCACCGCGATGAGCGTGCCCCCGGCGCCGAAGGTCCATCCCGTGGGGGTGTCGTGGACGCCGGTGCCGGTGAGAGCTGCCGGATTGAAGAAGAGGGCCGAACCGTCGGCGCAGGGACGGGCCACGGAGGCCCCGGCCCGGGCCATGGCACAGGCCCCCTGCTCGTAGACCCCGAAGCCCTGGGCCGACAGAGCGGCTGGCCCCGATGCGGGCCCGGCCCGGGGACCGAAGAGGAGGAGTGTGGCAGCCACGGCGAAGACCGCCAGGCGAAGGAGGTGGGTGACCCGGGACCGGGCCGGCTCGTGGGAGGAGCTCGCCATGGGCATCGTGGGATGGGGTTCCAGAGGGGTCGAATCCCGGTGAGAAGCCCTGCAGGTCGTGCCCGCAGCAGGTGCCCCGGGATGCGCCGTTCCGGGAACCGGACCGCAAGGATCCCGGGAGCGCTGCCCCTTCCAACCCCCGAGCCACCTCGATGTCCCGCCGGGCCTCCTTGCTCCCTCTCCCCGGCAGGTGGAGGTTACGGGGCCCCTGCCGGGAAACCACCGGAGGGAAGCGGGGCCGGGGTGCCCTGTCCCGACGCCACCCCCACTGCCCCACACAGGCCTCTCCCATTTCTGCCGAGCCCCCCATGGAAGCCCTGGTGCGACTGCTGGACCTGGAACCGCTGGAACTGAACATCTACCGCGGCGAGAACCGCGACGTGGGCACGGGTCGGGTGTTCGGGGGGCAGGTGCTGGCGCAGGCGCTGGTGGCGGCCCGGCGCACGGTGGAGGAGGACCGGCCGGCCCACTCCATCCACGGCTACTTCATCCTGGCGGGGAAGCTGGATCGGCCCATCGTGTACTTCGTGGACCGGCTCCGGGACGGGGGCAGCTTTTCCACCCGGCGGGTGACTGCGATCCAGGAGGGGAAGGCGATCTTCAACCTCTCGGCCTCCTTCCACCCCCGGCAGGAGGGGCTGGAGCACTGCGTGGAGGCGCCGGACGCCCCGCCCCCGGAGTCGCTGGAGCGGGAGCTGGACCGGATCCGGGCAGAGGCCCACAGGATCCCGCCGGCGCTCCGGAACGTCCTCACCCAGGAGCGGCCCATCGACTTCCGCACCGTGGACCCGCCGGACCTGGTGGACCCGACGCCGAGCCCGCCCCGGCGGATGACGTGGTTCCGGGTTCTGGAGGAG
>REBX01000261.1 GCA_007692505.1 Gemmatimonadales bacterium | reverse complement strand
GTGATCCGGCTGGAGGGGACCCGGCGGGGGCTGGCCGCCACCACGGACTGCAACGGCCGGTTCTGCTGGCTGAACCCCCGGGAGGGAGCGAAGGCGGCGGTGGCCGAGGCGGCCCGGAACCTGGTCTGCACGGGGGCCACGCCCTCGGCGGTGACGAACAACCTGAACTTCGGGAGCCCCCTGCGGCCCAACATCTACCACCAGATGCGGGAGGCCGTGCTGGGGATGGCGGAGGCCTGCTCCCTCTTCGAGACCCCCGTGACCGGGGGGAACGTCTCGCTCTTCAACGAGACGGACGGGCGCGCGGTATACCCCACTCCGGTCATCGGGATGGTGGGGATCGTCCACGACCTGGAGAAGGTGGTGACCGTGCCCTTCCGGCGCCCCGGCGACGTGATCCTGGTCCTGGGCGAGACCCGGGAGGAGATCGGGGGCTCGGAGTACCTGTACCGCGTCCACGACCGGGTGGCCGGGGAGGCCCCCGTGGTGGACCTCATGGCCGAGCGCCGGCTCCAGCACGCCATGCTGGCCCTGGTGGAGCAGGAGGTCCTCTCGTCGGCCCACGACTGCGCGGAGGGCGGGCTGGCCGCCGCCCTGGCGGAGTCGGCGGTGTCCGGGGAGGAGGCGCTGGGGGTGGATGTGGAGCTCCATGACCGGATCGCGCCGGTGGCCGCCCTCTTCGGAGAGAGCCACGGGCGTGTGGTGGTGAGCGCCGCCCCCGAGGACGAGGACCGGGTGCTGGAGACGGCCCGGTCCCACGGAGTGCCTGCCCGGCGGGTGGGCACGGTGGGCCAGCCCGATGGTCGATTCCGGATCCGATGCCCCGGAGGCGAGGTGGCAACGGACATCCGCAGGGTCGCCCACATCTACCACCGGACCCTCCCCGACCTCATGTCGGGTACCACCACCCCCTTCCCCGACGACCCGGACGGCGCCGACGGCCCGTCCACCGATCCGACACCGGAGGCTTCGTGAAGCCCATCGACCCATCGTCCTCGTCCCCGACCTCTCCTCCCCGGGTGCTCCCGGTGGTGGAGGGAGGCGCACGCGACATCCGGACGGCGGAGCTCGACCCCCTCCCCCGGGAGGAGTGCGGTGTCATCGGGATCTCGGGGGTGCCGGCGGCGGCGGAGGCCGGCTTCCTGGGGCTCTACGCCCTGCAGCACCGGGGGCAGGAGTCGGCGGGGATCTGCGCGGTGGACACGGACGGGACGGCCCGGGTCCGGAAGGGGAACGGGCTGGTCGCCGACGTGTTCGGCGCCGACGACCTGAACGCCCTCATCGGCTCCACGGCGGTGGGGCACGTGCGCTACTCCACCTCCGGTGGGAGCCGCATCCAGAACGCCCAGCCCATCGTGGTGCGGTACGCGGAGGGTGACCTGGCCATCGCCCACAACGGGAACCTGACCAACGCCAACGAGCTGAGGCAGCGGCTGGTGGGCGAGGGCGCCCTTTTCCAGACCACCTCCGACTCGGAGGTCATCGTCCACCTCATTGCCCGCTCCCGCCACGACCAGGTGGACGCCCAGGTGGACGACGCCCTCACCCACCTGGAGGGGGCCTTCTCCCTCTGCCTGAGCATCGGGAACGCCCTGTATGCCGCGGTGGACTCCCGGGGCTACCGGCCCCTGGTCCTGGGCCGGAAGGACGATGGGTGGATCGTGGCGTCGGAAACGTGCGCGCTGGACATCCTGGACGCGGAGTTCGTCCGGGACATCCGGCCCGGCGAGGTCCTGAAGATCGAGGACGGGGAAATCACGAACCTCCGGGACCTCCCGCCGGCCCCCCAGCCGGCCCCCTGTGTCTTCGAGCTGGTCTACTTTGCCCGGCCGGACTCCCGGCTCTGGGGGACCAGTGTGGACCGGGCCCGGCGGGCCTTCGGGCGCCGGCTCGCCGAGGAGCACCCGGCGGAGGCGGACTGCGTGTTCGCCGTGCCCGACTCGGCGAACTCCTCCGCCCTGGGCTATGCGGAGGCCAGCGGGATCCCCTACGAGCTGGGCCTCCTGCGGAATCACTACGTGGGCCGGACCTTCATCAAGCCCAGCCAGGCGGACCGCGACTTCGGCGCCCGAATCAAGTACAACCCCGTCCGGGAGGTGGTGGCCGGCCAGCGGGTCGTGGTGGTGGACGACTCCCTGGTGCGGGGGACCACCTCCACCTCCCTGGTCAAGTTCCTCCGGGGGGCCGGTGCGAAGGAGGTCCACTTCCGGATCGCCTCGCCTCCGGTGACCCATCCCTGTTTCTACGGGATCGACATGCCCTCCAAGGAGGAGCTGGTGGGGTCGGCCCATTCCGTGGACGAGATCGCGGAGCAGCTGGGGGTGGACTCACTGGGCTACCTCTCCCTGGACGGGATGCTGGCCTGCGTGGAGGAACACGGCCCCTTCTGCGATGCCTGCTTCTCGGGGAACTACCAGGCCCCTCTGGTGGATGTGGAGCGCGGATACGAGTCCCTCCTGAATCCGCCGGGCTGCTGACCCGGCCCGGCCGGGTTCGCACCTGCTCCACTCCCACCACCGCCTCCCCCAGCATGTCCGTTTCCCACGCCTTCCTCCACGCCCTCCCGAAGGCCGAGCTCCACGTCCACCTGGACGGCAGCCTCCGGCCCACCACCATGCTTGAGCTCGCCGAGTCCGCGGGCGTCTCCATGCCCGCCTCCCGGCCCCGGGAGCTTGCGGAGTGGATGCGGGCCGATGACACCCCGGACCTGGAGTCGTACCTGGCCCGGTTCGCCACCACCCTCTCGGTGATGCAGACCGCTGAATCCCTGGAACGAATCACCCGGGAACTGGTGGAGGACCACGCCGCCGAGAACGTGGAGTGGCTCGAGATCCGGTACTCCCCCATCCTGAACATGGAGGGAGGCCTGACCATGGAGGAGGCCGTGGAGGCGCCGCTCCGCGGGTTCCAGGCGGCTTCGGAGGCCACCGGGGTGAAGGGTGGGCTCATCCTCTGCGGCATCCGGAACATGGATCCGGCCACCTCCCTGGAGATCGCCAGGACGGCCGTGCGGTACCGGGACCAGGGTGTCCTGGCCTTCGACCTGGCGGGAGCCGAGGCCGGGAACCCCCCGAACCGGCACCAGTCTGCCTTCGACGAGGCCGTGGCCGGGAACCTCCCCGTGACGATCCACGCAGGGGAGGCCTGGGGGCCCGAGTCCATCCACCAGGCCCTCCACCAGTGCCGGGCCCGGCGGATCGGTCACGGGGCCCGCCTGTTGGAGGACCCGGAGCTCCTCCGGTGGGTGCGGGACCAGCGGGTCCCCCTGGAGATCTGCCTCACCTCCAACGTGCAGACCGGGGCGGCGGCCACGGCGGCTGAGCACCCGGTGCGGAGCTACTTCGACCAGGGCATCCTCCTGACCCTCTGCACGGACAATCGCCTGGTCTCCGGGGTGGACCTGGTCCACGAGTATGCCTCTGCCGCCCGGGACCTGGGCTTCGGCAGGGACGAACTCGTCCAGGTGGCCCGGATGGGGTTCGAGGCCGGGTTCGCCCCCTGGCCCCTGAAGCAGGAGCTTCTGGCGGGTTTCGACGCCCGGGTGGACCAGCTCCCGGATTGAGGCCGGCCGCCCCCCGGGGGACGGATCCCCGTGGGGGTCGGGTCGGGGGGTCAGGGAGGAGGGGTCGAGGTCAGGGGTCGGCGTCGTCCCCGTCCACCTCCACCTCGGAGAGGATCACGGCGGAGCGGTTCCCCGCCCGGTCCAGGACGAAGGCCTCGAAGGTGTAGACCCCGGGGCCCGAAGACTGGAAGTCCCGGACCAGGCCGGCCGGGACCGGGCTGCAGGGGTCTCCGCCGGAGGGCAGGATGCACTGCCCCCCCGCCGGGGCATCGGGCCCCATCCGCTGGATCCGGGTCCGGGCCGGCAGGGAGCCGATCCCCGAGGGGCCGGCGTCCTGCACGTCCAGGACCCAGCGTGCCCCCGGCGAGGGGTTGGACTCGGACTCGCCGAGCCCGCTGCCCGAGGTGTCCAGGACCACCGTGGGCCCCAGGAGGTCCACCCCGAACCGCGCGCCGCCCGAGCCCGAGGCCGAGTTGGTGGACGTGGGCTGGAGGGGCAGGACCCGGGTGTTGCCCAGGGCGTCCTCCAGCACGACCAGGGCCCGATAGGCCGTGTTCGAGCTCGTCTCCTCCAGGTCACTCCCCTGCTCCACCGGGGCCAGGTCCAGGAGTTCCTCGTCGTCGAGCTCCGCCGGCCCCGCGTGGACGCGGATGGAGGGCTGGCCCACGCCGGGGTCATCCAGCCCCACCACCACCGAGGAGAAGGGGAACTCGGCACCCACCCAGCTGTCCCGACAGCAGTCCGACTGCGATCCCTGCGACGGGAGGCGGACGGAGTCGGCCACCGGGGCCTCCTGGTCGATGCGGAGGGAGTCCAGGACCACCCTGGGGAGAGCGGGCACGCCCGGTCCTCCCCCGGAGTACCCCGCCGAAGTGACCCGGACTCGATCCACCAGGCCGGCGGGGGTCTGGTATCCCTCCAGGGAGGCCTCTCCGCCCCCGGAGGCCGGGAAGGGGATCCGGAAGGGTGCGCTTCCACCCACGCTCCTGCGGGCCACCATCCCCCCGCCGGCCCGCCGGATCTCGGCGGTGACCGTGGTGACCTCCCGACCCGAGTAGGACACGGGGACCAGGACCACGTCCAGGTCGCCTGCCACCCACTCCTGGCCGTCGGTACCGGTGACGGGCCCCCGGGCGGGTTCCAGGGTGGCAATGAAGGTGTCCGGGTTGTCCAGGACCACCGGGATGGACGCGGTCCACGCCTCGGGCCCCCCTTCCCTGGTGGCCAGACGGACCGTCAGGTCCTTCTCGCCGTTCAGGAAGCGGGGGTCGGCGGTGACGGAGTCGAAGCGGGCCGTGTTCGCCTCGAAGAAGAGGTCCAGCCGGGACGGGAGGGGCTCCCCGGCATCGGGGATCTCCCCCTGCCCGAAGCGCTGGGTCCCCAGCACCCGGTCCCCCAGGAGGACCTGGACGGAGTCCGGTGTGTCCTCCCCCGGCTCCACCCCCACCTCCACCTGGAGCCGGCCGCGGAGCTGGTCCAGCTCGATGGGCTCGGTGGCTCCACCAGGGAGGAGGGCCCGGACGCCCCGGATCACGGCGGTGGCCGTGAGCTCTGGAGTGCCCTGGAAGTCGGCAACCCGCTCCTCGCCGGTGCCCAGCGTGATGGACCGTGTGACGGAGGGAAAGGACACCGTGGAGGGGAAGTCGCTGATGGAGAGCTGGTACGTCCCGCTCCGGAGGGCGGAGAAGGAGTAGGCGCCGGCGGAGTTCGTCTCGGTGACCAGGGTGTCGGGCCCGGCGAGCTCCACGGAGACCCCGGCCAGCCCCTGGTCACGGGAGATGACCCGCCCGCTCAGGGAGGTGGTCCGGATGAAGTTGCCCCGAAACTCCACTGAAATGGTCGTCTCGTCGTTCAGCACCGCGGTACGGGAGATGGCCTGGAAGGCCGCATCGTCTGGGACGTCCCGGATGGAGACCACGTAGGCCCCCGTGGGGACCTCCGAAAATCGGTACCGCCCCTCGGCGTCCGTGGTCTCGCTCCGGGTGACGGGGCCGGTGAGCTCCACCACCGCCCCGGCCAGGGGCGCATCGTCCACCAGGACCCGTCCCTCCACCGTGCCGCGGCGATCCGGCTCCGTGCTGTCGCAGGAAGCCACCAGGAGGAGGGGAAGGAGGGCCAGAAGGAGGGCCCACCGGACGCCGGGACCGCGGGCGCCGGTCATCGTCCGTACACTCCGGCGCCGGGCCCGAACCCGCCCATCTTGCCCAGAGCGGCCTCCACGTCGCGGACCATGGAGTCAGATCCGAGGAAGAGGGGGATCCGCTCGTGGAGGTGGTCGGGCTCCCGGTCCAGGATCCGGGTCCGGCCGTCGGACGCCCGGCCTCCGGCCTGCTCCACGATGAAGGCCAGCGGATTGGCCTCGTACTGGAGCCGCAGCTTGCCCCTGGGGTTCAGGCGGTCGCCAGGATACATGAAGAGCCCGCCCCGCATGAGGGTCCGGTGGGCATCGGCCACCAGGGAGCCGATATAGCGGGAAGAGAACCCTCCCTCCTCCCGGTCCGGATCCTTGAGGCGGGCCACATGGGCCTGCATCTCGGGGGTCCAGCGGGAAAAATAGGCTTCGTTCACGGAGTAGTAGCGGGACGGGGGGTCGGGGATCCGGATGTTTTCATGGCTCAGGATGAACTCGCCGATGGACGGGTCCAGGGTGAAGCCGTGGACGCCTTCTCCGGTGGTGTACACCATCATGGTGGACGAACCGTAGAGCACATACCCCGCAGCCATCTGCCGGTGTCCGGGCTGCAGGCAGTCCTCCTCGGCCCCCCGTTCACTTTTCGACACCTTCCGGTGGATGGAGAAGATGGTCCCGATGGAGACGTTGACATCGATGTTGGAGGACCCGTCCAGCGGATCGAAGAGGAGGACGTAGTCCCCGGCGGGGAACTTGTCGGGGATGGGCATGAACTCCTCCACCTCCTCGGAGGCCATGCAGCAGAGGTGCCCCGTGTGGTCCATGGCCCGCCAGATCACGTCCTGGGCGAAGACGTCCAGCTTCTGGACATCCTCCCCCTGCACGTTCCGGTGCCCGGCCCGTCCGAGGATGTCCACCAGCCCCGCCATGTTCACCTGGCGGGAGATGACCTTCGCGGCCAGCGCCAGGTCGCTCAGGACGTTGGAGAACGCGCCCCGGGCCTCCGGGTGCCGCCGTTCCTCCTCGATGATGTGCCGCTCGATGGTGATGATGTGGGTGTCGTTCATGGCCGGTGTCCGGAACGGGCGGGCGGAATCCTCCCCCGAAGCTACGGCCCCGGCCCCATCCTGCGGAACCCCCGAGAGCGCCGGGAGCGGCCCACTGCCCGGGGGCGGGCAATGACGGCTCCCGGCGGTGGGGGCTCAGCAGCGAATGGCATCCTCCTAGAAACCCGTGTCCACCGTCACCCGCCCATCCCTGCGAATGCGGAGGCGAACGTGTCCGTCACGGTCCGAACGGAGGATGCGCGCACCGGCGGCCTCCAGCCGATCCGTCACCTCGGGGTGGGGGTGCCCGAAGCGATTCCCGTCGCCGGCGGGGATGAGGGCCCACTGCGGACGGGTGCGCTCCAGGAGGGCCGCCGAGGTGGAGGTCCGACTCCCGTGGTGCCCCACCTTGAGGACCGTGAGGGGGGGCAGGTCGGAGAGGATGGCCTCCTCCACCGGCACGTAGGCATCTCCGGTGAGGAGGATGGCCGCAGCTCCCCATTCCACCAGGAGGACGACGGAGACGTCGTTGGGGTCGGAGGGAATCCCCAGGGCCGGGTCCCGGGCCACTGGGGCGTCGCTGCCCGGGTGGAGGACCGTGAGGCGGACCCCATCGCCCGGGAGGGCCGTCATCCCGGCGTCCGCCCGCCACCAGGACGCGCCGGTGCTC
>REBX01000256.1 GCA_007692505.1 Gemmatimonadales bacterium | reverse complement strand
CCGGGTTCCGCCGAGGCCTCCCGCACCGGGTTCCGATTCCGCCGGGCCCGGTCATCCTGGACGCCCGGCTCCCCGGTCCGGTGCACGCGGTCCGGGTCACGCCGGAATTCTCCGGGACGTCGGCCCGCCTCCTGGACGCATGGGTGGACCTGGTCCCCCGGGACGGGCTCCGGCTGCGGGCCGGGCAGATGCAGGTCCCCTTCCACTGGCAGCGCGACGTGAGCTCGGCCCGCCACCATCTCCCGGAGCGGTCCGGGGCGGCGGAGCAGCTGGGCACACCGGAGGGGCGTGATGTTGGGATCACGGCCCGGGTCGTGGGCAGCGGATGGCGGGCAGAGGGCGGGGTCTTCGACGGAGGTGGGATGGGCCGGAGGACGGAGGTGACCCCCGGAGGCCTGGCCTCCGTCCGGGCTGTCCGCTCCCTTCGGGGGCCGATCCCCTCCTCCGAGTCGGACCTGGCCCGGACCCCTGGCCTCGCCGTGGCCCTGGGCATGGGCGGGCAGGTCGCCTGGCGGAGCCTCGTGCCCGCCTTTTCTCCCGACCTCCCTGCGGCCCCGGAGGCCCGGGTCCGGGCCGGGACTGCCGACCTGGTGGTGCACCGCAGCGGGGGCAGCCTGGTCCTGGAGGGGTTCGCCCGGCGCATTGATCCCCGGACTTCCGGGGCTGAGGCCCGAACCTTCGTGGGCGGCACCGTCGCCCTCGGTGCATTCGTGATGCCCCGGCGCCTGGAGATGGTGGGGCGAGCCAGTGGGTGGGAGGCTCCCGGGGGTGCCTCGGTCCTCCGCCGAACCACCCGGGAGCTGGGGGCAAACGTCCATCTGGACGGCCACCAGGCGAAGGTCCAGACGGGCCTCCGGGAGGTCACCGGTGGAGACCTGCCCACCCTCCAGACCCTGGTGGTCCAGCTTCAGGTCCTGTTCTGACCCCATCGGTCAGGGTGCTCCCCGAGCCATCGCGCCGGACGGACATATGGAATCCTCATGTTCTTCGCCCCTTCCCCGGCCGGCGCCATATCAAAGAATAATGATGGGCCGTCCCTCCCCGACGGCAATTATATCAAAAACTCATTGCCCCGGCGCCGGCCTGGCGGCCTATATAAAAAACTAATAAGTGGTGGGCGGCCCTGCCGCCCGCCATCCTTGTTCGAACCGTCCTGGCACGCTCTCCGGCTCGTATTCCGCTTCCCGCCGCGTCCTCAGCCCCCGCCGCGTCCTCCGCGGGCCCAAGGGTTTCGCGTGCAGGGTTTTCGCCAATAATGGGGACTATCCTCCAACGGGTTGGGTAGCAGAAAACGCGTGCAGCATCTTGTTCAATAGTGGCGAAAATCCGCACACGCGTGGGGGCGTGCGCGCCGGAGCACGCGGAAGGTCGCGCGCCGAAGCATGCGGAAAGGCGCCCGCCCAGCCACGCGGAGCGGAGGGGCCGCGGGCCGGGCCACGCGGATGGGCTCCGCAAAAGGGGAATCGGCCCGATCCGCCCCAACCGCCCCAGGTCCCGCCCCGCAGGTCCGGCCAAGCCCGCCCCACCACGGACCCTCGGGAACGTGCAGCCGGGAGGTGGGACAAAGAACCCGCGCATCCAGCCGCCCCACCCCCGCTTGACGCCCGAGGCGCCAGGATTCAGACTGGCCTCCGGGAGGCCACCGGTGGCGACCTCCCCATCCCCCGGACTCTCGGGGTCCAGCTGTAACTCCCGTCCCGACACCTCCCGGCCCCGGAAAGGCAGCCTCGAACCACCATGCCCACCTGGTCGCAGGCCCTCCTCCTGGTACACGTGGTCGGCGGCGCATCTGCCCTCGCCGGTGCCCTGGGGGCCATGGCCACCCAGGCCGCCGGGCTGGCTCACCATTGGCACCGCCGCACCGGCCTCGCCTTCTTCTGGGGGATGGCCATCCTCTTCGTCACTTCCATCCCCCTGGCCGTCCTGGCCTCCAGCATCCTCCTCCTCCTGGTGGCCCTCTTCAGCTTCTACATGGCCTTCTCGGGGCTTCGGCACGCCCGGAGGAGGGACGGCCGGGTCTCGACCCTCGACCGCACGGCGGCGTGGGGGATGGTGGCCACCGGCGTCCTAATGCTGGGCCTGGCCGGATTCCTCGGCCTCTCCGGCGACGGGATGTGGGTGGTCCTCCTGGTCTTCGGGCTCCTGGCCATCTCCCTGGGACGGGCCGACGTGGCCGTGTTCCGGGACGGCCTGCCCCGGGGGCGGGAGCGGATCGCCTACCACCTGAGGATGATGCTGGGGGGCACGATTGCCGCCGTCACGGGCTTCGTGACCACGAACATGCCCACGGACCCGGGCTTCCTGGCCTGGCTCCTCCCCACCGTGGTCCTGGTGCCCATCCTGGTGTGGTGGAGCCGGAGGGTGAGGGCGGTGGGTACGGCCCCCCTCTTCCGCCTGTCCGGCGGCGACCGGGACTGAGGCTCGACGCCGCTCCCGGAGTGGTCCCGAACTGCTCCTGAACTGCCGCTGAATTGCCCCCGAACTGGTCCCTTCCCGGGCCCCCTTCTACCTTGGCGGGGTCACAGACGTCCTCTCCCGCCCCACACCCCGCTGCCCATGCTGCCCCATAGCGCCCGACCTGCCCTCTCCCTCCTCACGGCCCTCCTCCTCCTGATCCCCGCGGCGCTCAGCGGGCAGACCCGGCCCGGGCCGGACCGGGGACCCGACGAGGGAGATGGCCCTCACGAACGCCTCATCATTCGGGGTGCAACCCTCATCGACGGCACCGGCGGCCCCCCGGCAGGGCCCACCGACATCGTCATCGAGGGGAACCGGATCGTCTCGGTGCAGACCGTGGGCTACCCCGGGGTGGAGATCAACGAGGGGTCGCGGCCCTCCGGTGCGGACCGGGAGATCGACGCCCACGGCATGTACGTCCTGCCGGGCTTCATCGACAACCACGCCCACGCCGGCGGGGCGCCGAAGAACCCGGAGCTCTCCTACGCCTACAAGCTCTGGCTTGCCCACGGGATCACCACGGTGCGGGGCGTGGGGCTCACGGGCTTCGACCTGAGCCTGAGCGAGCAGGCCCGGAGCGAGGCGAACGAGATCGTGGCCCCCCGCATCGTGAACTACCAGCGCCCCTCCAGCGGCTGGGACCGGGGCCGGATCAACACGCCGGAGATGGGGCGGGAGTGGGTGCAGTGGGCCCACGAACAGGGGGTGGACGGGATCAAGTTCCACACCCACGGGATGGAGCCCCCCCTCATGGAGGCCATCGTGGACGAGGCGAACCAGCTGGGGATGGGCACCACGGCCCACCTCTCCCAGCCCAGGGTCGCCCACATGAACGCGCAGGATGCGGCGCGCCTGGGCCTCACGGGGATGACCCACTTCTACGGGCTCTTCGAGGCCCTCATGGACACCCACCAGATCCCGCCGTACCGACTGGACTACAACTACCAGAACGAGCAGCACCGCTTTGCCGAGGTGGCGAGGCTCTGGCGGTACAGTCATGACCGGGGGAGCGAGGCGTGGGACGCCCTGGTGCAGGAGTTCGTGGAGCTGGACTTCTTCATCAACCCCACCATGACGATCTACGAGGCGAACCGCGACGTCATGCGGGCCCGGGAGGCGGAGTGGCACGACACCTACACCCTCCCCTCCATGTGGGACTTCTTCCGGCCGAATCGCCGGGCCCACGGCTCCTACTGGTTCTACTGGGGCACCGAGGAGGAGGCGGAGTGGCGCCAGTTCTACCGGAAGTGGATGGACTTCCTCCTGGACTTCCACCGGGCCGGAGGGCGCCTCACCGCAGGGGCCGACGCCGGCTTCATCTACAAGATCTACGGCTTCGGGTACATCGAGGAGCTGGAGCTCCTCCGGGAGGTGGGCCTCCACCCCCTCGAGGTCATCCAGTCCGCCACCCTCTACGCCGCCCAGGAGATCTGGGAGCCCCGGGGCGAGGAGCCCCCCATCGGCACCGTGGAGCCGGGGAAACTGGCCGACCTGGTCATCGTGGAGGAGAATCCGCTGGAGAACCTTAAGGTCCTCTACGGGACCGGCGCGGTGAAGCTGGACGACGAGACCGGCGAGGCCGCCCGGGTGGGCGGGGTGCGCTACACCATCAAGGACGGGATCGTCTACGACGCCAGGCAGCTCCTGGCCGACGTGGCCGAGATGGTGCGCCAGCAGAAGGCGGAGCGGGAGATGGATCCGGACGGACCCCTGCCCCGGTACTGACCCCCGCCCGGCCGCCCCCCCCTTCAGCGCGCCAGGGCGGAGCTCGGAGCCCCTCCGGCGTGGGGGCTCCGGGCCAGCACCGCATCGTACGACAGGCCCGTGCAGGGCTGGAAGTCCTCGCAACCCCAGAGGGCGGCGTACATCCGGGCGTACTGCTGCACGACCTTCACGTAGTGCCGGGTCTCGGCAAAGGGGATGAACTCCATGAACACGTCCCGGTCCCCCCACACGTCGCGCTGCCGCCACTGGTTGATCCTGGAGGGCCCGGCGTTGTAGGCCGAGAGCGCATCCTCGGCCCGCCCGTCGTAGCGCCGGACCATCTGGGCCAGGAACCGGGTGCCCAGCCGAAGGTTGTACTCCGGGTCGCCCAGCTGGGCCGCGCTGTAGCGGATCCCCTGCGACGCCGCCACCTCCCGGGCCGTCCCGGGCATGATCTGCATGAGCCCCACTGCCCCCGCCGAGCTCTGGATGGTGGGGTGGAACATGGACTCCTGCCGGATCAGCCCCGCCACGAAGAACGGGTCCAGCCCCTGGGCCCGGGCGTGGCGGACAAGCGCCTCCCTGTGGGGCAGGGGGTGGACGATGCGGAGGAGCCGCAGGTTCCACTCCCCTTCCGCCCGACGGATGTCCCGCCCCATGACGATCCCCTGGATGGGGAACTCGGCCTCGATGAGGGCCTCGGCCAGCTCGTAGGCCAGCACGCCTTCGGCAATGCCGTGGGCCGTGAGTCGCTCCACCTCGTGGGCAAAGGACCCGGAGGTGGGCACGACCTGGTGCACCCGGAGGCGGGTCAGGGCATTCCGGACCTGCCGCTCCAGCGCGTCCCGCTCCGCCCCCTCGGCATGGGGACCGGAGGGGAGGTCGTCGGGGAGGACGGGGAGGCCCAGCCGTTCACCTGCAAAGAGGCCATAGAAGGAGTAGGGGTCCAGCGCCCACGCAGCCTCCAGCTGGTCCCGGGCCGCCTCCAGCTCCCCCTTCCGTTCGTGTACGAGGCCGGTCCAGTAGCGGGCCTGCTGGAGTCCGGCGGTGCGTCCCCCCCCGGCGAGGAACTCCTGGAAGGTGGCCCCGGCCCCGGTGAGGTCTCCCGCCAGGTAGAGCTCCGCCCCCTGGCGGACGAGCTCCAGCTCGCCGGTGCTGCTCCGGACCCCGGAACTGGCCAGAAGGCCCAGGATGTGGGGCTCCCGGTGGGCGGGGCCCCGGGCGCGGACATGTCGGAGGAGCTCCAGGAGGACCTCCTCGGTGCGGGCCGTACCCGGGTCCAGCTCGGCCAGCGCCATGGCGGCCCGCTCCGCCTCGGTGACCTGGTTCCTCAGGAGGGCGGCCCGGACGGCCACGGCGTGGGCGTCGGCCCGGACCCGCCGGGGGACGCTGGAGTCGCCGGGGTCCGGGAGGGTGGCCAGGGTGGCCTGCGCCTCTGCGCCCCGTCCCAGGGCCAGGTGGGCCTCGGCCACCACCAGCCGGGCCGCGGCAGATTCGGCATCGGCGCCGGACAGGGGGGGCGCGCCCTCCAGGAGGGGCCCCAGTCGGGTGATGGCCGCCTGGTGGTCGCCGGCCTCCAGGAGGAGGGCGCCCACCGGGGACACCAGCTCGGCCGGGACGTCTCCCAGGCGGTGGAGGGCCCGGGCCGCGGCCCGGGCGGCACTGCCCCCCTCCTCTGCCAGGGAGCGGGCCAGGTCGTCCCGGGCCCGGGACGTATCGCCCTCGGCCAGTGCCAGGCGGCCCGCCCGGCTCCAGAGCCCGTGGTCCCGGGCCATGCGGATGGCTCCCGGACGGTCGTCGGCCTGGCTCCAGGCCTCCACCAGGAGCTCGTGCCCCCATCGCTCCGCCAGCCCCGAGCCTTCCGGGAGGGAGGCCACGCGCTGTCGGACTCCCGCCGTGTCGCCGTGGGGGGCCAGGAGCTCGGCCACCACCAGGGGACGCCAGTCCTCCACCACGGCGAGCTCGCCCAGGAGGTGGTCCACCAGGGCGATGGACGGCCGGGGTCCCTGGTCCCGGGCGTCCCGAAGGGCGGTTCGGAGGCTGTCCAGGAGGGCCTCCTCCCGCTCCGGCGCGAGGGGGTCCAGGTGCAGGTGCTCGCCCACCGGGTCCGCCGTGCCGACCCGGGCACCGGTGGCCGGGTCGGTGCCGGAGGGGGCGAGCTCCGGCGAGGAGGCCGCCTCTGCGGCGCCGGTGCCGGTGCCCGAGCCCGTGATCCCCACCAGGACCACGAGGAGGAGCAGGAGTCCCCCCACGGTGCCTGCAGGGCGGAGGCGTTGGCGAAGGTCCATGGGGCCGTGCTCCGGGGTGGGGGTGGGGACGTTCATGCTCCAGGCTCCTGCTCGTCTCCCGGGAGGGGCTCTTCCACCTCCAGGGCGACTCCGTCGGGCGTGCGCACGAAGCGGGGGAGGATGGGCACCACCTCCCGCTCCTCGTGATACTCCAGAACGTCCCCTGGAGATCGGAAGTGCCCCAGGTGCACCAGGGTCCGCACGGTGGGGAGGACCATGGGGAGGTGCCCCGCCTCGTGCTCCGCCAGCGCCGGGGCCGGCGCCAGCCACCGGTGCTCCACGATCTCGCCATCGTCCACTGCGGCCCTCGTTCCCGGGGGCACGGCTGCGGCGAAGAAGTGGGTGTCGTAGCGCCGGGGCTCGACCTCGGGGGTGATCCAGTGGGCAATGCGGGTGACCGCGGCGGGGTCCGGCTCGAGCCCTCGGCGGCCCAGGATGTCCTCCATGGTGAGCTCGCCCTCCAGGAGACTGCGGCGCTCCCCGTCCAGCTCCCGGTCCCGGTCCGCAACCAGGATCCGGGGCGTGCCGCCCTCCCGGGTCAGGAGGATCCCCGTTTCCTCGAAGGCCTCCCGGAGGGCGGCCAGGTGGGGGGCCTCGTCGGGGCGGCCCAGCCGCCGGGCCAGGGCGTGGTCGCCGGCATCGATGCGGCCTCCCGGGAAGACCCAGGCCCCGGGGACGAACCCGGTGGCCCGACTCCGTCGGAGGAGGAGGACCTGGAGCCCGGCGGCCTCGGGGTGGCCCACCGGGTCGCCCCCGGCAGCGGGCCCGGGGCCGGACCGGAGGAGGACCACGGTGGCGGCGGGGCGGGGCTCCACCGGTTCCGGCGGGTTCTCCAGGCGCTGGGCGAACCCCCGGGGGAGGCGCTCCCCGGGAACGGGGTGGAGGATGCGGCGGCGGCTCATGGCAGGGCGAAGGGCGCAGAGGAAGAGGGCCGGACGGCAGCTGGGGTGGTGTACTTCCAG
>REBX01000157.1 GCA_007692505.1 Gemmatimonadales bacterium | reverse complement strand
AACCGGAAGGACCGCAGAAGAACGACGACGCCCACCAGATCTCCACCCGAGACCTGCCCCTGGTCCGCACACGACAGGTTGGCGGCATCCGGATCCATGCCGTGGAGGCCGGTCTCCAGCGACTGGATGGAGGCGCCATGTTCGGGGTGGTTCCCCGTCCCCTGTGGGAGCGGAGGATTCCTCCCGACGATCGGAACCGGATCCCCCTGGCCCTTCGCTGCCTCCTGGTGGAGGCGCCCCATGCCCTGGTGCTGGTGGACGTGGGCGCCGGGAACAAGGAGGGCGAGAAGTTCCGCTCCATCTACGGGATCGAAAACGCTCCGGAGAACCCCGAGGACGGACCTACGCGGCTGGAGAGCGGGATCCGGGCGGCCGGGTTCTCCCCTGACGACGTGGACATGGTCGTCCTGACCCACCTCCACTTCGATCACGTGGGAGGAGCCAGCTGGCGTCGGCTCGACGGTTCCGTTGCCCCGGCCTTCCCCCGGGCCCGCCATGTGGTGGACGAGCGCGAACTCGAGTTCGGACGACGTCCCAACGAACGGATCCGGGCCTCCTACGTGGCGGATCACCTGGACCCCCTGGAGGAGGCCGGCCTCTGGGCCCCGGTGCGGGTCCCTGCAGAGGACCCCGGGGGCCTGGAGGTGACCCGGGGGGTCCGGCTCCTCCACACCCCGGGCCACACGCCCTGGCACCAGTCGGTGCTGGTGGAGTCCGATGGGGAGACTGCCTGCTACCTGGCGGACCTCTGCCCCACCCGGGCCCACCTGCCCCTGCCCTGGATCATGGGCTACGACCTGGAGCCGCTCAGGACCCTGGAGTCCAAGCGGCTCCTCTGGGCGAGGGCCCGGGACGAGGGGTGGCTCCTGGTGCTTGAGCACGACGCCCGGGTTCCTTGGGGCCACCTCGACGACCGGGGCCGGGATCTGGTGGACCCGGGGGACACCGACGACGCCACCTCCCCGGAGCCGACCAAGGGCTGACCTCCACGTCGTTTCCTTCTATCTTCGAACGGCTGGGCCCCACGGTTTCGGGGCTCGCCCCACAACCCGACATGCTCGACGGCCCCGTCCCGCCCTGCGGCTGGAAGGGGTCCTCCGGACACCCTCCGGCGCCCGGTTCCCAGCCTCCCGGCAGTGTGGGCGCAGCTTGGGGCCGTTTCCCCGGGTGCGTCGAAGAATCCGACAGTCTCGCGGACGTCCCGGCAGGGTAGGGTTTCCTGCTCCGGACGAGTTCTCCGTGACCATACATCCTGCCCCGCAGCTTCAGGAGCCTCCATGACCGACAAGGCCAGGACCCCCGTCATCGTCAGCGGTGCCCGCACCCCCATCGGCCGTTTCCTCGGTGGCCTCAGTCCCCTCCCGGCGTCGAGGCTGGGCGCCGTGGCGGTGCAGGCTGCGGTGGAGCGCGCCGGAATCGACCCCGAGACCATCGACGAGGTCATCCTGGGGAACGTGGTCCAGGGCGGCGGCGGACAGGCGCCGGCTCGACAGGCCGCCATCCACGCCGGCCTCCCCGCCACGATCCCGGCCCTCACCGTGAACAAGGTCTGCGGCTCCGGCCTCAAGGCCGTCATGCTGGCGGCCCAGGGGATCCGGGCCGGAGATGTGAAGGCGGTGGTGGCAGGGGGCTTCGAGTCCATGTCCACCGTCCCCTACTTCATCCGCGGCATGCGGCAGGGTACGAAGTTCGGGGACCGGACTCTGGAGGACGGCCTGATCCACGACGGACTCTGGTGTTCCTTCGGGGACTGCCACATGGGCGGTCACGCCGAGTACACGGCGGACCGGGCGGGCATCACCCGGGAGGAGGCCGACGCCTTCGCCCTGGACTCCCACCGGAAGGCCGTCGCCGCCATGGACGAGGGGCGCTTCGACGACGAGATCGTCCCGGTGACCATCGAAGGCCGAAAGGGCCCCACCGTGGTGGACACGGACGAGGGACCCCGCCGGGAGACCTCCATGGAGGCGCTGGGCCGGCTCCGGCCCGCCTTCCCCAGGGACGCGCCAGAAGGGTTGGAGAACCTGGTGGTCACCGCCGGCAACGCACCGGGGCTGAACGACGGAGGGGCCGCCCTCATGGTGACCTCCCTGGAGTTTGCCGAGACCCACGGGCTCGAGGTGGAGGCCCGCATCACCGGCTATGCGTCGGGGGGCACCGAGCCCAGGGACCTCTTCTTCGCCCCCATCGAGGCCGTACGGAACCTCATGGGCCGCACGGGCACCTCCATCGGGGACTACGACCTCTTCGAGGTCAATGAGGCCTTCGCCGTCCAGGCATTGGCCGACATGAAGGCCCTGGAGATGGATCCGGACCGGGTGAACGTCAATGGTGGAGCCGTGGCACTGGGCCACCCCATCGGCTGCTCCGGTGCCCGGGTCCTGGTCACCCTGCTGAACGCCATGAAGCAGCGGGATGCCTCCACCGGCCTCGCCACCCTCTGTCTGGGCGGCGGGAATGCGGTGGCACTGTCGGTGGAGAGGGGCTGACCCCGCGGGGTCCCGTCTCCGTTCCCACCCCTTCGAATCCGCGCAGAGGGAAGATCGCATGAGTTCCAAGAACATCCGCACCGTCGCCGTCATCGGTGGTGGAACCATGGGCAACGGGATTGCCCACGTCATGGCCCAGGGTGGCCTCGATGTCGTCCTGGTGGACCTCTCCGCCGACGTCCTCCAGCGGGCCGTGGAGACCATCGGGAAGAACCTGGACCGCCAGGTCCGCAAGAACCGGATCTCGGAGGCGGACCGCGATGCGACGCTGGCCAGGATCCGCACCGAGACGGACCGGGCCGCCGGTGTGGCCGAGGCCGACCTGGTGGTGGAGGCGGTCCCGGAGCGGGCCGAGCTCAAGGCAGAGGTCTTCGCGGACCTGGATGCCCACGCCCCGGCCCATGCCATCCTGGCATCCAACACCTCCTCCATCAGCATCACCGAGATCGCGGCGTCCACCTCCCGGCCCGAGAAGGTCATCGGGATGCACTTCATGAATCCGGTCCCCGTCATGAAGCTGGTGGAGGTCATCCGGGGGCTGGCCACCGACGACGAGACCACAGCCCGGGTCATGGAGCTCTCCAAGGCCCTGGGCAAGGTGCCGGTGGAGGTGAACGACTACCCCGGCTTCGTGTCGAACCGGGTCCTCATGCCCATGATCAACGAGGCGGTCTTCGCCCTCATGGAGGGGGTCGCCGAGCCCGAGGCCATCGACACGGTGATGAAGCTGGGGATGAACCACCCCATGGGTCCGCTGGCCCTGGCGGACCTCATCGGGCTGGACACCTGCCTGAACATCCTGGAGGTCCTCCACCGGGAGCTGGGGGACGACCGCTACCGCCCCTGCCCCCTCCTCCGGAAGTACGTGGCGGCGGGCTGGCTCGGACGGAAGTCGGGTCGGGGGTTCCATGACTATGACGGCTGACCTCCCCGTGCTCACCGCAGAGCAGCTCGAGATCCGGGCCATGGCCCGGGAGTTCGCAGCCGGCGAGATCCGTCCCCACGCCGAGGCATGGGATGCAGCCCGGCAGCTCCCCGACGAGATCTTCCGGAAGGTGGCCGAACTGGGCTTCATGGGCATGCGGGTGCCGGAAGAACACGGCGGACTCGGGCTCGACCTGACCACCACCCTCCTCACCCTGGAGGCCCTGGCCTGGGGCGATGCCTCGGTGGCCCTCTCCGTCCTCATCCACGGGGGCCCCGTCTCCACCTGTGTACTGGAGTGGGGGACGGACGCCCAGAAGGGGGCATGGCTTCCCTCCATGGCATCCGGAGAGACCCTGGGGGCCTTCGCCCTCACCGAGCCCGAGGCCGGGAGCGACGCCACGTCGCTCAGGGCCATCGCTACCCCCGATGGTGAGGGGTGGACGATCCGGGGCACCAAGTCCTGGGTGACGAACGGATCCAGGGCCGACCTCCTCCTGGTGTTTGCCCGCACCGGGGCGCCTGATTCCGGGGCCGCCGGGCTCTCCGCCTTCCTGGTCCCCGGCGATGCCCCGGGTATCGAGGTCGGAGAGCGGGAGAGGACGCTGGGAATGGCCGCTTCCGAGAGTGCCACCCTCCAGTTCCAGGATGTACGGGTGGGCGCCGAAGCCCTCCTGGGGAGCGAAGGAGAGGGCTGGTCGGTGGCCCGCAGCGCGCTGGTCATCGGACGTCTCATGGTGGCGGCCCAGGCCCTGGGGATCGCGGAGGCCGCCTACGAGCACGCACTCCGCTACGGTGGAGAAAGGGAGCAGTTCGGGCGACCCCTATCCGGCTTCGGAGCCGTCCAGGAGAAGTTGGCGGGGATGGCCATCCGCATTGCAGGTGCCCGGGCCCTCCTCCTGCAGACGGCTGCCCGGGCCGAGGGGGAGGACCCGGGGAGTGCCCTGGCTTTCCCCTCCTCCCTGCATTCGGCCGCGGCCATGGCCAAGGTGGCGGCCAGCGAGGCCGCCATGTGGACCTCCGACGAGGCCGTGCAGATCTTCGGGGGCTATGGCTACATGCGAGACTACCCGGTGGAGCGCCTCATGCGCGATGCCAAGGGGACGGAAATCTACGAGGGGACGAACGAGGTCCTCCGCTGGATCGTGGCTCGCGATGCGATCCGGGAACATGCCGGTGACTGACCGGCAGCGGTCCATTCCTCAGACACTGTCAAGCGCTCAATCTGGAGCCGGTTCCGAATGAATACCTTCGATCTTCTTTCCGAGTACGGACACGAGCAGGTGGTCTTCTGGTCGGAGCCCGAGCTCGGCTACCGCGGTATCATCGCCATCCACGACTCCACCCTGGGCCCGGCCCTGGGCGGGACCCGGTTCTGGAACTACGCCTCCGACGAGGAGGCCCTCGTAGACGTCCTCCGCCTTTCCCGGGGGATGACCTACAAGGCCGCCGTGGCCGGTGTGAACCTGGGGGGAGGGAAGTCCGTCATCGTGGGGGACAACCGGACCCGGGACCGGGAGATGATCTTCCGGGCCCACGGGCGTGCCGTGGAATCCCTCGGGGGACGCTACTACACCGCCGAGGACGTGGGAACATCGGTGGACGACATGGAGTTCGTCCGCATGGAGACGGACTCGGTGGTGGGGATCTACGGCGGCTCCGGTGACCCGTCGCCGGTGACGGCCTACGGGACCTTCCAGGGGATCCGGGCCTGTGCGGAGCGACGCTGGGGCTCCGCCGAGCTCGCAGGAAAGCACGTGACGGTGCAGGGGCTGGGGAACGTGGGCTACCACCTCTGTGCCCTCCTCCACGACGAGGGGGCGCGGCTCACCGTGACGGACATCGACCAGGACCGGATTTCCCGGGTCCGCGAGGACTTCGGTGCCCAGGTCGTCGGGCCCGACGAGATCTACGCAGTGGACGCCGACATCTACGCCCCCTGTGCCCTGGGGGCCACGATCAACGACGACACCCTGAAGGTACTCAAGACGGAGATCGTGGCCGGCGCGGCGAACAACCAGCTGGACCGGGACGAGCATGGCGATGCCCTGCACAAGCGGGACATCCTCTACGCCCCCGACTACGTGATCAATGCAGGGGGCCTCATCAACGTCTACGGCGAGCTCCACGACTGGAGCTCGGACCGGAGCCGCAGGAAGGCGGGAGACATCTTCCGCACCCTGCTCAGGATCTTCGAGATTGCCGAGGAGCACAGCCTCCCCACGGCGGAGGCTGCCGACCGGCTGGCCGAGGAGCGCATCCACCAGGTGCGTTACCTCTCCCGCAGCTTCGTCTGACGGGTTCCCGTTCCGCAGATGCGGACCGAGGATCTCCCACCCCGGTGGGGACTCCCTGCAGCACCTGGACCGGCCCCGTCCGCCCCCTCCGGGCGGCCGGGCCGGTTCCGCTCCGGCTTGCGACCCGCCATCTTCAGCAGGAAGGTCGGTGGATTCCAACGCACCCATGCTCCCACTCCCAGAAGACCATGGCCCCTTCTCCAAACCCTGTCTCCGCCTCCCCCGCTCACGGGGAGGAACGTGACTCCAGCCCCCTTTCGTACCTGGCGGCAGCAGACCCGGAGATCTTCCATGCGGTGACCCGCGAAACCCTGCGGCAGCAGGACCAGCTCGAACTCATCGCGTCGGAGAACTTCGTGTCCGCCGCGGTCCTGGAGGCCGTGGGCACCCCCCTGACGAACAAGTATGCCGAGGGTCTGCCCGGGAAGCGGTACTACGGGGGTTGCGAGTTCGTGGACGTGGCCGAGAACCTGGCCCGGGACCGGGCCCAGGAGCTCTTCGGGGCCGACCACGTGAACGTCCAGCCCCACTCGGGAGCCCAGGCTAACATGGCGGTCTACCTGGCCTTCCTGGACCCCGGGGACCGGGTCCTGGGGATGGACCTCAGCCACGGGGGACACCTGACCCACGGGTCGAAGGTGAACGCCTCGGGGATCCTCTACGACGTCCATGCCTACGGGGTCCGTGAGTCGGACGGCCTTCTGGACTACGACGTGGTCCGCCAGCGGGCCCGGGAGGTGCAGCCGAAGATGATCGTGGCCGGTGCCAGTGCGTACGCCCGCACCCTGGACTTCCAGGCCTTCGGTGAGATTGCCCGGGAGGTGGGGGCCGTCCTCCTGGTGGACATGGCCCACATCGCCGGCCTGGTGGCCGCCGGAGTGCACCCCAGCCCCGTTGCCCATGCCGACGTGGTGACCTCCACGACCCACAAGACGCTCAGGGGTCCCCGGGGCGGGATCATCCTCTGCCGGGCGGAGCATGCGAAGGCGGTGGACAAGGCCGTCTTTCCGGGGATGCAGGGAGGCCCCCTCATGCACGTGATCGCCGCCAAGGCCGTGGCGTTCCGGGAGGCCCTGGACCCCTCCTTCCGGGACTATGCCCGACAGATCGTTGCGAATGCCCGATCCCTGGGGGTGGCCCTCCAGGAGCGGGGGGTGGACCTGGTGTCGGGGGGGACGGACAACCACCTGGTCCTGGTGGACCTCCGGAACCGGGGCGAACTCACGGGGAAGGCCGCCGAGCACGCCCTGGAGGAGTCCGGCATCACCGTGAACAAGAACACGGTCCCCGGGGAGACCCGCTCCCCCTTCGTTACCTCCGGCCTCCGCATCGGGACGCCGGCCCTCACCACCCGCGGGATGGGCGACGCGGAGATGGCCCGTATCGGGCACTGGATCGCCGACGTCCTGGACGAGCCGGAGGACCCGGGGGTCCGCAGCCGGATCCGGGAAGAGATCCGCCAGATGGCGGCCTCCTTCCCCCTCTATCCCCACCTCCCCGTTCCTCGGGGGGAAGGTCCGCCCCCATGACCCACGTGGACTTCGCAGACGAGATCCTGGACCGGCTCCGGGAGCGGCACCCCCGCTTCCACCCCCGGGCGTATGCCTTTGTGATGTCTGCGCTTCACGAGGTCATGGAAGGCCTGGGCGAGCCTCGGCACATCTCCGCGGAGGAGCTGGCCCATGGGGCCCGCCGCCTGGCCCTCCACCACTTCGGGCTCACTGCCCGCACCGTCCTGGGCCACTGGGGGATCCACTCCACCCAGGACCTGGGCGAGGTCGTGTTTGCCCTGGTGGAGGCCGAGGTCCTTGTGAGGCAGGAGGGAGACCGCCTGGAGGACTTCCGGGGCGTCTACGATTTCGGGGATGTCTTCGAGACGAACTATCCCTGGGCCGCAGGTGCCCGCAGCCGAGGGACCGGCGAGCAGGCCGCAGGCTCCACGGACCCGGGGCGATCGGGTCCGGCCCACTGAGCCGCGAGCCCATGCCTGACCCCGGCCCCCTCCCGCCCCTCGACCCCTCCCCGCACTACTTCGGGAGGGACGGCGTGTTCGTGGCCACCGGGGAGGAGGCGGCGGACCTCGATCGGCGGTCCATGACCCCGCTCCCCCGGGGGGCCGGCATCCGTCCCGGGGTCCTCATGGAATCGGCAGGCCGGACCGCAGCCGCGGTCCTGCACCATCTCCGGCCCCGCGGACCCATCCTGGTCCTGGCTGGCTCCGGGGGGAACGGCGGTGACGGGGTCGTCCTGGCGCGCACCCTCCACGCAGCCGGCCGCGACGTCACCCTGCAGGTGGTGGGCGACAGGCCCCACCCCGACCCCCTCCTCCACGGCCATTCCCTCCGAATCCTCCGGGGCCCCGCACTCGATCCGGTGGAGCTGGCCCGGGCGGCTGTCGTGGTGGATGCGGTCCTGGGCATCGGGGTCCGGGGCGCGGTTCGGCCTCCCCTGGCCGAACTCCTCCAGGGAGTGGAGGCCTTCCGGGGCGACGGGGAGCACCCCTTCGTCGTGGCCCTGGACCTCCCTTCCGGGGTGGAGGCCAAGACCGGGGTCGTCCATGGGGCCGCCCTCTCGGCCCACCTGACCCTGGCCTTCGGTGCCGCCAAGCTGGGGTCGTTCCTGGGCGAGGGGCGTCGGCGGACCGGACGCCTGGTGGTCCTGGACATCGGCTTCCCCCCCTGGCCCGAAAGGGGCGCCTCCGGCCAGCTCGTCACCCCGGGCTGGGCCCGGAGCCGACGACCTGTCCGGGCCCCGGACGCCCACAAGAAGTCGGCGGGCCGGCTCCTCCTCCTGGCGGGCTCGCCGGGAATGGCGGGCGCCGCGGTCCTGGCAGCCCGGGCCGCCCTCCTCTCGGGGGTGGGTTACCTCCAGGTGGTGGCGGACTCCCGGACCCGGGGGATCCTGCAGGCATCTGTCCCCGAGGCCCTGGTGGTGGAGCCGGACCGGGCCCGGGAACTGGTGGGCGAGGTGGATGCCGTCGCAGCTGGCCCGGGGATGGGGACCGACCCGGAGGCCCCGGGCCCCCGCCTCCTGACGGAGCTCCTCTCCGGGGACCCGCCCCGTGCACTCCTCCTGGATGCCGATGCGCTCACCCTCCTGGCCCGGGGACACCTCTCCCTGCCCGCACCCTCCGGCCCCGGGGCGACCCGACCCCGACGAAGGATCCTCCTGACCCCCCATCCGGGGGAGATGGCGCGGCTCGAGGGCGGGACCTCCCCGGAGGCGGAGGCGTCGGAAGATCCCCTCCGACGGGCTCGGGCCCTGGCGGTGCGCATGGGGGTCTGCTGTCTCCTCAAGGGCTCGCCCACCATCGTGGCGGGGCCCGAGGCCCGTCGCCCCGTCCTGGTGGCCCCCACCTCGTCCCCGGCCCTGGCCCGGGCCGGGATGGGGGACGTCCTCACCGGAGTGGCCGCCGGCCTCATGGCCCAGGGCCTCCTGCCGGAGCACGCAGCGGGGGTCGCCCTCCACCTCACGGGGAGGGCTGCGGACCTGGCCGGGCGGGGCCACCCCATGGGGCCGTCCGACGTCCTCCACCACCTGCCCGCTGCGTGGGCCGAGGAAGGCGATGGATCCACGGACCTCCCCGGCCCCTTCATCCTCTACGACCGGGGGCCTCCGTGACGTTGGGAGGGGAGGCGAGCCGGATCCGGGCCTTCCTGCAGGGGCTCCAAAGGCCCGCATCGGTGCAGGTGGGAGCCGGGGAGGACGATGCCGCCGTCCTCTCCGATGGCCGGGTCGTCACCTGCGACCTGAGCCTGGAAGGCGTCCACTTCAGCCTGGACTGGATCTCACCCCGGGAGGCGGGGGCCCGTGCCGTGGCCGCTTCCGTGTCGGACCTGGCGGCCATGGGGGCTCGCCCCGAAGGCATCCTGGCCGCCCTGGTGGTCCCGTCCCGCCGGGAGGACCCCGACCTGGACCTCCAGGTCATGGAGGGGGTCCGGAGCGCCGCAGCGCGCTGGGATGCCCCCCTCCTGGGGGGAGACCTGGTCCGGGCACCCCGGGACGAAGACCGGGTCGCCCTGGACATCACCGCGCTGGGCCGGGCCTCGCGTCCCCTCCTCCGCTCCGGGGCCCGGCCCGGCGATCGCCTGTGGGTGAGCGGGGAGCTCGGCGCCGCCGCCGCCGCCGTGGAGGCCTGGCAGGAGGGCAGGGGGCCCGGCCCAGCCCTCCGGCAGGCCTTCGTGGACCCGGTCCCCAGGCTGGAGCTGGGGCGCCGACTGGGCGTGGCAGATGGGGTCCGGGCGGCGCTGGACCTCTCCGACGGGCTTTCCACCGATGCACATCGCATGGCGGCGGCCTCGGGGGTGGGGCTGCTCCTGGAGGCGGAGCGTATCCCGGTGGCGCGCGGCGCCCGGCTCCACCACGCCCTCCACGGGGGGGAAGACTACGAGCTGCTCGTGGCCATCTCTTCGGACATTCCGGTCACAAGGGTGGAACAATGGGCCCGGGGGCTCGATGTTTCCCTGTCCCCCATCGGTGGGGTGGTGGAGGGGACAGGCGTCCACCTGGCTGGCGATCCCGGGGGTCCGGGAGGGCAGAAGGGTGGCGTCCGTCCCCTGGCCCCCGGCGGGTGGGATCCGTTCCGCGACGAAGAAGGGGAGGGGGAGGGGTGAGTTGGCTCCGGATGGTGTTCGTGGCCCTGGTGGGCATTCCGGTGACCTTCGTGCTGGCGAGTTGGGTGCTGGTGGCCGCCTTCCTCCGCCTGCCCTGGGCCGGCCGGCACTGCCAGCCCGCAGGGCGGGCCTG
Source organism: Gemmatimonadales bacterium (assembly GCA_007692505.1). Taxonomy (GTDB): domain Bacteria; phylum Gemmatimonadota; class Gemmatimonadetes; order Longimicrobiales; family Gaopeijiaceae; genus REBX01. The sequence continues at coordinate 17,440 of REBX01000157.1, read as the reverse complement.
GGCCCGGATCCTCCTCCGGGCTGCCAGCGTCCGGGTTCGCTTCGAGGGCCTGGAGGCGGTGGACTGGGACCAGCCCCACATCGTGGTGGCGAACCACCAGAGCTGGTTCGACGTCTTCGCCCTGGCGGGCCACCTCCCCGCCCGCTACCGCTTCGCCGCCAAGGAGGAGCTGGGTCGAATTCCCATCTTCGGACCGGCCTGGAAGGCCTGTGGTCACATCTCGGTGGCCCGGGGAAACCTCTCCCGCGCTGTGGATTCCCTGAACCAGGCCGGCAAGCGGGTCCGGAGGGACCGCCTCACCGTGGTCATGTTTCCCGAGGGCACCCGTTCCAGCGACGGCCGCCTCCAGGCGTTCCGGAAGGGAGCCTTCGTCCTGGGGATCCAGACCGGTGTGGAGATCGTGCCCGTGGGGATATCGGGGTCGCGTCGGATCATGCCCAAGGGCACCTTCCGGATCCGGCCCGGCGAGATCGTGGTCCGCATCGGGGAGCCCATCCCCACCGCCGGACGCGAGATGAAGGAGCGCAATCAGCTCAGGGACGAGGCTCGGCGACGGGTACTGGGCCTGATGGACGACCCGGGCGCCCTCCCCGGAGATGTTTCGATCCCTGGTCCCCACCGCGGGCCCGACCCGACATCCGACCCGGGCCCGGAGGCCGGGTCCGGCGACCCGTCCGAGCCTCCATCCGGAGCCTCCGACCCCCCTTCCAGCCATGAGGAGACCAGACGTTGAGCCAGACCACCATCCGCACCGTTCGAGGACGCGAGATCATCGATTCCAGGGGCAACCCCACCGTGGAGGCGGAGGTGCACCTCGTCGGCGGGGGGGTGGGACGTGCCTCGGTCCCGTCCGGGGCCTCCACAGGCGAGGCAGAGGCCGTGGAGCTCCGTGACGGGGACCCGGCTCGGTACCTGGGACGGGGCGTCCGGACCGCAGTGGGGCACCTGGGCGGCGAGATCGCCCGGGCCCTGGAGGGACGGGATGCCGCCGACCAGGCAGGGGTCGACGGGGCCCTGGTGGACGCGGACGGCACCGAGAACAAGGGCCGCCTGGGGGCGAACGCCCTCCTGGCCGCCTCCCTGGCATCGGCCCGTGCCGCCGCGTCCGCCGGGGGCGAGCCCCTCTGGCGCCACCTGGGGGGCGAGGCCGCCGACCTCCTCCCGGTGCCCCAGATGAACATCCTGAACGGGGGCGCCCACGCCTCCAACAACGTGGACATCCAGGAGTTCATGATCATGCCCGTGGGAGCGGAGAGCTTTCCCGAGGGCCTCCGCATGGGGGTGGAGATCTTCCACAACCTACAGAAGGTGCTTTCGGCGCAGGGCCGGAGCACCTCGGTGGGAGACGAGGGCGGATTCGCACCGGACCTCTCCTCCAACGAGGAGGCCGTGGAGGTCGTCCTCCGGGCCATCGAGCAGGCGGGCTACCGTCCCGGCGAGGACGTGGTGCTTGCGCTGGATGCGGCGGCATCGGAGTTTCACGCAGACGGCGACTACGTCTTTCGGTGGTCCTCCGGCGAGCGCCGCGACTCCGCCGGCATGATCGAGTTCTGGGAGGACTGGATGCGGCGCTATCCCATCCTCTCCCTGGAGGACCCCCTGGACGAGAATGACTGGAGCGGATGGGCCGCCCTCACCGAGGCCGTGGGGGACCGGGTGCAGCTGGTGGGGGACGACATCTTCGTCACCAACCCCGCCATCCTCTCCCGGGGCATCGACGAGGGGGTCGCCAACGCCATCCTGGTGAAGGTGAACCAGATCGGCACCCTCACGGAGACGCTGGAAGCGATCCGGGTGGCCGGCGAGGCTGGCTACCGGGCCGTCATCTCGCATCGCTCCGGCGAGACGGAGGACACCTTCATCGCCGATCTGGCCGTGGCCACCGGCGCCGGCCAGATCAAGACGGGCAGCGCATCCCGCACGGACCGGGTGGCCAAGTACAACCAGCTCCTCCGGATCCAGGAAGAGCTGGGCGCGGCCGCCCGCTATCCCGGCCACGACCTCCGCCCCCCCCGACCCACGGGCTGACCATGCTTCGACGACTCGTGCTCCCGGCACTCCTGGGCCTGGCGGCCTACTACGCCGTCTTTGGCGGGGAGTACTCCGTGCCCGACCTCCGGTCCGTCCAGGCCGACGTTGTGACCGCCGAGGCCGACCGGGACGCATTGGCAGAGGAGGTGGCTCGGCTGGAGTCCAGGGCAGACGCCCTGGAGAACGATCCGGCCACCCTGGAGCAGCTGGCCCGGGAGCGGTTCGGGATGATCCGCGACGGGGAGGTGCTCTACCGCTTCGCCGAGGACTCCCCCGCACCCCCGGCCGGATCTTGACGGGGGCTCCCGGCGGGGGTAGACTTTTCCGCCTTGGCCGGAGTAGCTCAGCTGGTTAGAGCAGCGGAATCATAATCCGCGAGTCGGGGGTTCGAGTCCCTCCTCCGGCACTGTTTCCGGCACTCGCCGGACCACCCCTCCGGATCTTCGGATCCGGAGGGGTTTTGCATGAAGGCAAGCGAGCGGAGTATGTTGCCCTCCTGCCCAGCCGGTTCGAACCCCCCGGGGTTCCGGCGGCCGGGGACCCGCCCGCTTCCCGTGAACGTCGACGCCCGACGGACCCCGAGACCCATGACCGACCCCAAGACCCCCCAGGACCTCCTGGCCCAGCGCCGCCGCCGACTGCAGGGCATCGTGGGCCGTTCCCTCCGGATCCCCTCCGCCGAAGGCGCCCCTCAGCTCACCGAGGAGCGCCGCCGACACCTCCTGGGTGAGGTGCAGGAGCTCTACTGGAACGACCTGGAGTGGGAGAACGTCACCGAGGAGGAGCGGATGGAGGGCGGGCCCATCCCCGAACTCACCTTCCCCGGGGTGCTGGCCTACGTCCGGGGCCTCCTCCTCACGGAGGTCCGCCCCGACTCCCGGGCCGGCCCCTCGCCTCGTCCGCAGGTGGTTGAGGCGTTTGCCACCTTCCTGGCCGAGCGCCTTCTGGAGCTGGAGGAGAGGGCCCGTCAGGCCGGGGGCGAGGAGGCGGACCGGGCCGCCCTGGAGCGCCGCATGACGGACGGCCTCCTGGACCGGGTCCTAATGACGTACCATGGGATCGAGGCAGAGGACGCAGGAGTCCTGGACGCGGGCTGACCCCCATGGCCCCCTTCCTCCAGCCCCGCCGGCGCCCGGGGCGGCCCTACATGGCCGGCGCCCCCCTCCTCTTCGCCCACCGGGGTGGGGCCGCCCTGGCCCCCGAGAATACCATGGAGGCCTTCCGGGGCGCCGTCCACCACTGGGGCGCCGACGTCCTGGAGATGGACGTCCATCTCACGGCAGACGGCGTCCTGGTGGTCATCCACGACGACACCGTGGACCGGACCACGAACGGATCGGGGCCCGTGGCAGACCTCACCCTGTCCCAGCTCCGGGAGCTGGATGCCGGCCACGCCTTCCTGGACCTGGAGGGGACGCCCTCCTTCCGGGACCGGGGCGTTCGGGTCCCCACCTTCCAGGAGGTCCTGGACGCCTTCCCCCGGACCCGCCTGAACGTGGACGCCAAGGCCCCGGCTGCCGCCCGGCCCCTGCAGACCCTGGTCCGGGAGCAGGGCGAGTCCCACCGGGTCCTCCTGGCCTCCGTGGAGGAGGAGGGCAGGGCAGATCGCTTCGGCTACCCGGGCCCCGTCTCGGCCACCCGCCGCCAGCTCGTTCGGTTCCACGGGCTCCACCGGGTCCCCCTCCTGGGCCGCCTCTGGACACCCGACACCGATGCCCTCCAGGTGCCATGGCGGTGGGACGGCCGCCAGGTGACCACCCCCCGCCTGATCCGGGAGGCCCACCTCCGAAACCTCCCCGTCCACGTCTGGACGGTGGACGACCCCGACATCATGCGGACCCTCGTGCGCTGGGGCGTCGACGGGATCCAGACGGACCGACCCGACCTCCTGGCCCGGATCCTCCACGAGGAAACGGGGCGGCCCCTCCCCCCCGGGCCCGGCTGAGTCGTGGGACCCGGTCGCCCCGACCTGGCCCGCCGGGTGGAAGCCCGCCTCCTGCAGGGGATGGATGCCGCGGGGGTGGCCCTCCGCCCGGGGAGGCGCGGCGCCGCAGAGCCCTCCCTCCCACCCCCTCCCCCCGGTCGCCCCCTCCTGGTGGCGTGCTCCGGGGGCCCGGACTCCCTGGTCCTCCTCCACCTCCTCCGCTTCGGGTGCCGGGGCCTGCCTCCCCTCCGGGTGGCCCACCTGGACCATGGGATGCGCCGGGGATCGGCCGCCGATGCCCGATGGCTGGCCGGGGTCTGCGCCAGCTGGGAGCTCCCCCTCCACACCGCCGAGCTGTCGCCGCCGCCCACCTCGGAAGGCGAGGCCCGCACCCGCCGCCACGCCTGGCTGGAGGCACTCCGGCAGGAGGTGGGCGCCTCCCGGGTCCTCCTGGCCCACCACGCCGACGACCAGGTGGAGACCGTCCTTTTCCGGGCCGTGCGGGGCACAGGGGTGCAGGGGCTGAGAGGGATGGATGCAGTGCGGCTGCCGGCCCTCCTGAGGCCCCTCCTGGCCGAGCCCGCCGTCGAACTCCGCGCATGGGCCCGCCGACACCACCTGCGGGGTCGCATCGACCCCACGAACCTGGATCCTGCCGCCAGCCGGAACCGCCTCCGTCACCGAGTCCTTCCCGAACTGGAGGCCACCCATCCCGGCGCCCGGGCCGCCCTGGCCCGGCTGGGGAGGAGGGCTCGCGCCCACGCCGCAGCCCTGGACGCCCTCCTGGAGACCCCCCTGGAGACCGTGGTGGAACGGGCCACCGACCAGGAGGTCGTGGTTGCCCGGGAGGCTTTTCTGGCCTATGCTTTTTCGGTCCGAACCGAGCTCCTGCACCGCCTGGCCGGACGCCTCGGAATCCGGCTGGCCGAGTCCGGGACCCTGGACGCCGTGGAGTTCATCGCCACGGGCCGGCCCGGGGGTCGCCTGCCGCTCCCCGGTGGAGGAGCCCTCCTCCTGGCGGCCTGCCATTTCGTGATCGAGGGGTCCCGGCGGTGACCCCTCCTCCCTCCCATCCGCCCGCCGGACCACCTGGAGACCCCATGACCACAAGAACGCCCGAGGGTGTGGCGCGACGCGTCGGTGTGGAATCCTTCCAGCGGGTCATCTTCTCCGAGGCCGACATCCGGGTCCGGGTGGAGGCCATGGGCGAGGAGATCACCCGCCACTACGGCGAGGGAACCCCCCTCCTGGTGTTGGGGCTACTCAAGGGCTCCTTTATATTTCTGGCGGACCTGGTGCGCACGATCCATCTGCCCCTCCAGGTGGACTTCCTGGTGGCGTCGAGCTACGGAGCGGACACGGTCTCCTCCGGCGAGGTGCAGCTCCTGTACGATCCGGACACCACCTTCAGGGACCGCCACGTTCTCCTGGTAGAGGACATCGTGGACAGCGGAAACACCCTGAACCGCCTCGTCCCCCTCCTCCGGGAGCGGGGGCCCCGCAGCCTCGAGATCTGCGCACTCCTCCACAAGCGACTCACGACCATGGAGACGGAGGCCCGGTGGGTGGGCTTCGACTGCCCGTCCGAGTTCGTGGTGGGCTACGGCCTGGACCACGCCGAGAACTTCCGTCACCTCCCCTTCATCGGGAGCCTCTGAGGCCTCCCCGGAGTCCCCGGGGCCCCGAACCCGAGCCACCGCCGCCATGTCCGATCAGGGTCCGAAGCGCCAACCCACCGGTGGAACCGGTTGGTCCCGTCTCTCCAGGACGGCGTCCTTCTGGATTCTCCTGATCCTCCTCCCCCTCCTCATGATCTCCTTCCTGTCCCGCGGGGAGGACGATGTGCTGGACCTCCGCTTCACCGAGTTCAATCGGGCCGTGGAGGAGGGGAACATCGCCGAGATCAAGGTCACGGACGGGGTGAAGGTGGAGGGCACCTTCCGCTCCACCGTGCGCCGCGACGAAATGGACTACACGGACTTCCGCACCGAGCTGGCCAGCGAGCTGTCCGACGAGCGGATCCGCGAGCTGGAGGCCCAGGGCGTGGACATCGAGGCCCACTGGGACGAGGGTGCGTGGTGGGCGGGCCTCATCTGGTTCCTGCCCTTCCTCCTCATCCTCGTGGTCTGGATCTGGGTGATCCGGAACATGCATGGTGGGGGGAACAAGGCGTTCCAGTTCGGCCGTTCCAAGGCCAAGCTCATCTCCCCGGACACCCCCAAGGTCACCTTCCGGGACGTGGCCGGTGCCGAGGAGGCCAAGCACGAGCTCGAGGAGATCATCGAGTTCCTGAAGGACCCCCAGAAGTTCGGGCGCCTGGGGGGCCGCCTCCCCAAGGGCGTCCTCCTGGTGGGGCCGCCGGGAACGGGGAAGACCCTCCTGGCCAAGGCCGTGGCCGGCGAGGCGGGCCGCCCCTTCTTCCAGATGTCCGGCTCCGACTTCGTGGAGATGTTCGTGGGCGTGGGTGCCTCCCGGGTCCGGGACCTCTTCGAGCAGGGGAAGGCCCAGGCCCCGTGCATCATCTTCATCGACGAGATCGACGCCGTGGGCCGCCACCGGGGCGCCGGACTGGGCGGGGGCCACGACGAGCGGGAGCAGACCCTGAACCAGCTCCTGGTGGAGATGGACGGGTTCGAGGCCAATGAGGGCGTCATCCTTCTGGCCGCCACGAACCGCCCCGACGTCCTGGACCCGGCCCTCCTCCGCCCGGGGCGCTTCGACCGCCAGGTGGTGGTGGACGCTCCCGACGTGGCAGGCCGGGAGATGATCCTCCAGGTCCACGCCCGGAAGCTCCCCCTGGAGTCCGACGTGGAGCTGGACATCATCGCCCGGGGCACGCCGGGCCTCTCGGGGGCCGACCTGGCCAACATCTGCAACGAGGCCGCCCTCCTGGCCGCCCGCCGCGATGCCGAGACCGTCTCCATGGAGGACTTCGAGCAGGCCAAGGACAAGGTCATGCTGGGCACGGAGCGCCGCTCCATGGTCCTCACCGAGAACGAGCGCCGCCTCACCGCGTACCACGAGGCGGGCCACGCCGTCATCGGCCTCCGGGTGCCCGGGCTGGACCCCATCCACAAGGTCACCATCGTGCCCCGGGGCCGTGCCCTGGGCATCACCGCCTCCCTCCCGTCGGAGGACCGCCACTCCTACACGAAGGAATGGCTGGAAGGGCAGCTCTGCATGCTCTACGGGGGCAGGGTGGCCGAGGAGATGGTCTTCGGGCCCGGCAAGGTCACCACCGGTGCCGGCAACGACATCGAGCGGGCCACCCAGATGGCGCGCCGCATGGTGACCCGCTTCGGGATGTCGGACCTGGTGGGGCTCATCGCCGTGGGCGACTCGGACCAGGAGGTCTTCCTGGGCCGGGAAATGACCCAGCGCAGGGGGGTCTCGGAGCACACCTCCCAGCTGGTGGACCAGGAGGTCAAGCGCATCCTGGACGAGGCCCACCAGCGGGCCCGCGAGGTGCTGGAGCGGGAGCGCGAACTCCTGGAGTCCATTGCCGAGGCGCTCCTGGACCGGGAGACGCTGAACCGGGACGAGGTGACCCTCCTGGCCCTGGGCGACGAGCTCCCCGAGCCCCAGGTCCCCGACCCGCAGGGCCACCCCACCGATGCAGGCGACGAGGGTTCGGAGGAGGGCTCCGAAGGCGACCAAGCGGCCGAGGGCGCTTCCGCCGACCCGTCCGGCCCCGGGGGCCCCGACGAGGACACCGGATCCCGGGAGCGGGGCCAGTCGGGGTCGCGACCGGCGGAGTCCCCGGCCGGATGACGGGAGCTGCGGGTCCCCACTGGGCCCTCCCCGGCGGCGCGTTCGCCCTTCTCGGTCCCCGGGTCATGGGGATCCTGAACGTCACCCCGGACTCCTTCTCCGACGGGGGCGAGCTGGCCTCCGTGGAAGATGCCGTGGCCCGGGGACGGGCCATGGTGGATCGCGGGGCCGACCTCCTGGACGTGGGGGGCGAGTCCACCCGACCCGGCGCCGACCCGGTCTCCACCGAGGAGGAACTCGGGCGCGTGGTCCCCGTGGTGAAGGCCCTGGCCCGGGAGGTGAGCGTCCCCCTCTCCGTGGACACCCGGCGGGCCCCGGTGGCCCGGGCGGCTCTGGAGGCCGGGGCCTCCATCGTGAACGACGTCTCCGGGCTCGCCTTCGACGAGGACATGGCCGGGGTGGTGGCCCGGGCTCGGGCGGGGCTGGTCCTCATGCACATGCGGGGGACCCCCCGGACCATGATGGACCGGACCGGCTACGACGACGTGGTGGCCGACGTGACCCGGGAGCTGGCCCTCGCCCTGGACCGGGGCACCGCGGCCGGCATCGCCCCGGGGGCCGTGGTGGTGGACCCGGGGCTGGGCTTCGCCAAGACGCCGGACCAGTCCTTCCGGCTCCTGGGGGCAGCAGGAGAACTCTCCCGTGCCCTGGGGCGCCCCGTCCTGGTAGGCCCCTCCAGGAAAAGCTTCCTGGGCGCCCTCCTGGGCCTGGAGCCCCGGGACCGGGTCCGGGCCACCGCCGTGGCCTGTGCCCTGGCCGTCGCCGCAGGTGCCCGCATCGTCCGGGTCCATGACGTGGCGGAGGCCGCCGAGGCCGTGCGGATCGCCGAGGCCGTCCGCCTGGGGCGCATCCCCGCCGACCCCGACTCCGGCAACGGCCCCGTCTCGGGCCCCGCAGCAGACCTCGATGCTGCTGTCGCCCCGGGCGGTGCCCCTGGCCACGAGGGGGGAACGTGAGCTGGCTCTGGGAGCAGTTCCAGGTCCTGGGACCGGGCTGGGCCGACCTGGTGGAGATCGCCATCGTCGGGTTCCTGGTCTACCGGATCCTCCTCCTCCTGCAGCGCACTCGCGCCATGCAGATGATCCTGGGGGCCGGCCTCCTGGTGGGGGTATACCTCCTGGCCCGGATCCTGGAGTTCAGCCTGATCCGGACCCTCCTGGAGACCCTCTTCCAGTACGGGGCCATCGCGGCGCTGGTCGTCTTCCAGCCCGAGCTCCGGGCGGCGCTGGCCCGCCTGGGGCAGAGCCGGTTCTTCCGGGTCTTCGCCAAGATCGAGACCCGGGAGGTCATCGACGAGCTGGTGGAGGCGGCGGAGCAGCTCTCCCGGACCCGCACCGGGGCCATCATCGCCCTGGAGAACGAGGTGGGCCTGGACGAGTACGCCCGCACCGGGAACCGGGTAGGCGCCCCCGTCTCCTCCCAGCTCCTCACCACCATCTTCACGCCCATGTCGCCCATGCACGACGGCGCCGTCATCGTGGCCGGCGACGAGATCAAGGCGGCGGGGGCCATCCTCCCCCTCACCCAGACCCCACTGGCAGATCGGTCCCTGGGGACCCGGCACCGCGCCGCCATCGGGCTCTCCGAGGAGACGGATGCCCTGGTCATCGTGGTGAGCGAGGAGACGGCCCGGATCTCGGTGGCCCGTGGGGGGGCCATGGAGCTGGGAATCGACGGCGATCGCCTCCGGAACATCCTGGAAGGGAACGTCCCCACGAAGAAATCCGCCTTCTCCCTGGGGGCCTCCGGAGGGAGCTGAGGAGGGAGCTGAGGCGGGGTCCGCCGGGGACGGATCCGGCCGGGGTGCAGCGGTGTTTGACACCGGGAGCCCCACCCCCGTACATTGGGCCGATCATTCCCCGAGGGTACAACATCCACTGCGCCTCCGCGCCTGCCTCCAGACTGGGGGGGCGCGTCGGCACAAGGCATGGAAAAGGAGTCCGGTTTGGACAACGGAAGCGGAGCGTTCGAGTACAACCTCCTCACCCTGTTCGCGGATGGAGGGCCCATGATGTATGCCCTCCTCCTCTGTTCCCTCGTCGCCCTCGGGGTGACCATCGCCAAGGCCTGGACCCTCTGGGTGGCCCATCGGGACACGGACCGGATCATCGAGGAAGTCCGGGAGCTGGCCGAGGCCGGCCGCATCGAGGAGGCCATCCGGATCTGCGCCGACACCCCGGGACCGGCCTCCGCCATCCTCCTGTCGGGGCTCCGCCGGATCCAGAAGGGCCAGATCCGGGCAGTGGACCTGGAACAGGCGATCAACACCACCGGCACCATCGAGCTGGGTTTCCTGGAACGGGGCCTTGTGGTCCTGGCCACGGTGGCCAACGTGGCGCCCCTCATGGGGTTCCTGGGCACGGTGGCCGGGATGATCATGGCCTTCCAGGCCATCGAGATCGCTGGAGACGTGGAGCCCAGCCTGGTGGCGGCCGGGATCAAGGTGGCCCTCCTGACCACGGCTACCGGGCTCCTCATTGCCATCCCGGTGAACGTGGCCTACAACTTCTTCGTTACCCGCATCGACAAGCTCATCGTGGACATGGAGCAGGGCACCCAGGAGATCCTGAACCTGGCCTGGACCATGGAGACCCGGGGCGACCTGGTCATGTCCGGCGAGCCCACGGGGGCCGGGCGCGGAACGCCCAAGACCGCGGGTGCCATGGGTGCCACGGCGAGTCCTCCTGCGCCGGGGCCCGAGGGCTCCGACGTGAAGCCCGACGAGTCCGGGGCCTGACCGCCACCGCGGTCCACCCGGGCGGAACCCCAGCAGCTTCGACCGTTTAGAATACACCAGAACCCGTTCACCCAAGGGAGCCAGCCGTGGCCATCCTCCGAAAGAAATCGAAGGTCAGTGACGAGATCCCCTCGTCCTCGATGGCGGACATTGCGTTCCTCCTCCTGATCTTCTTCCTGGTCACCACCATCTTCCCCCGGGACCGGGGTCTCCAGATCGTCCTTCCGGAAGCGGACCAGGAGATCGAGATTCCGCAGCGGAACATCCTGCACATCAACGTGCAGCCCAACGGGATGGTGGTGTACCGCCGGGGGGACAGCGAACAGGAGACCACCGTTGCGCCCCGGGACATGCAGCAGATCTGGCGTCAGGAGGTTGCGGAGAACCCCAACCTCATCGCCGGTGTGCAGACGCACCCCGACGCCGAGCACCGCTACATGATCCAGACCCTTGATGCCCTGCAGCTGGCAGGATCGACGAGGATCTCGTTGCAGATCCAGGACGGAGGCTGACCCATGGGACTCAAGGACGGAGGTTTCCAGAGAAAGTCGGAGGCATCGGACCAGATCCCGAGTTCTTCGCTGGCCGATATCGCCTTCCTTCTCCTCATCTTCTTCATGGTGACCACCGTGTTCCGGCAGGAGCGCGAGCGGCCCATCGAGTGGCCCGAGGCAGGTGCCACGGAGGAGATCGACGAGAGTCGCGAGAACATCATGTACATCTGGGTCGAGCGGGACGGCGGGGTGTACATCAACGACCAGGCCGTGTCCATGAACGAGATCGCAGGCCTGGTGGCGCCGGCCTGGATGGAGTCGGGCCGGCGGCTCCGGATCTCGCTCCGGGCCGATGCAGGGGTCCCCTACCGATTCGTGTACGACGTGAAGGAGGGGATCAAGGATGGCGGTGCCATCTACGTGGTCTTCGCCACGGATCTTGAACGCAGGATGGGGAGGGAGAGACGATGAGTGACAAGACGCCAGAGACGACGTCCGGAGGGGAGATCCCCTTCGAGACGGCGAATGACCGGTTCAAGCGGTCCTTCGGATCGTGGTTCTGGGGGTCGATCACCGCAGCGGTGTTCATGCATGCTGCCGTGATGTTCTTCTTCCCGAACCTCTCGGCCGAGGACTACTCCTTCGAGCGGGAGGAGCTCGAGATCATCGATATCCCGCCCGAGGTGGAGGTGCCGCCGCCGCCGGAGCAGATCCAGCGGCCCGCCACCCCCGTGGTCACCGATGCTGTCATCGACGACGACATCACCATCCAGGAGACCACCTTCGAGCAGAACCAGCCGGAGGACCTCCCGCCGCCCCGTGAGGCTGGCGAAGGCGACCTGTCGGAGAATCCGCAGTTCACGCCCCGTGACGTGGAGCCCCGCCTCCTGAACGGTGCAGAGGTTGGACGAGCGCTGGAGCGGGCGTATCCGCAGGCCCTCCAGGACGCAGGGATCGGCGGTGAGGTGATCATGCACTTCTTTGTGAACGAGCAGGGCCAGGTGGAGAACTACCTGGTCAACCAGAGCTCCGGACGGGAGGCGCTGGACCAGGCGGCCATGTCCATTGCGAACACCTTCGAGTTTGCCCCGGCGCAGAACCGGGACCAGCCGGTGCCGGTGTGGATCTCCATCCCCATCCGGTTCTCCCCGAACTGATGGGGCCGGTCCCGGGTCCAGCGCCCGGGTCGACCTGACCGGGCCCTGCCCGGTCCCAGCGGGGCCCCTCCGGCGCGAGTCGGGGGGGCCCCGTTCCTCGTTTTCCCACCACCCGGCCGGGCACCTGCTGGTTCCCCCCGCTGCGCCGGGGGCGTAGAATAAGGCCCCATGACCACGACTTCCCTCGCCGGGCCCCTGGCCCGGATCCGCCAGCGAATCGACGACGCCGCCACCCGCTCCGGACGGAGGGCCGCCGACGTCACCCTTGTGGCCGTCACCAAGGGGCATCCCTTCCACGTGGTGGAGTACGCTCGGGAGGCGGGAATCACGGACCTGGCCGAGAACCGGGTGGAGTCGCTCCTGGAGCGGGTCCCCCGGCTGGCCACCGATCCCGACGTGCGCTGGCACATGGTGGGGCGCCTCCAGCGCAGGAAGGCCCCGGAGGTCCGGGGCCTGGTGCACCTCCTCCAGTCGCTGGACTCGGTGCGCCTCGCCCAGCGCCTCCATCGGACCGCCGGGGAGGACGACCCCGTCCTCCCGGTCCTGGTGCAGGTGAACACCTCCGGAGAGGACCAGAAGGCCGGGTTCTCCCCCGAAAACGTGGTGGAGCGGGTGGGGGAGGTCCTGGAGCTGGGGAGCCTCCAGGTGGAGGGCCTCATGACCATGGCTCCCTTCACCGACGACGAGGCGGTCCTGAGGGACACGTTTGGCGGCCTGCGCCGATGCCACGAGGAGCTGGACCGCCAGCTGGACGCCTACCGGGGGAAGATCCTGTCCATGGGCATGTCCAACGACTACGAGATTGCCATCGAGGAGGGGAGCACCATGATCCGACTGGGAACGGCCCTCTTCGGGGAGCGGCCCCGATGATCGACCTGACGCCGCTGGACATCCGCCAGAAGCGCGGGGACTTCCGGAAGGGGATGCGGGGGTACGACCCCGCCGAGGTGGACGGCTTCCTGGAGCTCGCTGCCGAGCGCCTGGAGGAAGTGGTGAAGGCGCTCCGGGCGCTGGAGCAGGAGGCGGAGGTCCTCCGGGCCCGTGTGGAGGGCCAGGAGGGTCGCCAGCAGGCCGTCCAGGACGCCCTGGTCACGGCGCAGGAGCTCCGGGAGGAGATCCGGGAGCAGGCCCGGCGGGAGGCGGACCTGGTCCTGCGGGAGGCCGAGGAGGACGCCCGGAGGATCCGGGAGGGCGCCCAGCGGGTCCTGGCCGAGCGCCAGCACGAGCTGGACGAGCTCAACCGGGCCCGGGACCGCTTCCTCCGGGGGTTCCGGACCCTCCTGGAGCGGGAGATGGACGCGGTCCGGGTGGAGGAGGAGCGGCCCATCCTGGAGAAGCTGGACCTGGATGCCCTCCAGGTGTTCCGGAGCCGGCGGGAGCGGCCCTCCGAGGACGAGGCGGACCACGCCGACGACGTCGACGACCGGGACTCCGGGGATGACCTGGACGAGCCGTCCCCCGAAGAGGACCCCCATGACAGGTCCTGACCCGCTCCGGACCTGCCGGGAGGCCGTGGAGGCCATCCAGGGGGCCAGTCCGCTCCGGCCCCGGGTGGGCATCATCCTGGGGACCGGTCTGGGAGGGCTGGCCGACGAGATCCAGGTGGAGACGGAGGTCCCCTACCGGGACATCCCCCACATGCCCATCCCCACGGTGGAGACCCACCGGGGCCGACTCCTCCTGGGCCACCTGGAGGGGACGCCGGTGGTGGCCCTGGCCGGCCGCTTCCACCTGTACGAAGGCTACTCGGCAGCGCAGGCCGCCTTCCCCGTCCGGGTCCTGGCCCTCCTGGGGGTGGACGTCCTGGTCATCTCCGGGGCCTGCGGGGCCATGAACCCCCTCATGGCCCCCGGCGACCTGGTCCTCCTGGACGACCACCTGAACCTCCTGGGCGACAACCCCCTCATGGGGCCCAACGCCGACGAGCTGGGACCCCGCTTCCCCGACATGTCGGAGCCCTACGACGCCGGCCTGCGAGCCCTGGCACGCCGCCACGCCCTGGAGCTGGGCATCGCCCTCCGGGACGGGGTCTATGCCGCCGTCCCGGGCCCGCAGCTCGAGACCCGCGCCGAGTACCGCATGCTCCGCCGGCTGGGTGCCGACGTGGTGGGGATGTCCACCGTCCCCGAGGTCATCGCCGCCCGCCACGCCGGGCTCCGCGTCCTGGGGATCCCCATCGTCACCGACATGGGCCTCCCCGATGCGCTGGAGCCCGTGAACGTGGAGCGCATCCTGGCCACGGCCGCCCGCGCAGAACCGAACCTCACCCGCCTCCTCTCCCGGGTGGTGGGCGACCTCGACTCCGTTCCCGCCCCGTCATGACCCCATCTCGCCTGCGCTACCCCGATCCCCCCGAGTCCCTGGGCGCCCTGGAGGACGAGCTCCTGGAGACCTGGAGGGAGGAGGACCTCTTCGGTCGGACCCTGGAGGCCACCTCCCACGGGGAGCCCTTCGTCTTCTGGGAGGGCCCGCCCACGGCCAACGGCCGGCCGGGCCTCCACCACCTCATCTCCAGGACGATCAAGGACCTGGTGTGCCGCTTCCGGACCATGCAGGGACGGAGCGTGACCCGGATCGCCGGATGGGACACCCACGGGCTCCCGGTGGAGATCGAGGCCGAGAAGAAGCTGGGCATCTCGGGGAAGCCCGAGATCGAGGCCGTGGGCATCGAGCGCTTCAACACGGTGTGCCGGGACTCGGTCTTCACCTACAAGGAGGAGTGGGAGCGGCTCTCCGAGCGGATCGCATACTGGCTGGACTACTCCCGCCCCTACGTGACCTTCCACCGGGAGTACGTGGAGTCCGTCTGGGCCATCCTGAAGGAGCTCGCCGGCCGCGACCTCCTCTACCGGGGGCACAAGAGCGTCCCGTACTGCCCCCGCTGCGGGACGACCCTGTCCTCCCACGAGGTGGCCCAGGGATACCGGGAGGTGGAGGACCCCTCCCTCCACTTCCTCTGCCCGTGGGCCACCCCCGAGGGCGAGCCGGACCCCCAGGGTCGGGCCTTCCTGGTGTGGACCACGACCCCCTGGACCGTGCCGTCGAACACGGCGCTGGCCGTGGACCCGGAGCTGGAGTACGTGGAGGTGGAGCACGAGGGCCGACGCCTGGTCCTGGCCGCCGCCCGGAAGGAGGCCCTCCTGGGAGAGGAGGCCCCCGTCCTCCGGACGTGGTCGGGCCGGGAGCTGGTGGGGCGCCGCTACCTGCGGCCCCTGGACCTGGTCCCCGTGACCCCCGAGGACGCGGAGCGGGCCTGGAAGGTGGTCCCCGAGGACTTCGTCTCTGCCGACGACGGGACGGGGATCGTCCACATGGCACCGGCCTTCGGGGCCGATGACTACGCGTCGGGGCAGCGCCACGGCTTCCCCCTCCTCCGGCCCGTGGACGACGCCGGGCGGTTCGTGGCCGAGATCCCCCGGGTGGGGGGCACCTTCGTGAAGGACGCGGACCCCATCCTGGTGGAGGCCCTCCGGGAAGACGGGATGCTCTTCCGGGTGACCTCCGAGCCCCACAGTTACCCCCACTGCTGGCGCTGCGACTCCCCCCTCATCTACATGGCCCGGGACTCGTGGTTCGCCGCCACCTCCACCTTGAAGGACCGGATGCTGGAGAACAACGCCCGCATCCACTGGCACCCCCCGGAGACCGGGGAGGGGCGCATGGGGGAGTGGCTCTCCAACAACGTGGACTGGGCCCTCTCCAGGGACCGGTTCTGGGGAACCCCCCTCCCGGTCTGGGTGAACGACGCCGATCCCGACGAGGTGGAGTGGATCGGTTCGCTGGCCGAACTGGCCGAGCGGGCCGGCGGGCTCCCGGAGGACTTCGATCCCCACCGCCCCTTCATCGACGAGATCACCTGGCCCGCCCCCGGCGGCACCGGGACCATGCGCCGGGCCCGGGGCGTCCTGGACGTCTGGTTCGACTCGGGCTCCATGCCGTGGGCCCAGTGGGGCTGGCCCTCCGACGACGGGCAGGCGGAACGACACTTCCCGGCGGACTTCATCTGCGAGGGGCTGGACCAGACCCGGGGGTGGTTCTACTCGCTCCTGGCCATCAGCACCATGATGGGCCGGGGCCCGGCCTACCGGAACGTCATCGTGAACGGCCTGATCCTGGACGCCGATGGCCAGAAGATGTCCAAGTCGAAGGGGAACACGGTGAACCCCTGGGAGGCCATCGAGACCTTCGGGGCGGACCCCCTCCGCTGGTACCTGGTCACCGTCTCCAACCCCTGGGCCGCCAAGCGCTACGACCCGGAAGGGGTTCGGGAGTCGACCCGGCGGCTCTTCGACACGCTGCAGAACACGTACCGGTTCCTGGCGCTCTACGCCAATGTGGAGGACTGGGCGCCCTCGGACGCCGACCCGGCCCCCGAGGACCGGTCCACCATGGACCGCTGGCTCCTGGCCCGCCTGGCCCGCACGGTGGCCGTGGCCCAGGAGGAGCTGGAGGCCTACCAGCTCACCCGGGCGTACCGGGCCGTGGTGGACTTCCTCAACGAGGACCTCTCCAACTGGTACGTGCGGAGGTCCCGTGCCCGCTTCTGGGGGAAGGCCGCTGCCGCCGACACCCGGGCAGCCTTCCGGACCCTCCACGAGGCGCTGGTCACCGTGGCCCGTCTCCTGGCGCCGGTGACCCCCTTCTTCGCGGACTGGCTCCACAGGGCGCTCACGGAGGGCGACTCCGTCCACCTGGCCCCGTTCCCCTCCATCCTCGCCGAGGCGCCCGCCGGGGCCCGGATCCCCGACCTCCGGGACCCGGAGCTGGAGGCCGAGATGGACACGGTCCGCACCCTGGTCTCCCTGGGTCGGGCCGCCCGGGAAGACGTGCGGATCCGGGTGCGGCAGCCCCTCCGCACCCTCCACGCCGTGGTCCCCGGAGCCCGTCGGCCCCGACCCGAGCTCCTGGAGCTCCTGGCCGACGAGCTCAACGTGAAGGAGGTCACCTTCCCCGGCACCGCCGACGAGCTGGTTCGCCTCGTGGCCCGCCCCGACTTCCGGGTCCTGGGTCCCCGCTTCCAGAAGGACAGCCAGGTGGCCGGGGCGGCCATCCGGGCCCTCCCGCACCTGGAGCTGGCCCGCTTCCGGGACGGCGAGGCGGTGACGATCCAGGTGGGCGGCGAGGCGGTTCCCCTGGAGGCCGAGTGGCTCGCCGTGGAGGAGGAGGCCGCAGGAGACCTGGTGGTCCGCTCCGAGGGCGGGATCACGGCGGCCATCGACCCCACCCTGGACGACGAGCTCCGGGTGGAGGGGATGGCCCGGGAGCTGGTGAACCGGATCCAGCGCCTCCGCCGGGATTCGGGGCTCGAGATCACGGACCGCATCGA
>REBX01000248.1 GCA_007692505.1 Gemmatimonadales bacterium | reverse complement strand
CACACCCCCCCACTCCCTTGCCCGCCCCCGGGTCCTCGGGTACCATCGAGGTCGTCCCTCGCCCAATCCCGAACCCCTGCACCGGAGCGGCCCCATGACCGATCCGTCCACCGTCCTCATCGCCGGCTGCGGCTACGTGGGCACCCGACTGGGCCTGGACCTGGCCGACGCCGGCCACTACGCGGTGGGGCTCCGCCGCTCCCCGTCCGAGCTCCCCGCCGGCATCCGCCCCCTGACCGCCGACCTCACCTCCCCGGAGCTTCCCGAGGCCCTGTCCGCCGCCGGCCCCTTCCAGCAGGTGGTCTACGCCACCGCCGCCGACGGGGGCACCCCCGAGGCATATCACCGCGCCTACGTGGAGGGCCTGGAGAACCTCATCGCCGCCCTGGAGACCGGGGCCCACCCCGTCTCCCGCCTCCTCTTCGTGTCTTCCACCGGGGTGTACGGCGACCACGGTGGTGGCGAGGTGGACGAATCCACCCCCACAGCCCCGGAGAGCTTCCGGGGCGCCGTCATGGTGGAGGCCGAGTCCGTGGCCCTCTCCGCCCCCTGGCCCTCCGCCGCACTCCGCCTGGGCGGCATCTATGGCCCGGGGCGCACGCGCATCCTGGACCGGGTCCGCGCCGGCGAGGCCCGCTTCACCTCGGGGCCCCCCATCTGGTCGAACCGCATCCACCGCGATGACGCCGCCGGGGCCCTGGCCCACCTCCTGGCCCTCCCCGCCGAAGAGCTGGACCCGGTCTGGCTGGGGGTGGACGCCGAGCCCGTCCCCCTCCGGGAGATCTACCGCTGGCTCGCCCGCCGCCTGGACGCCCCCGAGCCCCGTGAGGACCCCTCCCTGAGGCGGGACCGCTCCAACAAGCGGTGCATCAGCCGGAAGCTCCAGGAGAGCGGCTACGAGTTCCTCTATCCCTCCTTCCGGGAGGGCTACGGAGAGATGATCGAGGCGGAGGAGCACGCCGGGTGATCCTCACCCTGCTGGGCGGGATCGGGATCTTCCTGGTGGGGATGATCCTCCTGAGCGATGGCCTCAAGGCCGCCGCCGGAGGCGCCCTCCGATCCATCCTGGAGCGCTTCGCCCGCACCCCGGCCCGGGCCACCCTCTCCGGCGCCGCCGTCACCGCTCTGGTCCAGTCGTCGTCCGCCACCACCCTCACCACCATCGGCTTCGTGAGTGCGGGGCTCCTTACCTTCCCCCAGGCCGTGGGCCTCATCTTCGGGGCGAACCTGGGGACCACGAGCACGGGCTGGCTCGTCTCTGTCATCGGCCTGAGGGTCAGCGTGGGCGCGCTGGCCCTCCCCCTGGTGGGCATCGGCGCCCTCCTCCGCCTCCTGGGCCGGGGGCGCTGGGCCCACGGCGGCATGGCCATCGCCGGATTCGGCCTCATCTTCGTGGGCATCGACGTCCTCCAGACCGGCATGGCCGACGTGGCGGACCGCCTGGACCCGGGGCGCATCCCCTCCACCGGCTTCGTGGGGATCCTCCTCCTGGTCCTGGCAGGCACGGCCCTGACCGTGGTCATGCAGTCCTCCTCCGCCGCCGTGGCCACCACCCTCACGGCCCTCCACGCCGGGGGCATCGGCCTGGAACAGGCGGCCCTACTGGTGGTGGGCCAGAACCTGGGCACCTCCATCAAGGCGATCCTGGCAGCCATCGGGGGAGGCGTCCCCGTCCGCCGCACCGCCGCCGCCCACACCCTCTTCAATCTCATCACGGCGGGGCTGGCCCTGGCCCTCCTGCCCCTCCTCCTCCGGGGGTCCGTCGGGCTCAGCGGAGCCCAGGACCCGGCGCTGGCCATCGCCATCTTCCACTCCAGCTTCAACCTCCTGGGCGTTCTGGTCCTCTTTCCGGTGCTGGGGCGCTTCGCCGCCCTGGTGGAACGCCTCGTCCCCGAGGTCCGCCCGTCCCTCACCCGGAACCTGGACCCGTCCGTGGCCCGCCTGCCCGACATCGCCGTGGAGTCGGCCCGCCGGAGCACGATGGGGGTGGCCGATGTCCTCCTGGGGGCGCTGGCTCGCCGCGCCGAGGTGGAGGGGGAGGGCGCCCCGGGCGCCGCCGGGGGCCGGGCCGCCCCGTCTGCCGACGCTGCCTCCGACCTCCGGGAGGTGACCCCTGCCCTGGCAGCGATCCGGGCCTTCCTCTCCAGGGTGGCCACCGACCCCGACGAACCCGGGCAGTTCGAGCGCCACCTCTCCGTACTCCACGCGCTGGACCACCTGGATCGGCTGGACGAGGTGCGCCGCCGGCCCGTGAGTGCCGACGTGGGCGATCCCGCCCCGGTCCCCTTCCTCACCGAGGCGGCAGCGCCCCGCATGGCCTCGGTTCTCGGGGAGGCCCTTCCCCTGGGGGAAGGGTCCGGCGAGGTGCTGGGCACCTTCTCCAGGGCCATGGCGGAGCACCGACGGACCCGTCGGGAGGCCCTGCTGGCCGACGTGGCCGCAGGGCGCATCGATGTGGAGGAGGGTCGTCGTCGGATCCTGGCCCTGAAGGAGGCGGACCGGCTTGCCTACCATGCGTGGCGGGCGGCCCATCACCTGGAGCGTGCCGGAGGGACAGGCGTGTTCGGAGAGGGCGGGGAAGGGTCCGGGGGGTCGGCTCAGGGGCCGGCGGCCACCGGCGATGCAGAGGCCGACGAGTTCGCCACCGGGGAGGTGGCGGAGGCCGATCCGAAGCCCAGGCTGTGACAGGCGTTCCGGACCACCGACGCAAAGTCGGGATCCAGGCGGAGCTCCACGGTCTCGCCGGGCTGGTAGCCCCGGGACGGAGGCAGGTGGACGATGAGCTTCCGGTCGCCGCCGTGGGCCGATGGGATGGCCACCTCGGCCTCCACATGGGCACCCGTGTAGAGCGTGGTGAGGATCCGTCCCCGGAGCCCGCCCCCAGCCGTCGCCTCGAAGCCGTCGGGGCGGACGGCCACCAGGACCTGGCTCCCGTTGGGCATCCCCAGCCGGTCCACCCGGCAGAAGGACCCGAAGTCCGTAAGGACGCAGCCGTCCTCGTTCTGGACGACTCCTGCAAGGAGGTTCGTCCGGCCCACGAAGGTGGCCACGAAGATGGACTCGGGGTGCTTGTAGATCTCCCGGGGGGTGCCCACCTGCTCGATCCGTCCCCGGTTCATGACCGCGACCCGGTCCGAGATGGCCAGGGCGTCCCGCTGGTCGTGGCTCACGAAGACGCAGGTGACCCCGGTCTCCCGGAGGATCCCCACCACCTCGTCCCGGACCTGGTCCCTCAGGTGGGCGTCCAGGTTGGAGAAGGGTTCGTCCATGAGGACCAGCACCGGCCGGGGGGCGATGGCCCGGGCCAGGGCCACCCTCTGCTTCTGGCCCCCGGAGAGCTCGTGGGGATAGCGGTCGAAGAAGGGGGCCAGGTCCACGATCCCCAGGACTTCACGGGCCCGTGAGGGGCGCTGGCTCCGAGGGAGCCGGTCCAGTCCGAACATGACGTTCTCCCCCACGGTGAGGTGGGGGAAGAGGGCGTAGTCCTGGAAGACCATGCCCACGCCCCGCTTCTCCGGGGGGATCCAGGCCCGGGGGCCCGCCGCCAGGCGGCCGCCCACCCGGATCTCTCCCGCGTCGGGGATCTCGAAGCCGGCCACCAGGCGAAGAGTGGTGGACTTCCCGCAGCCCGACGGGCCCAGGAGGGTGAGGATCTCGCCCTCCCGCACGTCCAGCGACACGTCCTTCACGGCGTCCACAGGACCCGGCCAGTACTGCTTGGAGACGCCGTCGAGCCGAATGACGGGCTCGGCGGCGGAGGGGCCGGAGGGGACGGGGCCGGGCTCGGGGCCGGACATGGGGCCGGACATGGGGGCGGGTCGGCGGTGGGCACGGGGCCTGGAGGGACACCCCGGAGGGGGCGCCAAGCCGTCCCCGGAGATGCGGCCCGAGAGGCCACAGTCCCTGAGAACGACTTTCAATCGTATCCGAATGCTAGGCAGACTCGCCCCCGGCTGTCAATCGGAGGTGGGGCCGGGCTTCGATGACCCGGCGTTCGGTCGCCGTCAGCCACCCGTGGCCGT
The DNA here is from genome assembly GCA_007692505.1 of Gemmatimonadales bacterium. GTDB lineage: Bacteria > Gemmatimonadota > Gemmatimonadetes > Longimicrobiales > Gaopeijiaceae > REBX01. The sequence continues at coordinate 3,529 of REBX01000248.1, read as the reverse complement.
GACGGGGATCTCCAGACGGGTGGACTCCCACTCCATGACCAGGGTGGCGCTCCGGGTGCCCGGGTCCTCGAGCCGGAAGGTGAGGATTTCCACGTGCCCATCGGCGGGGCCTGGCTCCACCTCGATCGTTCCCACCTCGGCGGCCCGGACGTCCTCGTTGATCTGGTTCCCCCAGTGGTCCGTGGACGCGGAGATGAACACCTCCCAGCGGTTCTCGCCGGGGATGGCGTAGAGGGCGTAGCTGCCGGGCTCCAGACGGACGCCGCCCACCGAGAGGGACACCTCGGTGTGGAGGACGGTGGGTTCGTTGGCGCCCATGCGCCAGAGCTCCCCGAAGGGCACGTGCTCGCCTCCGATCATGATTCTGCCCCGGGCGGAGGGAGCGCCCCAGCAGAGGACCAGGTCGCCCTCGCCCAGCGTCTGGCGGAACGACATTAGGGGGCTGGCCCGGTCCTCCAGCGCCATGGCCTCGTTGTATTCACAGGCCGGATCGGGGTCCGGGAGGGTGGCCGGGGGACCGTCGGCCACGGCCACGGTGGCCAGGCCCATCAGGAGGACGGCGGCACCCGAGGCCGGAAGGGGCAGGCGACGGGCCGCGAAGTCGAGGGTCGTGCGCAGGGCGGCGGGGAGGGTCGTCATGGGTGGGTGCTCCTGCAGGGGGCAGTGGGATCGGGCAACGGGGGTCCACTCGTGTAGACCCGCGGGACGCCCCTTGCGTTCCCGTCGGGAGCCCCCTTCCTGCCGCGTCTACGTCAGGGAATCTCCCGGAGCCCCTCTGCTCGGTGCTGCAGGCGGGGTCAGGGGGCGAAGCGAGCCGGCGAGAACGCCTGGGGAATTGGGCCCACGCCCTCTCCGGGACTCCCGGCTGCCAGAAGGGCCGGGGCGACCACCCGGGCCGTGGCCGGAGAGAGGAGGACCCCGTTCCGGAAGTGTCCACCGGCGACCCAGGGCCCCGCCGGATCTCCCAGTGGGCCCAGGAGGGGGAGCCCGTCGGGGGTACCGGGGCGGAGGCCGGCCCAGGTTTCCACCAACGGGGCGCCCGCCAACTCGGGGAGGAGCTGGAGGCTCTGGGCCAGGACGTGCAGGAGTCCCCCTGCGTCGGGCCGTGCCGAGAATCCGGCGTCGGGCTCCACCGTGGCCCCGCAGAGGACCCGGCCGTCGGCCCTGGGCACCAGGTAGATCTCCCCGGCTTCCAGGGTACGTCCTCCGGCAAGCTCCGGGGCCTCCAGGGCCAGCATCTGCCCCCGGATGGGACGGATGGGAAGGGGGAAGGGGAGGCCCTCCAGCCCTCCGGTCCAGGCCCCTGCGGCCAGAAGAACCCGCCCGGCCCGGCGGATCCCGTCCGTGGTGCGGACCCCGGTGCAGGCCCCCCCGTCCATGATCACCCCGGTCACCTCCGTTCCCGTTCGGACCTGCACCCCTGCAGCCTTGGCGGAGCCGTGCAGGGCCCGGACGGCGGCCCGGTTGTCCAGCCGGTAGTCGTCCTCAAGGAGCAGGGCGCCGGCAGAGAGGTGCTCCGTCGAAAGCCCCGGCGCCTCCCGGGCCAGCGCCTCGTCTCGAAGCCACCGGGCTCCCAGGCCCCGCTGGAGGGCCCAGCCCATGCGTGCCTGCAGCTCGTCCGCCCCGGCAGCGTCCCGGGCCAGGAGAAGCTTTCCCGCCTCCTGGTACTGGAGGTCGAGCCCCGTCTCCTCCTCCAGCTCGAGCACCCACGCGGGCCAAAGCGCCAGCGACGCCAGCGCGAAGTCGAGGAAGGGGCCATCCACAGGCGATTCCGCCAGGGGTGAGAGCATCCCGGCGGCCGCACCGGAGGCGCCGTCGCCGGGACGACCCCGGTCCAGCACCTCCACCACGGCGCCCAGCCGGGCGGCCTCCCGTGCGGTGGCGAGCCCCACCAGGCCGCCGCCCACCACGACCAGGTCCGGGATGGGGCCGGTGGCAGCGACCGGCGCTCGGGAGGGCTCCGCCGAAGGAGACAGGTGAGGGGGAGACGCAGGCGCGGGGTTCTCGGGCATGGGCAGGGGATCGGTGGGCAAAGGACCGGGAACGGTCGGTGGAAGGAGACAGGGTCCCTCGGGCAACAGGTTGCAGGATCGCCGTGGGGGAGGGCAGGGTGGAGGGAGGATTACCCCGGGAACCATCCCCGAGTCCCACCCCACAGGAGAACCGTCGTGTCGTCCACGGAGAATGTCGAGGATCCCGGGCCCGGGTCCACCCCAACGGAAGTGCCGCCCTTCCGCTTTGTCCACCGGGTCCCGGTAAGATTCCGGGACCTGGACCTGGGCGGGCACGCCCATCACTCCCAGGTCTTCATGTATATCGAGGAGGCCCGGTGGGCCTATTGGGAAGACGTGGCGGGCCGGAAGGGGGTGGAGGCCGTGGACTACATCATGGCGGAGGCCAGGATCCGCTGGCGGGCCCGGATCCTCTATCCCGACACCCTGGCCGTGGGGGTCCGAGTGGACTCGGTGGGGCGAAAGCACTTCGAGATGGTGTACGAGGTCCGCTCCGGCGAGGGCAGCCTCCTGGCCCAGGCCTGGACCACCCAGGTCATGTTCGACTACGAGGCCGGCGCCAGCATGGCGGTCCCCGCCGAGCTTCGGGATCGGCTGGAGGGATGGGAGGGTCGTCCGCTTCCCCGTCGGCGGCAATCGGGGGAGAGGGGCTGAACGAACGGGGCGGGTCCGGGATCCCGGGAGGGCGGGGCGGGAGGGCGGGCTGGTGGAGCGGCCCGGGCTGAACGAATGTTCGGACGGTCGGATCCTTTTTTGGGGGCTGTGGTACTTCTCGCAGACCCTGACAGAATCTGCCCCCGGTGGCTCGTTACCGGAGCGAAGCACCCCTGCATTTGACGGGGCGCCTCGGACGCATTCACTTGGCCGTCCGGATCCCGTGGGAATTCGACGGGGTACTACACGAACACGCTGGACTGCACCTCGGCACCTCATGCCGGCGGTCCAATCCTGCCCAGGACACGCAGGGAGAGATGACGAACATGCTGAATCGCTTCAGAGAGCACCTCCTTCTGGGCGCCGCCCTCGCCCTCGTGGCGGCTCCCCTCCTTCCCGCCGATGCGGCTGCCCAGGATGGCTCCCGCTTCCAGGTGATGGTGGCCAACCTCCAGCCCACGGACGACTCCTCGGAGCGTTGGGGCAGGGGTGCGGCCGACGAGATCCGGGACCTCCTGGACTTTGACCGGCACGTGGCCATGAGCGAGCGCGATGCAGATGATGCGGCTCGCCAGTTCGACATGCGGTTCCGCGACATGGAGTGCATCGAGGTCCGTCAGCTTGCGGACGCCGTGAACGTGCCCCTCGTCATGTGCGGCACGTACGAGGAACAGGCCGACGGACAGTTCCGGGTAGAGGCCTCCTTCTGGACCGTTCCAGGTCAGGAGGAACTCACCGTGGATCCGGTCTACGTGGAGAACAGCCGGAGTGGTCGGGTCGAAGCGGCCCAGGGCATCATGCAGGGCTTCGAGGCCCTCACCGAGCGGCTTCTCTACATGGAGTGGTGTCAGGATTCCTTCCTC
>REBX01000253.1 GCA_007692505.1 Gemmatimonadales bacterium | reverse complement strand
GGGGGGCCTGTGCGTGGGTGGCGCGGGTGGGGCCCGGGGCGGCCCGGGGGGGCAGGCCCCGGGCCCGGGTCCTGGAGCAGATCAGCCGGCTGGAGATCGAACTTCGGCGGTAGCCGGCGGCCCCACGGGCATCCTCCGACCGGCAGCCCGGGCGAAGGGGGCCAGGTCGGCCATGAGGGTCCTGAACTGCTGGAAGGTGAGGGACTGGTCCCCGTCGGAGAGGGCCGTGGGCGGGTCGGGGTGGACCTCCACCATCAGCCCGTCGGCCCCGGCGGCCAGGGCCGCACGGGAGAGGGGCCCCACCAGGTCGGCCCGTCCACCGGCGTGGGAGGGGTCCGCCATGACCGGGAGGTGGGTCTCTGCCTTCAGGACCGGGATGGCGGACACGTCGAAGGTGTTCCGGGTGGCATCCTCGAAGGTCCGGATGCCCCGTTCGCAGAGGATCACGTGGGGGTTCCCCTGGTTCATGACGTACTCTGCTGCCAGGAGGAGGTCCTTCAACGTGGCGGACATGCCCCGCTTCAGGAGCACCGGGCGTCGGACCCGGCCAACCTCCGAGAGGAGGGCGAAGTTCTGCATGTTCCGCGCGCCCACCTGCAGGACGTCGGCGTGGCCTGCCACCAGCTCCACCTGTCGGGTGTCCATGACCTCGGTGACCACGGGGAGGCCCGACTCGCTCCGGGTCCGGGCCAGGAGCTCCAGGCCCTCCTCGCCCAGGCCCCGGAAGGAGTAGGGGGAGGTCCGGGGCTTGAAGGCCCCTCCCCGGAGTGCCCGTGCGCCCTCGTCGGCCACGGCCCGTGCCGTGCTCCGGAGCATGTCGGCTCCCTCCACCGAACAGGGCCCGGCCATGACCACGATCTCCTCCCCTCCTATTTCCGTGCCCCCCAGGGGAATCCGGGTGGGCCCGGCTGCAAAGGAGAGGGAGGCCAGCTTGAACGGCTTCATTACCGGGAGCACGCGGGCCACGCCGGGGAGCGACCTGAGGGGGACATCGGCCAGGCGGTCCTCCTCGCCGATGCACCCGATGACGGTATGCGTCTCCCCCCGGGAGATGTGGGTGCGGAGCCCGGCGGCCTCCACCCGTTCCCGGATTCGGTCGATGTCGTCTGCCGTGGCAGTCTCGGTGGTCACGATGATCATGGTGCAGTCACTCCGTGGTTTCGTGCCTTGAAGGAGCGGAGTCCGGACCTGCCGGGAACGAAAAAAGGCCCCCGGATCGATCCGGAGGCCTCCGTCGGGGGGTGTGTCGACGCGGAATTCCGCGTCATCCAGGCGTCAGACGAACGCCTCCCGGTGGCCACCGGCCGAAGAGCAGGTGACCCGCCAATACTGACGGCCGGGGGCAGGGGCGAGACGCGAGAGCATGGCCTGAGTCTCGGTGCGTAACCCGGCCCTGTCAAGGGACGAACGTCCCGCCGGCCCCGGGGTGGTCCCGGCCGGGGGCGCGATCTAGATTCGGGGCTCGCAGGGTCATTTGTCCGATTTTCCGGGAGGAGCTTCGTGGCAGTAGTGGAGGGAACCGAGTCTGCAAAGGAACTGGCCGGGCGTCATGCCCTGAACGAGGTGCGTTCTGGCATGACGCTGGGGCTGGGGACGGGAAGCACTGTCCGGTGGTTCCTGGAGGCGCTGGGAGAAGCGCTCCGGGAGGACCGTCTCCGGGACATCCGGGGGGTGCCCACTTCGGTGGAGACGGAGGAGCGCTGCCGTCAGCTGCGGATCCCCCTGGTGACCCTCCCCGAGGCGGGTCGCATCGACGTGGCCGTGGATGGAGCCGATGAGGTGGATCCCTCCCTCGACCTGGTGAAGGGCCTGGGCGGCGCACTTCTCCGGGAAAAGATGGTGGTGCAGGCCGCAGAGCGCTTCGTCGTCATCGTGGATCCGGGGAAACTCGTCCGGGGTCTGGGCCGGAAGGCCCCTCTCCCGGTGGAGGTCGTGCCCTTCGGATGGGAGGCCCACCTCCGGTTCTTCCGGGGCCTGGGCTCGGAGCCCGAACTCCGCAGGGTGGCCGGCGAGCCCTTTGTCTCCGACAACGGGAACTACATTGTGGACCTGTCCTTTTCGAACGGGATCCCCGACCCAGAGGCTCTGGACCGGGCCCTGGCCCACAGGGCCGGAGTGGTGGAGTCCGGGCTCTTCCTGGGTGTGGCGGACCGGATCATCCTGGGCGAGGCAGGTAAGCCGAAGGTTCTGGATCGGACCGGGAGGACCCCTTGAGGCGCCGCCGCCCGGTCCGGATCGCCCCGTCCATCCTCTCTGCGGATTTCGGGCACCTGGCCAGGGATGTGGCTGCCGTGGAGGAGGCCGGGGCCGACTGGATCCATGTGGACGTCATGGACGGCCACTTCGTGCCCAACCTGACCATCGGTCCAGGGGTTACGGCTGCAGTCCGGAGCGCCACGTCCCTCCCGGTGGATGTCCACCTCATGATCGAGCAGCCCCAGCGCTGGATCGAGGCCTTCGCAGACGCCGGGGCAGACTGGATCACCGTCCACCACGAGGCCTGTCCCCACCTCCACCGCGTGGTGGAGCAGATCCGGGACGCAGGGGCCCGACCGGGCGTTGCAGTGAACCCGGCGACCCCCGTGGAGGTTCTTCGGGACATCCTTCCCGACATCGACCTGGTCCTGGTCATGTCCGTGAACCCCGGCTTCGGGGGGCAACGATTCATAGAGGGCGCACCGGACCGGGTCCGCAGGGTCCGGGAACTGGCCTCCCGGGTCCGCTCCACGCCTCTCCCGGCCCTGCAGGTGGATGGGGGGGTGGCGGCAGGTTCCGCACCGGCGGTCGTGGCTGCAGGGGCCGACTGCCTGGTGGCCGGATCGGCAGTGTACGGGCACCCCGGCGGGGCCGCAGGCGGAATGGCCGCCCTCCGGGAGGCCGTCGAGTCCGTGCCGGAGCCGGGGGAGGTGAGGGCATGAGACCTCGAAAGGAGACCGAGGGGACAGGGGTCCTGCTGGATCCTGCCGCATTCGTGCGGCTCCGGGAGTGGGGCGGTGACGAACTTCTTCAGAAGATGATCGAGCTCTTCCTCAAGAATGCTCCCCAGCGCATGGAGGAGGTCCGGCAGGGGATGGCCTCGGGCGACGTGGACGCGGTGGAGCGTGGGAGCCACTCCCTCAAGTCCTCTGCCGGAAACCTGGGGGCCGAGGCCCTTCGGCTCGGTGCGGCTCGGGTGGAGGCTCTGGCGGAGGACGGGACCCTCGTGGGGGACCCCCTGCGCCAGGCGGTGAAGGAGTTGGAGAGCGCATGGGGGAGGACCGAAGCGGCCCTCCGCGAGGCGCGAGATCGAGGGAAGGAGGAGGCATGAAGCCCCACATTGCGCTGGTGGAGGACAACCCGGACAACCGGCTCCTGGTGCACGCACTCCTCGAAGACGAATTCGAGATCTCCGAGTACGAGAACGGGCTGTCCGCCCTGGAGGGGATCCGGAACTCGCCTCCGGCCCTGGTCCTCCTGGACATCTCCCTGCCCGAGATGGACGGTACGGAGGTCCTGTCCAGGATGCGCCAGGAGGAGGAGCTGGCCGGCATCCCGGCCATCGCTCTCACCGCCCATGCCATGGCCGGGGACCGGGAGCGGTTCCTGGGACTGGGCTTCGACGACTACATGACGAAGCCCATCGTGGACGAGGTTGCCCTCATCGATGCGATCCACCGTCTCATCCGGAAGGCGGAGACGCCGTGACGTCACGGGCCGGGGTCGGCGGGGATGCAGGAGCCTCTCCGGATGGCTCGGCCTCCGAGCTCCGGGCCCTGCTGGAAAGCACGGACGACGCCATCTGGTCCGTGGACCGGGAGGGTCGGGCAGTCCAGTTCAACACGGCGTGCCAGCGGCTCCTGGAGTCTGTCACGGGGAGGAGGCCACAGATCGGGGACACACCCGAAGACCTCATGTCGCCCGCGGCGGCGCAATGGTTCCGGGAGTGCTATGAGCGAGCCCTCCGGGGTGCACGCTTCACGGTGGTGCGTGAGGAGAATGTGGGGGGGCGCCCCGTCGTATGGGAGCTGTGCTTCAACCCCGTGGAGGGCGACAGCTCGGCCCACGGCGGTGACTACCAGGGGGTGGTGGTCTTCACCCGCGACGTGACCCGCCAGAGGATGGTGGAGAAGGCCCTGCTGCGAGCCAAGAACGAAGCAGAGGCCGCGAACCGGGCCAAGAGCCATTTCCTGGCCCAGATGAGCCACGAACTCCGCACCCCCCTGAATTCCATTATCGGCTTCTCTCGCCTCCTCCGGAAGAAGGGGGTGGAGCTCCTCCCCGAACGGGAGCTTGGGTTCCTGGGCCGCATCGAGGCGAACGGACATCACCTCCTCCAGCTCATCAACGAGATCCTGGACCTCTCCAAGGTGGAGTCCGGCCACCTGGAGCCGTAGATCGAGCCCGTGGCGCTGGGAGAGCTGGTGGAGGAAACCCTGGCGGAGCGGGAGGCCGAGGTGGCGGACCGGCCGGTGGAGCTCAGGGCTGAGGGAACATCCCGACACGCCGAGATCCACACGGACCGGGGCCGCCTCAAGCAGATCCTGATCAACCTGGTGGCCAACGCTCTCCGGTTCACCGAATCCGGGAACGTGACAGTGCGCATCGAGCACGGAGAGGGCGACTCGGCTCCCGTGGCCCTCCACGTGGAGGACACCGGAATCGGCATCCCCTCCGATCGCCTGGACGCCATCTTCGAGGCCTTCCAGCAGGCCGAGGACGGAACGGCTCGGCGGTACGGTGGCACCGGGCTCGGACTCACCATCTCTCGGTCCCTCTGCCATATGCTGGGCTTCGCTCTGGAGGTCCACAGCGAGGTCGGCGAGGGGTCGACCTTCACTGTCCGCTTCCAGCCGGAGTCGACGGAGCCCGAGCTCCCAAGGGAGGGAATGCCCGTGCGGCCCGCCGAGGATCGGTGGAGCGACCAGGGTGACGGAGGGGAGGAGCGCCCCCTGGAGGGGCGCACGGTGCTGGTGGTGGACGACGAGCAGGATGCCCGGACCCTCCTGCGAAGCGCGCTGGAGGATCTGGGGGCCACGGTCCTGGAGGCCACCAATGGCCTGGAGGGGCTGGAGGTGGCCCGGAGGGTGGAGCCACACCTGATCACCCTGGACCTCATGATGCCCGGCATGGACGGGAGCGAGTTCATGCGTCGCTTGAGGCGGGATCCCCAGCTCATGGACACCCCGGTGGTGGTGGTAAGCATGCTGGCAGGCGAGGACGGTCATCGATTCGTGGGCGCAGCCGATGTCCTCTCCAAGCCGGTGGAGGCATCCGACCTGGAGGGCGTCGTGTCCCGGCTGGTGGGCACGTCCGAAGGCAGGGTGCTGGTGGTGGAGGACGACCCCGATGCACGACACCTCCTTCTACGGTATCTTACAGACTCGGGGCTCGACGCAGACGGGGTGGACTCGGCGGAGGCAGCTCTGGCGTACATGGATCGGACCCCGGTGGGCCTCCTGATCCTGGACCTGGTCCTGCCCGGAATGGACGGCATGGAGCTCATGGAGCGCATGAGGTCCATGGATTCCCTGGCCTCTCTCCCCATGGTCGTCCTCACGGGGAGGGAGCTCTCCAGGGAGGAGGAGGACATCATCCGGGGCCATGGCGCACGCCTGGTCCACAAGCGGGAGGACGTTGACCGGGAGCTCCGACGTGCGCTCGACGCACTCTTCGGACGGAGGGGAGAGCAGCATGACCAGTGACAACCCGCGACACCAGGATTTCTGGGCCGAGCCCAGGGCCGAGCCGGACCGGATCCTGGTCGTACAGTCGAACCCCTCGGTCTCCCGCCGCATCACCGAGGTCCTGGCCGGACCCGGGCGCCGGATCCGGGTCGTGGGAGGTGCCGCCCAGGCACGTGACATCGTCCACCATTCCCCTCCGGACATCTTCGTTCTGGACGTCCTCCTTTCCGACGGGGATGGGCGGAGCCTCGCTGCCGAATTCCGGCGGACACCCTCCACCCGAGCCCTTCCCGTGGTGATGACCGTGCCCCGAAAATTGGCAGCCATCCGGGGAGACCTCCTCGGGCAGGGAGCCGATGCGGTGCTGGAGCGACCCGTGGACCCGGACCTCCTTGCGGCAGCAGTGGGTTCGGAGCTTCGGAGGGGCCGGAACCTCCGGGGGTCGGACCGGGTGGACCCCCTCACGGGCCTCTTCAACAGGAACGGGGTCGCGGCCCTCTTCAGGGAGCGCCGATCCCGGGGAGAGATGCAGGGATTGGCCCTCCTGGAAGTGACGGAGTTCGGGGAGCTGACGGCGGACCTGGGCTGGGACGGGGGAGAGCGCCTCCTGACGCAGCTCGCCGCCGTCCTGGACGGTCGGCTTCGGCCGGGGGAGGAGGCGGGTCGCTGGGGAGGTCCCCGGTTCATCCTCCTGGGGCCCGAAAGCAGGGCGGAGGCATTCCTCCACCGCGTGGAGGAGATCCAGGCGGAGTTGGCAGCCCATCCTTTCCGGCACCTGGACGGTCGCACCTTCAGAGTGAAGCTGTCCTACGGCGTGGCGGGGCACCGGGATGACGGGTTCGATCGGGTTCTCACCGCGGCAGAGGTCGCCCTGCGGAACCCGAAGGGAGACCGTGGGGGCGGAGGGCACGAGGCGAATGAGGGAGCTGACGGGGACGACGGAGCCTGTGTCCTCCTCTTCGACCCCCAGGGTCAGGCCGGAGACCTCCTGGAGGCCCGTCTGGTGCAGGAGGGGATCCGGGTGGACCGGTTGGCGTGCGCCGAGGACATGCACGGCCTTCCCCCCGGGTCCCGCCCCGTCATGGCCATCATTGACCACGACATCCGGCCCGAGGCCAGTCGACTCCTGCAGGCCATGGCCAACGGGCCCCTGGGCCCCATCCCGGTACTCATCCTCACGGAGGAGGCCACGGAGGAGCGCCTGGTGGAGGCCATCGAGGGGGGGGCCCTGGACTGGACCCTGAAGCCCGTGGTGCCCCACGAACTCATGGATCGGGTCCGGCGCCTCCTCCCGTGAGCGAGCCCCGATTCACTCCGACCTCCACGGGGCGGGCACCGGCCTCGGACCCGGTCTTCCCCCTCCTGGAGCTCCCGGGCTCCGCCGTCCCCCCCGACCGGATCCGCAGGCTGAACGACGCTCCGGTTCCCCCCGGGCCCGACTCCGAGGCCGGCGCCCGGGCCCCGGGGTGGGTGGTGTACTGGATGACCGGCCAGCGGCGCCTGGACCACAACTGGGCCCTGGAGAGGGCCGTGGAGTGGGCCCGGCACCTGGACGCACCCCTCCTGGTCTTCGAGGGGCTCAGGGTGGACTACCCTCATGCCAGCCGCCGCCTCCACCGGTTCTGCCTGGATGGGATGGCGGTGCATCGGGCGCGGCTGGAGGGCACCCGCATCGGCTACTTCCCCTGGGTGGAACCGGAGCCCGGCGCGGGGAAGGGCCTCCTGGCCGCACTGGCGGCCCGGGCCCGCCTGGTGGTGGCCGACGACGTCCCCACCTTCTTCCTCCCCCGCATGCTCCGGGCCGCGGCCGCCCGGCTTCAGGTGCCGCTGGAGGCGGTGGACGCCAACGGGATCCTCCCCCTGGCCGAGTCGGACCGGATCTTCACCACGGCCCATTCCTTCCGGCGCCACATCCAGAAGCGGTTGCCCGCGATCCTGGAGTCCGGGCCGCGTCCCCATCCCCAGATGGGGG
>REBX01000199.1 GCA_007692505.1 Gemmatimonadales bacterium | reverse complement strand
AGGGCCCCGGCCACGGCACCCACTCCAGCCAGGAACCGCTCCCGCAGGTGCCTGTTCTCCCAGCTCGCCTCGCCGCCGCCCCCGGGCCCTGCGTCCTGCCCCGAGCCGGGGAGCTGATTCGGGTTGATCTCCCGCACCGCCACGGCCAGGGGCTCAAGCCCATCGGGGGTGACGTAGCGGTCGAAGGCCACGGAGTTGAAATCGTAGTAGCGCACCGTGGCATCGATCTCCCGGAGGGTGGCCAGGAGCGGGGTCTCGGTCCAGACCGGCACCCGGCGCATGCGCTCAAGCGCCTCGTCCCAGTCATCGGAGCCCGGTGGTGCATAGTCCCAGGGCTCCCGATCCATCCCCTCCAGGTCGAAGCCCCTCCACGTGGCCTCGATGGCCGCGGCGATGTGGGGACGCTCCAGGGCGAGCTCGTTGGGCTGGACCTGGAAACGCTGGATGGCCGCCGGGAAGACCTCCACCAGGATGAGGACCAGGACGATCAGGGCTCCTCCACCGGCCCCGGCGGGGAGGAGAGACGCGCGTCGAGCCCCCCATGCCGCCACTCCCGCCGTGACGAAGGTGAGGAAGGCCGCCATCCGGAAGCCCGGGATCCGGGCGTTCACATCGGCATGACCCACGATGCCCTGCACCCCGGAATTGCCGTCCAGGACCACCCCGTAGGGCCCCAGGAGGAACCGGAGTCCAAGGAAGAGGAGAAACACGGCGGCGAGCCAGCCAAGGTGGACCGTGGGGAGCCGGGACAGGTCCACCCGTCCGTTCCCCCAGCGGATGGCGCCTGTGGCGCTGTAGCCGGCGGCAGACAGGATGGCGATGAAGGCAGTGGCCACCAGTCCCAGCGTCACCGAACCCGAGAGGACCGGATAGCGGAAGAGGTAGAAGGCCGCATCTGCACCGAGGACCGCATCGGTGGTCCCGGTGGCCTCCCCGGTGAAGAAGAGGAGGGCCTGGAGGCCGGAGCCGGAAGGGATGGCCGCCAGGAACCAGAGGCCGGTGACCACCGAGGCACCCAGGAGGATCCAGCGGACGATGCGGGCCGGTAGCTGCTCCTGGATCACCAGGTCCCCCACCTTCCTCCGGATCCGAAGCCCCGACAGGGTCCGGGCCACGATGCGGAGGTTCACCCAGGTGAGGGCGCCCACCCCCAGCCCCACCAGGAGGCGGACACCCCAGTCCGCTCCGGTCCGGGTCCAGAACACCCGGGCCTGATCTTCCGAGGAATACCAAAGGTGCTCCACGTGGAGCGCCGCCCCCCAGCGGAAGAGGAGGAGACCGGCCAGGAAGGCCAGGAACCCGATGAGGAGGCCCCGGCCGCTCCGGGCCACCCGGCGAAGGGGATCAGACATCCACGCCTCGGGACACGAGCCAGTCTTCCACTTCGGAGCGGATCTCGGCGAGCCGCTCCTCCGTCCGGGCCTCGAAGCGGGCCACGATGACGGGCTGGGTGTTGGAGGAGCGGAGGAGTGCCCAGCCATCCCCGAAGAGGATCCGGGCGCCGTCCACGTCCACCACCTCGTGGGTGCGTCCGAAATGCTCCCGGGCCGCCTGGACGACCTGAACCTTCTCCTCCTCGGTTACTTCGATGCGGATCTCCGGGGTGGACTCATAGGACGGCAGCGCGGCCACCCGCCTGGAGAGGGGGGTGTCGCCGGAGGCCAGGAGGTCCAGGAGCCGGATGGCGTTGTAGAGGGCATCGTCGATGCCCAGGTAGTCGTCGGCGAAGCAGATGTGGCCGGAGAGTTCCCCGGCCAGGGGCGCCCCGGTCTCCAGCATCTTCTCCTTGATGAGGGAATGCCCGGTCTTCCACATGAGGCTCCGTCCCCCGGCAGCGTCATACGCCTCCGGCAGGGCCTGTGAACACTTCACGTCGTAAATGAGGAGCTGCCCGGGACCCCGGCGTTCCAGGAGGTCGAGCCCGTAGAGGAGGAGGAGGGTGTCCCCGCGGACCACCTGTCCTTTCTCGTCCACCACGCCGATGCGGTCGGCATCGCCATCGAAGGCCACCCCCACCTCGGCCCCCTCCGAGCGGACGAGCTCCATGAGGTCCTCCAGGTACTCGTCAACGGTGGGGTCGGGATGGTGGTTCGGGAAGGTCCCGTCGGAGGTGCAGTAGAGGGGCAGGACTTCTGCCCCTGCAGCCTCCAGGAGCCTCTGGGCCACCACGGCGCCGGTCCCGTTCCCGCAGTCCACCGCCACCTTGACGGAGCGAGACAGGTCAAAGCGACCCGCCACGTCCTCCACGTAGTCGTCCAGGACCGGGTGGGGGGTCCGAACCCCATGGCCGGCCTGGAAGGAGCCCGATTCGATGCGACGGAGGAGGTCCTGCACCCCGGCACCGTAGAGGGAGCGCCCCAGGCGGGTCATCTTGATCCCGTTCCACTCCGGGGGGTTATGGGAACCAGTGACTTGTATGGCTCCGTCTGTCTCGAGGACCTTCTCGGCCCACCAGGACACGGGGGTGGGCACCACTCCCAGGTCCAGTACGTCCACTCCGGTGGAGACGAGCCCGTCCATGAGGGCCCCCACCAGCTCCGGCGAGGACGGACGGTTGTCGTGTCCCACGGCCACCTGCGGCTTCCGAAGCTGACCGGGGGCCTCTTCCCCCTTGAGGGCGATGGCCTCAAGGAGTGCCGAGCCGTAGGCCCTCCCCACGTCCCTGGCCAGGTCCGGGGTGAGGTCCTCCCCCACCACGCCCCGAATATCGTACTCGCGGAAGATATGGGCCGGAACCGTCATGTCGGGGCGCTCCTCGAAGCGGAGTGGAACAGGGTGCGACCCGGCCCCGTGCCGGGGCAGGTCGTCAGGGGGAATCCGGCAGGCCGGACACCAGCTCTGCGGCAGGGACCCCGGCGGCGAGGCCCTGGACTGCGTCCAGCGCTCCGTCCAGGAGGCCGCCGGGGAAGATTCCCAGGAAGATGAGGAGGGCGGCCACGCCCACGATCCCGGCCCGCATGGGAATGGGGGCCCAGACCCGGACATGGCGCTCCTCGCTGGAGCCCGGCCTCATCCACATGTACCAGGCCACCCTGAGGTAGTAGTAGTAGGAGAGCACCGTGACCAGCGCCAGGATGATGGCCAGGGTCCAGAGCTGGCTCTCCACTGCTCCCTGCAGGATGAAGATCTTGGCCATGAAGCCAGCCGTGCCCGGGAACCCGGCCAGCGAGAGGAGGAAGACGGTGAAGGCCGTGGCCAGCACCGGCTGCTTCCACCCGAAGCCGGCGTAGTCCTCCAGGTCCAGGGCCTCCTCGTCGTGGTTCGCCACCACCATCACCACGGCGAGGGCGCCGATGTTCATGATGGAGTAGATCAGGAGGTAGAAGAGGAGGGCACCCATGGCCATGTGGTTGGCCGCCGCCAGGGCCACCAGGAGGTACCCACCGTGCGCCACGGACGAATACGCGAGCATCCGCTTCACGTTGGTCTGCGTGAGGGCAATGAGGTTGGGGATGATCATGGTGAGGGCCGCAAGCCACCAGACCACCGGGTACCAGGTGTCGTGGAGGGCCGGGAAGGCCTCCATGAAGACCCGAACGAAGGCGATGAAGGACGCCGCCTTCACTGCGGCAGACATGAACGCGGTGGCCGGGGTGGGCGCACCCTCGTAGACGTCGGGTGTCCACATGTGGAAGGGCACCGCGGCCACCTTGAAGGCGAACCCGATGGCCAGAAGGGCCATGCCCCCCAGGACCAGGGGGGAGAAGGCCCCGCCCCGGGCCACGGCCTCGCCGATCTCCTGGAGGTTCACCGTGCCGGTACCGCCATAGACCAGGGCGATCCCGTAGAGGAGGAACGCCGAGGAGAAGGCTCCCAGGAGGAAGTACTTGAGCCCGGCCTCCGATGCCTTGCGGTCCCGCCGGTTGAAGGCGGTGAGCACGTAGGCCGCGACGGACATGGTCTCGATGGCCAGGAAGAGGAGGATGAGGTTCCGGGCCGAAGCCATGAACATCATCCCCAGGGTGGCCAGGAGGACCAGGGCGTAGAACTCGCCGATCTGCAGCCTCTGACGGGTCAGGTACGGGAAGCTCAGGAGTATGGTGAGGGCCGCTCCGGCCAGAAGGAGCCAGTTGGCGAAGAAGCGGAACCCGTCCATGGCGATCATGGGGGAGCCGTCTCCTTCCACTGCCCCGTACACCCACCCGTTGGCAGCGGCCACCACCAGGAGGCCCAGGAGGGACAGCCACCCCAGGGTGGTGGCATCTCCGGGAGCGTCCGAGTCGTTGTCCTCCGTGAAGACCCCGGCCAGGAGGACACCCATGGCCCAGATGGCCAGGAGAATCTCGGGGAGGAGGGCCCAGATGTAGTCCGCGTTCGAGCTGAAGTCGAGTACCATGGGTCAGTTCCGATCCCCGGTGAACCAGACAACCTGGTCCAGGTCGAAGTCCTGCAGGTGATGGGTGGTGCGTCCGAGCTCCGCGTCGGCCCCCGATGGGGGAATGGCCGCGGGTTCCACACCGCCGAAGGGTTCGTCCGGCAGGGCAGCATCCAGGCCGGGGAGGGCCTGCCCTCCTTCCACTCGCTCGATGATGGCCTGCACGCCGGGCTCCATCCGCTCCAGGACCGGCCCGGGGACCACCCCCAATACGACCATGAGGAGGACCAGGGGCGAGAGCACCGCGATCTCCCTGCCGGACAGGTCGGCCATGGTCCGGTTCTCCTCCTTGTCCAGGTCGTTGAAGAGGATCTTCTGGACCATGGGCAGCATGTAGAAGGCGGCGAAGATCACGCCCAGCGCCGCGATGAAGGCCAGGACCGGGAAGCGCTCGAAGAGACCCAGGAGGGCCAGGAACTCCCCGACGAACCCGCTGGTGCCCGGCACCCCGATGGAGGCCATGGCCGTGATGACCAGGGCCGTGGCCAGGAGGGGTGCGACCCGGGCGATCCCCCCGAAGTCCTCGATGAGGCGGGTGTGTCTCCTCTCGTAGAGCATCCCCAGGAGGAGGAAGAGTGCTCCCGTGGAGATCCCGTGGGAGATCATGACCATGAGGCCGCCCTGCAGGCCGTTCACCGTGAGGGCGAAGACCCCGATGATCA
Source organism: Gemmatimonadales bacterium (assembly GCA_007692505.1). Taxonomy (GTDB): domain Bacteria; phylum Gemmatimonadota; class Gemmatimonadetes; order Longimicrobiales; family Gaopeijiaceae; genus REBX01. The sequence continues at coordinate 2,613 of REBX01000199.1, read as the reverse complement.
CGAAGCCCATGTGGGCCACGGAGGTGTACGCCACCAGCTTCTTGGCGTCGGGCTGCACGGCGGCCACCAGGGCCGCGTACACGATGCCGGCCACCCCCAGGGAGACCATGACCAGGACCACAGTGGGGTGCATGGAGGCCTCGGGGAAGAAGGGGAGCACGAACCGGTAGAAACCATACGTCCCCATCTTCAGGAGGACCGCCGCCAGGATCACCGAGCCGGGGGTGGGCGCCTCGACGTGGGCGTCAGGCAGCCAGGTGTGGACCGGGAAGATGGGCACCTTGATGGCGAAGGCCAGCGCGAAGGCCGCGAAGAGCCAGACCTGTTCGGTGAGGGAGAGGGGCGTCCCCAGGAGGTCCAGGTAGTGGAAGGAGGGGAAGCCGTTCACGGCAGCAGCCTGCCAGAACAGGTACAGGATTCCCACCAGCATGAGGAGGGAGCCCAGCGCCGTGAAGAGGAAGAACTTCACCGCCGCATAGATCCGGCGCTCCCCACCCCAGACCCCGACGATGAAGTACATGGGGACCAGGGTGAGTTCGAAGAAGATGTAGAAGAGGAAGAGGTCCATGGAGGTGAAGACCCCCACGATCCCCGTCTGCAGGAGGAGGACCAGGGCGTAGAACGAGCGCTCCCTCTCCCGGATGTACCGGTAGGCTCCCAGGATGGCCAGGGGGAGCGTGAAGGTGGTCAGCAGGATCATGAAGAGGCTGATCCCGTCGATCCCCAGCGCATAGTTCACACCCCACGCCTCGATCCAGGGCACCATGCTCCGGAGCTGGAAGAGCTCCCCACCCGGGTCGAAGGCCCACCAGAGCCCCAGGCTCAGGACGAACAGCCCGGCCGTCCAGCCGAAGGCCACGTGCTTGGCCCGATCCTCAGGGGAGAACAGCACCACGGCCATCCCCACCAGAGGGAGCCAGATGAGAGCGTGCAGAATCCAGGCGTCGTAGCCCACCGCGTCGAGAAGTCCCGTCATGACGCCGGCCTCAGAAGATCATGGAGCCCAGGACCGCAAGGGCGCCCAGGGCAAGGATGAAGGCATAGGTGTTCACCTGGCCCGTCTGGAACAGGGAGCCGAACCAGCCCACGCCCCGGGACACGCTCCCCAGGGCATTCACGGTGCCATCGATGACGATCCGGTCCACGAAGCGCCAGCACCAGTTGGAGAGTCCCACCACGGGGCGGACGATGGTCCGGTCGTAGAGCTCGTCCACGTACCACTTGTTGTAGAGGACCTTCCGGATCCCGGAGGAGGGGGCCCCCTCCTCCTCGGCAGTGCCCACCTTGGCCGCCAGGAAAATGCGGCTGGCGATGAGGACCACCCCCACCGCAATGGCCGTGGCGATGATGCCCCAGGTGACATGGCCTCCGCCCACCGGTGAGGTGGACGCGTAGGCTCCCAGGTTTTCCACCCGGATCCCGTCGGCCAACTGGGTGACGGGGGCGAGCCAGCGGTCCAGCCAGTCCGTCATGGGGAGCGCCCCGAACCCTCCGAAGAAGGAGTCCCGTACCGAGGCCGGGACATTGATCCAGCCCCCGAAGACCGAGAGTACCGCCAGCGCTCCCAGGGGGATCGTCATGCTCAGGGGGGCTTCGTGGAGGTGCCCCGTCTTGTGGTCCCCGGTTCGGTTCCGGCCGTGGAAGGTGAGGATCATCATGCGGGTCATGTAGAACGCCGTGAGGGCCGCCGTGGCCAGGGCGATCCCCCAGAGCACGGTGTAGAGGCCCGTGAAGCCACCGGCCGTTCCCACGTACCAGATGATCTCGTCCTTGGAGAAGAACCCGGCAAAGGGCCAGACCCCGGCAATGGCCAGGGTGGCGATCCACATGAAGACCCAGGTGGCCGGCATGAACCGCCGGAGCCCCCCCATGTTCCTCATGTCCTGGGCGTCCCGACTGGAGTGGGTGGCGTGGAAGGCGTGGTGCATGGAGTGGATGACCGCACCTGCACCCATGAAGAGGAGCGCCTTGAAGAAGGCATGGGTCATGAGATGGAAGACCCCTGCCGCGTAGGCTCCCACACCCACCGCCATGAACATGAAGCCCAGCTGGGAGACGGTGGAGTAGGCCAGGACCTTCTTGATGTCGTACTGCTGGAGCGCGATGGTGGCAGCGAAGAGGGCCGTGAGCGCACCGATGGTAGCCACGGCTGCCGCACCCACGGGCGCCATGGCGAACAGGACGGACGAACGGGCCACCAGGTACACACCGGCCGTGACCATGGTGGCAGCGTGGATCAGGGCCGACACCGGGGTGGGTCCGGCCATGGCGTCGGGGAGCCAGACGTAGAGGGGGATCTGGGCACTCTTCCCCGCCGCTCCCAGGAGGAGGAAGAAGGCGATGGCCGTGGCGGCCGCCCCTCCGTAGACCAGGGTGTCCGGCGCCGCCTGGAAGATTGCCTGGTAGTCCAGGGTGCCGAAGGTGGCGAAGAGTAGGAACATGGCCATGAGGATGCCCACGTCCCCGATCCGGTTCACGATGAACGCCTTCTTCCCGGCGTCAGCCTTCGCCCGATCGGAGAACCAGAACCCGATGAGGAGGTAGGAGCAGAGCCCCCCCCCCCCCCCCCCCCCCCCCAAAAACCCGGGTGTTTGGCCCCCCGCCCCCCCCCCC
>REBX01000249.1 GCA_007692505.1 Gemmatimonadales bacterium | reverse complement strand
CCAGGCCCAGGACGCGTCGCCCCCGGGCCGGGAGCCCCACGGTGAACCGGGCCTCGAGCCCCCCGTCGGGCTCGATCCGGAGGGCGGTGGTGGGGACGGCGAGCTGTCCCGTATGGGTCATGCGGACCTGGCCGCTCCGCCCCGATCCCCGGCTGCTGCCCCGGGCCCGGGCGGCCGTGTCGAATGCCCGAGCCAGGAAGGCCTCGAGCCCCACGGTCCGGCTCCGGGAGCGGGTGGCGTGGAGGGGCGGCCCCTCCTCCGCCCACCCTCCCACGGCAGGGGGAAGCATGAGGCGCACCCGGGACGGAGCTGCAAAGGGGTCTCCCTGCACGTGGTCCACCACCAGCTCCATCCGGCCCAGGCTCCAGCGACCTCGGATGGCCTTGTACGCCCCGTAGCTCCGGCCGTCCATGGAGGCGAGGGAGGCGGCAAGGTCCTGGGCGGAGCCCCGGAGGTCGGGGAGGTCCGGATCGTCCGTCACCGGGTCATCCGTCATGGGAAGGGCGGGGGCAGGTGTGGGCAGGGGAGTGTGCGGGCTATCTTTTCGGGGTCCGTCCGAACCCCCCTCAATCTGGCCGAATCCGTCATGGGATCCACCCCGCAGCGCATTGCGTCCCTCCTCCCGGCCGCCACGGAGATCGTGGCGGCCCTGGGGGCCCGGGACCGTCTGGTCCTCCGTTCCCACGAGTGCGACGTCCCGGAGGGCGTCCAGGCCCTCCCCCACGCCACCGAGCCCCGGTGGGGACCCGACGGCACGAGCTACGGCATCGACGAGCAGGTGAAGGCCGTGGTCCAGGAGGCGCTCTCGGTGTACCGGGTGGACTCCGAGGTCCTGGCGGAGGCCGACCCAGACCTGGTCATCACCCAGGAGCAGTGCCGGGTCTGTGCGGTGAGCACCGACGAGCTGGCGGCGGCGGTGGCCGGGATCCTGGATCCGGCCCCCCGCATCCTCTCCCTCTCTCCCGGCGACCTGGACGCCGTCTTCGCCGACATGGCACGGGTGGCGGAGGCGCTGGGCGACCCGGAGGCCGGGCGGGTCCTCGTGGCAGGGCTCCGAGGCCGACTGGACGACCTCCGGGAGGCGGTGGAGGGGCGAGCCCGGCCCCGCCTCCTGGCCATCGAGTGGCTGGATCCCCTCATGGTCTCGGGGAACTGGATCCCCGAGCTGGTCCATGCGGCGGGAGGCGAGAACCTCCTGGCCGAGCCCGGTGCCCATTCCCCCTTCGTGGAGTGGCCCGACCTCCGGGCCACGGACCCCGACGTCATCGTGGTCATGCCCTGCGGATTCACCGTGGAGCGGACCCTGGAGGAGCGGCACCTCCTGGAGGACCTCCCGGGCTGGAACGAAATGCGCGCCGTGAAGGCGGGGCGGGTGGCGGTGGCGGACGGCCACCACTTCTTCAACCGTCCGGGCCCCCGGGTGGTGGAGTCGGCGGAGATCCTGGCGGAGGTCCTCCACCCCGGCGTGGTGGACCGGGGCCACCGGGAGAGGAGGGCGTGGGTGCCCCTGGGCGCCGCAACGAAGAGGCGCGCTGGCTGAGGCGGGAGCCGGCCAACGGCCGCCTGTCCGGGACCTCGATGGACCCGGAGCCTGCCCCCGCCTTACCTTGTGGCGCCCGGGAGGGCTGCGGAGAGGCCGCAATCCTCCCGGTCCACGCCTCGACCCGAACCGACATGGGAGACCCGATGGGTGCCATCCGCGACTTCATGGCCACGAACTACCGTCACTTCAACGCCCGGGAGACCGTGGATGCGGCCCGTGCGTACGAGGCCCACCTGGAAGCCGGGGGGAAGATGCTGGTGTCGCTGGCCGGGGCCATGTCCACCGGCGAGCTGGGGATCAGCCTGGCACGCATGATCCGGGAGGGGAAGGTCCACGCCATCTCCTGCACCGGGGCGAACCTGGAGGAGGACGTCTTCAACCTCCTGGGCCACGACGAGTACGAGGTGATCCAGGACTGGCGGGCCCTCTCGGCCGCCGACGAGGTCGCCCTCTACGACCGGGGGATGAACCGGGTCACGGACACGTGCATCCCCGAGGACATCATGCGGCACCTGGAGGCCCGCCTCATCCAGCGTTGGCAGGCGGCGTGCGAGGCCGGGGAGCGGAAGTTCCCCTTCGAGTACCTCTACGAGATCCTTCGCTCCGGTGAGCTGGACGAGCACTACCAGGCGGACCCGCATAACTCGTGGCTCCTGGCGGCTCTGGAGGCCGACATCCCGGTCTACTCGCCGGGATGGGAGGACTCCACCACCGGGAACATGTTCGCGGCCAACGTCCTCACCGGCGTGGTCCCGCACCACCAGTGCTGCAAGACGGGGACGGAGCAGTTTGCCCACCTCATCGAGTGGTACCTGGCGAACAACAACGACGGGACGGGAGCGCCCTCCGTGGGCTTCTTCCAGATCGGGGGCGGTATCGCCGGGGACTTCGCCATCTGCGCCGTGCCCAGCATCATCCAGGACATGGAGCAGCCCGACACGCCGTTCTGGGGCTACTTCTGCCAGATCACCGATGCCGACGTGTCCTTCGGGGGTTACTCGGGGGCCGTGCCCAACGAGAAGATCACCTGGGGGAAGCTGGCAGAGGACACGCCCAAGTTCATGGTGAAGTCGGACGCCTCCATCGTGGCGCCCCTCATCTTCGCCTGGGTCCTGGGCGACTGAGGCCGGGGACGCCGCGCATGCCGGGGGCCGGCCACCGGGCCGGGCCCGGCAGCTGCGGGCCCGACCATTGCCGGCCGGGTTCGGCTCAGCCCCGCTCCAGGAGCTGCACCGCGAACCAGTCCCTCTCGTCGGTCCAGGTCTGCCGGGCCGTCCAGCCCCCTGCGGCCACCAGGCGGGCCAGTCGCTCCCGGTCGTACTTGTAGGAGTGCTCCGTGACGATGACGTCGCCGGCCTGGAAGGGCACCTCCAGCGCCGGGTCTCCCCCGGGATGGGGGACCATCACGGTCTGGTCCCGCCGGCTCACCAGGTGCATCTCGATGCGGGACTCCTCCGGATTCCAGGGTGCCCGGTGCTCGAAGGCCTCCGGATCGAAGTCGGCTCCCAGGAGGGCGTTCAGGTTCCTCAGTGCGTTCCGGTTGAAGGCCGCCGTCACCCCGGCCTCGTCGTTGTAGGCGGGCTCCACCACCCGGGCGGGCTTCTCCAGGTCCACCCCCAGGAGGAGGAGGCTGTCGCCGTCGCCGGCATCGGCCATGTTTCCCAGGAAGCGGGCCGCCTCCTCGGGCTCGAAGTTCCCCACCGTGCTCCCGGGGAAGAAGAAGAGGGTCCGGCCGTCGCCGGTGTCGGGCCAGGGAAGGCGATACGGTCGGGTGTAGTCGGTGTGGAGGGGCTCCACCCGCATCCCGGGGTGTTCGGCCCGGATCGTCCGGGCAAAGTCCAGGAGCTGCTCCCGGGCGATGTCGATGGGGATGCACGCCGCAGGGTCCTCCAGCGCCTCCAGGAGCTTCCAGGTCTTCTCGCCGCTTCCGCTCCCGAACTCGACCACCCGGGCCCGGGGGCCGACCTGCCGGGCCACCTCCGGGAGGCAGTGCTCCAGGATCCCCAGCTCGGTGCGGGTGGGGTAGTATTCCTCCAGGCGGGTGATCTCCACGAAGAGCCGGGCGCCCCGGGCATCGTAGAAGAGCTTGGGGGGGAGGGTCTTCCGGGGGCCGCCAAGTCCCCGGGACACCTCCTGGAAGAGCACCTCGAGCCCGGCGTCCGGTGCCGTGGCAGGGCCGCTCACAGGTCCCGGGCCAGTCGCACCCCGGTAAACTGCCAGGTGGCGTCCGGGGCGAAGAAGTTCCGGTAGGTGGGCCGGAGGTGACTCTTCGGGGTGGCGCAGGAGCCGCCCCGGAGCACGAACTGGTTGCACATGAACTTTCCGTTGTACTCGCCCACGGCACCGGGCGCGGCCCGGAAGCCGGGGTAGGGACTGTACTGGCTCGATGTCCACTCCCACACGTCGCCCCAGAGCTGTCGGAGGGGCACCGGTGGGGCATCGTCGGTGCTCGCCCCCGGTCCTCCCGTCGCCGGCTCGAGCTCAGGTGCCGCTGCCGGTGTCGGCGCAGGTGTCGGGTGAAGGCGCCCCGATTCCACCAGGTTCCCCTCCATGGGGACGTCCCGGGCGGCGACCTCCCACTCCTCCTCCCTGGGGAGGCGGGCGCCGGCCCAGCGGGCATAGGCATCGGCCTCGAACCAGGAAAGATGGCACACCGGCTCCGCCGGATCCACCGGCACCATCCCCGCCAGGGTGTACATCCACCACTCCCCGCCGCGCTCGTCCCAGTAGAAGGGCTCGGTCCACGCCCGTTCCGTCACCAGGGCGAACCCCGCCGACATCCAGAGCTCGGGGCGCCGGTAGCCCCCGTCCTCCATGAAGGCCAGGAACTCCCCGTTCGTGACCAGCCGGTCCGCCAGCTCGAACCCCTGGACGAACCGCCGGTGGCGGGGCTCCTCGTTGTCGTACGCGAACCCGCTGCCCCCCCAGCCGATCTCGTGGAGTCCCTCCGGGAACGATCTCCAGCGCAGGGGGCCGGGATCCGGAGACGGACCGGCGGGACCCGAGGGGCCCTCCTCCACATCACCTCCGGAAGAGGCGGGCCCCTCCAGGAGGGGATGGGCCGGGCGGAGGGGGTTAACGGAGAAGACGTGCTTCAGGTCCGTGACCACGAGCTCCTGGTGCTGCTGCTCGTGGTTCAGCCCCAGCTCCACAAGCCAGGCGACGTCGGGGGCAAGGTCGCCTGGGGCCAGGAGGCGCTCCATGGCTTCGTCCACGTGCTCCCGGTAGGCCAGGACCTCCGCCACGGTGGGGCGGGAGATGTAGCCTCGCTGGTCCCGGCAGTGTCGCTCGCCGGCCTGCGTGTAGTACGAGTTGAAGAGGTAGTGGTAGCGGGGGTCCAGGGGCTTGTGGCCGGGGAGGTGGGGAGCCAGGAGGAAGACCTCCCAGAACCAGGTGGTGTGGGCCAGGTGCCACTTGGTCGGGCTCACGTCCTCCATGGACTGGACCACCTGGTCCTCCGGGGCGAGACCCCGGGTGAGCCCGACCGTGCGGCCTCGGACCTCCCGGTATCGATCCAGGAGTGGGGGCACGGGGACAGCTCCTTCGGTGCCCCCTCGAGGGGGGCGGCGTTCGTCGTTCGCTTCAGCGGAGGTCGACAGTGGTCCGGTGGACTCCGCCCTTCATGCTCCTGTACTCCAGGTTTGCCGTGCCGTTTCCGGAGACGATCCAGGTGACGGTGACGTCGGAGTGCCCCAGGACCCCTCTCTCCACCATGATGCGGGCCGGGTCGCCGTCCACCAGGTTGATCTCGTCGTCGAGCTGGCCCGAGGTGAAGCCGCCGGCCTGGACGGTGAGGCCGTTGCCCGAGATGGAGAAGTAGTCCGGATCGCCCACCCGGTTGATCTCGGCGGCCTCGATGCGGGTGGGGATCGCCCTGCGGTTCTCGATGCGGGCCGTCACCCTCCAGGTGTTGCCGGAGATCTGCTCCACCCGGGTGTCGTCGAACTCCAGGAGGGGCATCTCGTCGGCGTGGAAGAGGGCGAACATGGCGTTCCGGTGGAGCATCTCCTGGATCATGAAGGAGACGGTGGTGCGCCCCCACCACTTGCTCCAGCCCCCGATCTCCACGGTGCCCAGGTCGGGGTGGTCGAACTCCTCCCAGTCGTAAAACCAGGCGCCAAGCCCCAGGCGGTCGCTGAAGAAGAGCTGCTGCATCTCGTTGGGGATGGGGCCGTTGGAGTCCCAGTGGCCCTGGTAGAGCTGGGCCTGCGACCAGAGCTCGTTGGTGAAGCCCATGACGCCCAGGGCGTCGTGGGCCCAGTCCAGGGTGCCCCCGTAGACCGTGTAGAGGTCGGCCCACACCGTCCAGTAGCGGTAGTAGGGGAGCATGAGCTCGCCCCGCTCGCCCAGGTAGTCGTACGTGCGGTTGTCCCGCTGGGTGTAGTTCCCGGTGCCCCGGTAGTACTGGGAGCCCGGCCCCCGGAGGATCATGCCCCCGGCGTTGTGCCAGCTCTGCAGGGCGGCAATGTTGGGCCGGCTCATGAGGGCCTCGCCCACGGCCCGGGTCTCGGGGTGGGAGAAGGGGTACCAGTGGGCCCCGCCCTGGATGTGCATGGGCTGCCAGTCGCCGGGGAAGTTCCGGTTCATGTCGTAGCCGCCGATGCCGTCCTCGTTCCTTCGGCCGTCACCGTCCAGGTCCGTGCCCTCGGAGCCCAGGAGGGTGTAGTCGCCCCGCTCACCGGGGGGCGCCACCACCATGAGGCGGTCGTCCACCGGCGAGACCATGTGGGTCCCCTCGCCGGGGGTGTACTTCCGCATCTGCAGGATCTCCTTGTTGCCGGTGAGGTCCTGCGGCGGGTCCTCGCTGGCTCGGCCGTCGCCGTCGGAGTCGAAGGGGCGGGTGCCGGAGCGGGTGGGGCCGCCCTGCTCGAAGAAGACTTCCCGGGCGTCGGGGTTCATGGTGGGGATGAGGTAGAACGCCCGGGTGTCCACCAGCTCCCGGACCTTGTCCAGGTGCTCGTAGTTCTCCATGAGGAACCAGATCATGTAGAGGGTCACTTCCGTGCCCTGGATCTCGTTCCCGTGGATGTTCGCGTCGGAGTAGAAGGCGGCCTTCTCGGAGTGGTCCCCGGTGGCCGGGTTGTTGATGGTGACGAGCCAGATGTCCCGGCCCTCCCATGACTGCCCGATGCTCTCCTTGGTCAGGAACTCGGGGTACTCCGCCACCAGGACCTCCAGGGCCTCGGTGACGTCGTCGTACGAGTAGTAGCGATCCCAGCGGAGGTTCACGTTGGGGTCGCGGTCCGGCACGGCGAAGGTGGACTGCCCCGCCGCCGGTGCGGCGGGGAGGAGGGCGGCTCCGGCAGCAAAGGCCAGGAGGAGGGCGCCCAGGAGGAGGGCGGCGGGTCCGGAGGTGCGCGTCGGTGTCGTCGTCATGATGGGCTCCTCAGCGCAGGTTCAGGGTGGTGGACTGGAGGCCGCCGGCTCGCTCGGCGAAGACTTCCATGACCAGGTCGGTGCCCGAGGGGGCGGCCACCAGCCACTGGAAGGTGTGCTGGCCCCCCATCCCCTGCAGCCGCTGGATCTGCTGCTGGATGTTGCCGGTGAGGACCGTGAGGTCGTCGTGGGGCATGAGCCGCACCGTGATGGGCCGGTTCGTGCGGACCCGGACCCCCATGTCGAAGTGGGTGGGAAGGTACTGGTCGTTTCGGATCGTGGCCTCGATCATCCAGACCCCGTCGCCCCGGGGCTCGATGGAGGTGTCCACGATCTCCACCTCGGGGAGCTGCTGTCCCAGCCAGGCCGCAAACTCCGCGTGACCCCGGGCCAGCTGCTCGATCTCGGCGGGAGGCGGGTTCACCCGGGCGTTTGGGAGGAAGCCTCCCACCTCCACCTCACCCAGTTGCGGGTGGGTGGCCGGGGTCCAGTCGGTGAACCCCTCGACCCCCATCTCGTCGAAGAGGGCGAGCCACTGGTGGTCCCGGGTGTCGCCCTCGCCCTCGCCCAGCGTCCACACCGGGGTGGTGAAGGAGGGGATCCCCACCTGGAAGTAGGCGAACTGGGGGAACGAGCCGGCCTCGCCGGGCTCCCCGTCGCCATGGAGCCCCGTGATCTCCCGGAAGCGCTCCGAGATGAACTCATGGTAGGGGCGGTCCCCGTTCAGGATATTGTCGGGGATGGAGGGCGGGCCCGGGGCCACTCCGTCGGGGACCTGGCGGTTCCGGGGGGGCACCGAGCGCAGGTTGTCGTGGGCCGTGAAGCTGAAGACAGCGGCGATGTTTACCTGTTCGAACATGAAGTCCGCCAGGGCCCGGGTCTCGGGCTCGCTCACCTGGTGGGGCCCCACGTGGTGCTGGTAGTAGAGGAACTCGTGGGGGAAGTTGCGGTTCAGGTTCACCCCGTCCGTTCCCATGGCCACGTAGGCGTCCAAGCTGTCGGGGTGGATCCCCTCCACCATGACCTTGTAGAGGCCTCGCTCCGCCCGGGCCCGGTCCGCCTCACGGAGGAGGCGGGGCTCGTCGGGGTCGGGGATGAGCGTGCCCTCGGGGTGCTCCACCCGCATGAGCTGCACGTGGCCCGACCCGCTCAGGTCGGCACCGATTTCGGTGCTGTTCAGCCCGTCCCGCTCCGGTGAGTCGGGATGGGGGCCGAAGGGGAGCTCGTAGTCAGGGCGGGTCCAGTAGCGCTCGGCGCCGTCGGGGTTCACCCGGGGGATGACGTAGACCGTGCGCTCGTCCAGGAGGCGGGTCAGGTCGTCGTCGGAGCCGTAGCCCTCCAGGATGTACTCGGCGGCGTGGAGGGCGGCCACGCTCCCGGCCACCCGGTTTGCCTCAAGGTTGGCCACCAGGAGGAGGGCCGGGCGTTCGTCCAGTGCCCGGTCGCCCGAGGCGCCCAGGGTGAGGAGCCAGACGTCGCGCCCCTCCCGCGACGAGGCCAGGCTCTCCACCGACGCCAGGTTTCCGTGACGGCTCACCAGGTCGTTCACCGCCGAGGTGAGGGCGTTGTGGTTCAGGTATTCGTCGTGGGGCCCGGTCTGGGCCTCCAGGGACGGTGGGGCAGCCCAGAGGACCGCCGCCGCAAGGAGGGCGGCGCCGATGCGTCGACTCATCCGGTTGGACTCCGGTTGGGGAGGAGCACTGTTCGAGGTGTCAGCCGCCCAAGGTGGCGGACACGGGGCTCCCCTGCAAGCTGACGCGTCCGTCCCGGGCATCCGGCCGATGCCCGGTGCGGGATCCTACCGGAGCAGCACGAACCAGAAGAGGATGATGGCGAAGGCCAGCGCTGCGATCATGACCATGGCCGTCATGGTCACCCGGAAGCCGGTGGAGGCCGTCTCGCCGGACGGAGAGGTGGGGCCGGGTCGGCCCGAGCGGATGACACTCACAGGGTCGAAGCCCACGGGCACGAGGGCCCGGGCCAGCTCCCAGCTCACCCGTTCCGCCCAGACGAAGACGCCCACCACCGGGTGCACGACCCACTTCCAGACCAGGGCGCTGGGGGCCCGGTAGAACCACTCGAAGTCCAGCTGGATCTTGGGCTTGGGCTTGAGCCGGGCCGCGATGACGAGGAAGGCCAGCGTCGCGAACCCGATGAGCTGGAAGGCCTTCTTCAGGTTCTTCGTCTCGTACGGGTCGAAGACCACCTCGTAGGGGAGGAGGTTGTAGAGGGGCCAGCGCCACAGCCCCAGGAAGATGAGCCCGGCCCCGCCCAGCCCGATGGCCGCGTACATGTTCCAGGGGATGGGCGCCACGGTCCTTTCCTCGCCCTCCGCCAGGCCCCGGGGCTTCGTGAACCAGGTGAAGTACGGGAGCTTGAGCCCCACCGAGAGGAGGGTTCCCACACTGGCCAGGTGCATGAGCAGGACCACCGAGGGCACGGTGGCGTACTCCGCCCCGGAAATCGTCATGGGCTTGGAGAGGAACCCGCCCAGGAACGGGGCCGAGGAGATGGAGAGGGCCGGGATCATGTAGAGCCAGAAGAGGACGGGGAGCTTCTTGTAGAGCCCGCCCAGGTGGCTCATCCGGCTCACCCCCGTGGCGTGGATGATGGCCCCTGTGGCCATGAAGAGGAGCGACTTCTCCAGGATGTTGGTGAAGGCGTGGGCCGACGCCCCGTTCAGGGTGTACTCGGTGCCGATCCCGATCCCCGCCACCATGAAGCCCACCTGGCTCACGATGTGGTACGCCAGGACCCGCCGCATGTCGTTGGAGAGGATGGCGTACGTCACCCCGTAGACCGCCATGATCACTCCCACCCACATGACCACCTCCCAGCCGGGGAAGCCCCGGGCCAGGGTGTAGACCGCAGTCTTGGAGGTGAGGGCCGACATGAATACGGCCCCGGTGATGGTGGCCCGGGGATAGGCGTCGGCGATCCAGGCGTGGAGGGGAACCGCGGCGGCATTCAGGAAGAAGCCCACCAGGATGAGGATCCCCGGGCCGTCCAGGTCGAAGGCCTCGAAGCGGAGGGACCCGGTCTCGGCCATCTGCCAGAGGATCCCGCCCAGGAGGACGGCCCCCCCGAAGAGGTGGACGTAGATGTACCGGAGCCCGGCAGCGTAGGCCTCGGGGGTGCGCCGGGCCCAGATGAGCCAGGCCGACCCGAAGGCCATGATCTCCCAGAAGAAGAAGAGGGTGAAGAGGTCACCGGCATACACCACCCCCAAGGCGCTCCCGGCGTAGAGGAGGGCTGCCACCTGCTGGCTCGTGTCCTTCAGGTGGAGGGCGAAGATCCCGCCCAGGAGGGTGATGATGCTCAGGATCCAGCCGAACACGTTGGCGAGCCGGTCCACCCGGAGGGGTTCCAGCTCGAAGGTGGCGAGCTGCCAGGTGGCCGTGGTACCGGTCTCGAGCCCCGACAGGTGGACGAGGCTGAGCACCGGGGCCACCAGGAAGGCCCACGCCCGGCTCTGGCGGGGAAGGAAGGGCAGGACCAGGGCCAGGGCCACGAAGAAGAGTCCCGGGGGGATCGATCCGAACACGGCTCAGCCCTCCCCGTTCCGACGGGCCGGCGGTGCGGTCACCGGGCTCTCTGTGGACCAGTCGTGTCTCGCCTCCTCGGGGGCGTAGTAGTCCTCCGGTCGGTCCAGGCCCGGGCTCACGATGCCCTTGGCCAGGAGAGAGAGGACCAGGCAGCCCAGGAAGCCCCACACCCCGAAGAAGAGGACCTCGTCCCAGATCTGCTCCCGGGGCGTCGGGTCTCCCACGAACTCGAATCCCACGGCCACCAGGAGGACCAGGCCGAAGAGGACGTACCGGATGGGGATCCGGCGGCTTCGATCCGTCATGGGGTGCCTCCCTCTCCGAAGGTCGTGCCGGTCACGTCGCTGACGATGAGCTCGGCAATGGAGAAGAACTGGAAGATGCCGTCCGGGTGGAGCCCCAGCATGAGGGCCAGGAGCATGGTCACGGCGATGGGCACCACCATGAGGGGCGATGCCTCGTTCCGGACCGGGTGGTCCTCGGAGGTCCGGAGGAAGGCCCGGGTGGCAATGGGGAGGAGGTACGCGGCGTTCAGGAGCCCGCTCACCAGGAAGACCCCCAGGAAGATGAGCTGCCCCGCATCCACGGCACCGGCGGCGAGGTACCACTTGGAGATGAACCCACCCACGGTGGGCACGCCCACCAGCCCCACGGCCCCCACGGTGAAGGCCGCCAGGGTGAGGGGCATCTGCCGTCCGATCCCGTCCAGCTGGCTGATCTTCTTCTTCCCGGTGTGCACGTATATCGCGCCGGCGCAGAAGAAGAGGGTGATCTTCATGGCCGCATGGGTCACCATGTGGTACGCACCGCCCAGCATGGCCTGCGGTGTGAGCAGTGCGATCCCCAGGACGATGTAGGAGAGGTGCCCCACCGTGGAGTATGCGAGCCTGGCCTTCAGGTCGTCCTTGGTGAGGGCGATGAAGGAGGCCAGGAGGATGGTGGCCCCGGCAAAGGCCGCCAGCGCCGCCGCCGCCCCGATGGCCCCCATGAGCTCGGGCCCGAAGGTGTACCCGGTGAGGCGGACGAAGCCGAACACACCGGCCTTCACCACGGCCACCGCGTGGAGGAGGGCGGACACCGGGGTGGGGGCGATCATGGCATTGGGTAGCCATGAATGGAGGGGCATGACGCCGGCCTTCACCCCGAACCCGATGGCGAAACACAGGAAGATGGCCCAGAGCATCCCGGTGCCCATGTCGGCATCCAGGAACCCGCCGGGCTGGAACTCCAGCGTCCCGGCGGCCTGCCAGACAAGTGCCATTCCCGCCACCAGCGCCATCCCCGCAGTGATGGCGTAGATGAGGTACTGCCGCCCCATGGCGTACGCCTTGTCCGACCCCGAGTGGGTGACCAGGGGGTAGGTGGCGATGGAGAGGATCTCGTAGAAGACGACGAAGGTGAAGAGGTTCGCCGAGAAGCAGAGCCCGATGGTGGCCGACAGACAGGTGGCCAGCATGGCAAAGAAGCGGGTCTGCTTCACCTCGTTGCCGCCCCGCATGTACCCGAAGGCGTAGAACGAGGTGAGGATCCAGAGGAACGACGCCGACATGGCGAAGAGGATTCCCGCCGCATCCACCCTGAGGGCGAACTCGATCCCCGGAGAGATCTCCACGAGGGTCGCCTCGAAGGTCTCCCCGGCCAGCACCCCGGGCACCATGCTGAAGACGGCGCCGAACTTGATGAGGGCGGCCAGAATCGTCCAGCTGTCCCTAAGGTTCCGCCTCTTCTCTCCGGTGAGGGAGAGGAGGATGGCCGCCACCGCCGACACGAAGACGGCGACGACGGGCTGCCAGGCGAAGGTGGGGTCCATCATGGGTCAGCCTCCCCCCGCCAGCGGAGCCACAACCGACTCCAGGAGCGCACGGACGATGAGCACGTTGAAGATACCGGCCACCATGATCCCTCCGGCCATGATCCCGATGGGCACGGCCATGCTGACCGGCGCTCCATCGGCCTCCACGGGCTCCCGGTCCTTCACGGCGGAGTCCCGCTCCGGGTCCCGGTAGATCATCTCGATGACCCGGAAGAAGTAGATGGCCGAGAGGAGGGAGGACGCCACGATGACGGCGAACCAGACCCAGGCGCCGGCCTCTGCCGAGCCCAGGAGGAGGTACCACTTGGAGAAGAAGCCCGCCGTGGGCGGGATCCCCACCATGGCCAGGGCCCCGATGGTGAAGGCCACCATGGTCCAGGGCATGGCCCGTCCGATCCCCACGAACTCGGGGATCCGGGTCCGGCCCGTCCGGAGCTTGATCACGCCCCCCACCATGAAGAGCAGTCCCTTCATGAAGGCGTGGTTCACGATGTGGAGCAGGGCGCCCACCATGGCGATGGGGTTCGCCAGCCCGATTCCCAGCCCGATGTAGCCCAGCTGCCCCACCGACGAGTACGCGAGCATCCGCCGGTAGTCGTGCTGGGCGATGGCCAGCACGGATCCGTACAGGATCCCCGCCGCCGAGAACCATCCGATGGCGGCGGCAATGGGCACCCCCTCGGTGAAGAATCCCGGCGGGAAGACGTCCAGCCAGAGCCGGATGATGGCGTAGGCGGACACCTTCGTCATGATGGGGGCGATGAGGGCCGCTGGCACCGACGCCGTGTTCGTGTAGACGTCGGGGAGCCAGAAGTGCATGGGGAAGAGCGCCATCTTGATGGCGAGCCCCAGCACCATGAGGACGGCGGCCACGATGACGGCCCGGGACTCCTGCAGCTCGGGCAGGAGGGTGGCCAGCTCCGCCATGTTCAGCGTCCCTGCGGCGAAGTACAGGTAGGCCACGCCCAGGAGGTAGAACCCGCCTCCCACGGCCCCGAAGAGGAGGTACCTGAGGGTGGCCACCGGTGCCCCGCGCTCGCCCAGCGCCAGGAGGGCGTAGGCCGCCAGGGCGGCGACCTCGAGGAAGACGTAGAGGTTGAAGATGTCCCCGGTCACGCACATTCCGGTGAGGCCGGCCAGGACCAGGAGCATGGACGGGTAGACCATCCCCTGCCTGCCGTCCGTCTCGGCCGCCAGCGCCTTGGGCGCGTACACCGTCACCACCGCACCGGTAAAGGTGAGCAGCGTGGTCATGTACGCGGCCAGCGAGTCGAAGACGAACTCGATGCCGATGGGCGGGAGCCAGTTCCCCACCGCGTAGCGGAGCGTGTCTCCACCGAAGGCCACCTCCCGGAGGCCCAGGGCGGACACCCCGAAGGCGAAGAGCATCCCGGCCACGGCCAGGAGCTGGGCCCCCCTCGCGCTCCTGAGCCCCACCAGGAGGCTCACCAGGGCGAAGAGGAGGAGCGATGTCGGGATCAGCGCCGGGATCTGGCTCACGACGCCTGCTCCTTCATCCTGCGGAGGAGTTCGACCTCGTCCAGCGTCCCGTACCTACGGTACAGGAGGACCAGTAGCGAGAGCGCCACT
Organism: Gemmatimonadales bacterium; assembly: GCA_007692505.1. Taxonomy (GTDB): domain Bacteria; phylum Gemmatimonadota; class Gemmatimonadetes; order Longimicrobiales; family Gaopeijiaceae; genus REBX01. The sequence goes on along the minus strand of REBX01000249.1, from coordinate 14,473 downwards.
GCGGTGATGGCCACCCCCACCACCAGGGCGGTGAGGACGATGACCTGGGGCAGGGGGTTCATGTACAGGGTCGGGTCCTCGTTCCCCAGGGCAGGGTCCAGGACCGGGATCGTGGCGCCCTGCTTCGTGGCCCCCTGGATGAAGAGGAGGTAGATGGAGGTCTGGAAGATCGTCATCCCGATGACCTTCTTAAGCAGGTTCCGCTTCACCGTCATCCCGTAGAGCCCCACCAGGAGGAGGGCAACGATGAGGATGTACGGATAGCGGGCGATCTCGATGAACTCGACGGTCATTCCACCCCTCCCGTCACCAGCGCATCATAGATGGCCACCAGAGCACCCCACACCAGGAAGCCGATGAACACCTCGGCCCAGAAGATCCCCCAGTAGCGGAGGCGGACCGGGTCGGCCCCGGGGACCGCCATCCCGTACTCCAGGAAGTTCCCGCCGAAGACCACTGACGCGAAGCCCAGGAGGCAGAACAGGAGGGTGGCCACGCCGGCGATGGCGAGGCCGGCCTCCCTGGGAAACCGCCGGTACGAGGCCTCTCCCAGGGTGATCCGGAGGAGGAGGATGCTCGCCGCCATCATGACCCCGCCCTGGAAGCCTCCACCCGGCGAGTAGTGCCCGTGGGTGATGACGTAGAGGGCGAAGATCTGGATCAGGGGCACGATGGCCTTCGTGACCACGTGGAGGAACAGGGAGTCGTAGTGGCTCGTCAGCGACTTCATGCCGCACCCCCGGGAGCGTCCCCGTCCAGGTCGGGGAAGACACCGGTTTCCGACCCGTCCTCCCGGCGCCGCCGGCGGAGGAGGATGACCAGGCACGACAGGGCGGCCGCCGTCACCACTACCGCTTCACCAAAGGTGTCGAAGCCCCGGTAGTCGGCCAGGACCGCGGTGACCATGTTCGGCGTGTCCGAGTCGTGGTAGGCGTTCTGGATGTAGTAGGTGGAGATACCGGTGGATGCCGGGCTCTCCGGGTCGCCCCGCTGGGGGAGGTCGCCACTTCCCCAGAGGAGGAACCCTCCCACCGCAGCCAGGAGCAGGATGGACGCGAACCGCATCAGTCCTCCGATTCCCGGTCGAAGAAGGAGAGGGCCACCAGGAAGAACACCCCGGTGAGCCCCGCACCAAGGGCCGCCTCCGTGAGGGCCACGTCGGGCGCCCCCAGCTCGGCGAAGAGGAGGGCCATGAGGAAGCTGTAGCCGGTGAGCACGCCCACGGCGGCCAGTAGGTCCCTGACCTCCAGGGCGATGAGCGCGAAGAGGAGGAGGACCAGCATGAGCCAGAAGTCCAGCTGCCCGATCATGAGTGCCTCCTCATCGGTCTTCCTCCTTGACCCACACCGGCAGCCCGCCCCGGATCGCCGCCCGGGTCAGGGTGTGGATCCCCGTGGGGTTCGTGGCGGCAATGAGGACCAGGATGAGGAAGAGCTTGGCGGTGTTCAGCTCGAACCCGTTGTGGACGGCCAGCCCCGTGAGGATGAGGAGGGACCCCAGGGTCTCGGACTTCCCCACCGCGTGGGAGCGGGCGAAGAAGTCCGGGAGCCTGAGGATGCCCGCCACGCTCACCACCAGGAAGAAGGCCCCCGCACACATGAGGGCCCAGCTGAGGATATCCAGGGCCAGGCTCATCCGTCCTCCCCGGCCCCGGTGGCCGTCTGGTGGTCCTCGCCGCGAGAGGCCCGGCGCACGTCCAGGAACTTCGCCACTGCCACCACCCCCACGAAGTTCAGGATGGCGTACGTGATGGCCAGGTCCAGGAAGCCGTCCGGCCGCCCGTAGATGAAGCCGATGATGGCCAGGAGGAGCACGGCGTTCGTCCCCACGATCCCCACCCCCAGGAGCCGGTCGTAGATCGTGGGTCCGGCCCACACTCGCAGGAGGGCCAGCCCGATGAGGAGGGAGATGAAGAGGGCCATGGCCATGAGAAAGCCGGTCATGGGCCCACCTCCGTTCCGGTGGCGGGGTCGTCCTCTCGACCTCCCCCCCGATTCCCGTCAGCCCCGGCGCCCTCTCCCACGACCTCGTCGGGGAGCACGTCGTGCAACTGGCTCCCCCACACGATGTCCGGCGCTCGCTGGGGGCCCTCCCCGAAGACCGGCGCCACCACGTTCTGGAGGTCTCCGGAGGTGACGGCTCCCGAGGCATCGGGGTGGATGGCATGGACCAGCACGTGGTAGTCGTCCAGGTCGATGGTCACCGTGCCCGGGGTGAGGGTGATGGAGTTTGCCACCAGTGCCCGGGCGACCTCGCTCTCCATGTCCACCCGGAACACCATGAGGCGGGGCCGGATGGGCATGGACGGAGCCAGAATCCGGTAGGCCACGTCGATGTTCGCCTTCATCACGTTCCAGACGAGCCAGGCCAGGTAGCGCAGGAGCGACACGCCCCGCTTCAGCATTCCGGCCATACCCACGTCTGCAGCGCCGGGCACTCGCCGGAAGGGCCGCTCCGGGTTCATCCAGACCACGAGCCCCACGGCCCCTGCCATGAAGAGGAAGTACTGGAGTCCTATGCGCCCCGAGAGGAGGAGCCAGAACACGGACAGGATGACCACCAGCGCCAACGTCCGCCCCAGCCTCCGGGGCTGTGCGGGAGCGGGCCGGTTCGGGTCCGGGACCTGTTCGTGTGGGCGGGACGTCGTCATCGGCGTTCCGGGATGGGGGCCGCGCCGGACGAGGCAGGCGGCGCCGTTTTTTCCGCAAGGTCAGGAAGGTCTAAAGACGCTGCATCCGGGGCAAGACCCGGCTACGCTCCATGAAGGGCAGGGTTCCGGGGGGGCACGGCTCCGGGCCTCTGCCCCGTTCCGGGTGACCGGGGGAGGAGGGGGAGGGCGCTTCGGGCCCCGCTTCCCCCCCGGGCGTCAGGCCATCCGACTGCGCCGAACGCTCTCGAGGGCGGCGGCTCGCACAGCGTCGGCCGTGATGCCGAACTCCCGGTACAGGGTCGGGGCAGGGGCCGAGGCTCCGAACCGGTCCAGCCCCACGGCGGCCCCGTCCAGCCCCGTGAAGGCCTCCCAGCCCCGGGTCGTGCCTGCCTCCACTGCCACCCGGGCCCGGACCTCGGGGGGGAGGACGGCGTCCCGCCACGACGGGTCCTGCTGCCGGAAGAGGAACCACGACGGCAGGCTCACCACACGGGTGGGGATCCCGTCCTCTTCCTCCAGATGGCCGGCGGCCTCCAGGGCCAGCTGGAGCTCCGAGCCCGAGGCCAGGAGGATGCACTGCGGGGTCCCTCCCTTCGCCTCCCGGAAGACGTACCCGCCCCGGGCCACCCCGCTCTCCCCGTCGGCGTGTCCGGGGACCGTGCTCCGGTCCAGCCGGGGGACGCCCTGGCGGGTGAGGGCCAGGAAGGAGGGACCGTCCGTCCGCCGGATGGCCTCGGCCCAGGCCTCTGCCGTTTCCACCGCGTCGGCGGGCCGGAGGTCCATGAGCCCCGGGATCGCCCGAAGGGTCATGAGCTGCTCCACGGGCTGGTGGGTGGGTCCGTCCTCGCCGAGCCCGATGGAGTCGTGGGTGAAGACGTGGGTGACGGGGCACTCCATGAGGGCCGCCAGGCGGATGGCGGGGCGCATGTAGTCCGAGAAGATGAGGAAGGTGCCGGCAAAGGCCCTCAGCCCGCCGTGGAGGGCGATCCCGTTGAGGATGGCGCCCATGGCGTGTTCCCGGACCCCGAAGTGGAGGGTCCGTCCGTCCGGCGAGCCCGGGAGGAGGGACGCCGCGCCCTCGATGTCCGTCTTGTTGGAGGGCCCCAGGTCCGCGGAGCCCCCCACCAGGTTGGGGATCCGGGCGGCCAGCCCCTGGATGACCTTCCCGGAGGTGGCCCGGGTGGCCTCGGCCTTCCCCATCCCCGACAGGTCCGGGATCCCCTCCTCCCAGTCGGAGGGGAGCTCGCCAGCCAGGTACCGGTCCAGCTCGGAGGCCAGTTCGGGGTGGGCCTCCCGGTAGGCCTCCATGGCCTGGTTCCAGTCCGCTTCAAGGGCCTTGCCCCGATCGCCTGCCCGCGCCCATTCGGCCCGGGCGTCTTCGGGCACATGGAAGGGCTCCATGGACGGGTATCCAAGAGCCTCCTTGGTGGCGCGGATCTCGTCGGCACCAAGGGGTGCGCCGTGGGCCGCCGCTTTCCCCGCCATGTTCGGGCTGCCCCAGCCGATGACGGTCCGGAGGGCGATGAAGGAGGGACGCTCCGTCTCCGCCTCGGCGGCCCGGATCGCCCGGTCCAGGGCGGCCAGGTCGTTCCCGTCATCCACCTGCTGCACGTGCCACCCGTAGCTCTCGAACCGGTCCGTCTGACGGGTGGAGGAGGCCAGCTCCGTGGAGCCCTCGATGGTGATCTCGTTGTCGTCGAAGATCCACAGCAGCTTGCCCAGGCGCTGGTGCCCGGCCAGCTCGGCGGCCTCGTGGGAGATCCCCTCCATGAGGTCGCCGTCGGAGCAGAAGGCGATGGTCCGGTGGTCCACCACGGAGTGGCCGGGACGGTTGAAGCGGGCGGCGAGCCAGCGTTCCGCCAGGGCCATCCCCACGGAGTTGGCCACGCCCTGCCCCAGGGGGCCGGTGGTGGTCTCCACGCCGGGGGTGTGGTGGACCTCCGGGTGTCCCGCCGTGCGGCTTCCCCACTGGCGGAAGTCCCGGAGCTCACTTTCCGGGAGGTCGTAGCCCGTCAGGTGGAGGAGGGAGTACATGAGCATGGAGGCGTGCCCCACGCTGAGGACGAAGCGGTCCCGGTTCGCCCAGCCCGGATTCGCCGGGTTGTGGCGGAGGTGGTGCCGCCAGACCAGGTAGCCGGCGGGGGCCAGGGCCATGGGGGTCCCGGGGTGCCCCGAGTTCGCCTGCTCCACGGCATCCATGGAGAGGACCCGGACGGCATCGATGGCCCGCCGGACCACGTCGGGCTCCGGGAGGTCCAGGTGGTCGAGGGCGGCGACGGAGCGGAGGATGGAGTCGGCCATGGATGGGGTCCGTTCAGTTGATGACGAGGTTCAGGAGCCGGTCGGGAACATGGATCACCCGGCGGAGGGTGCCGCTCTCCAGGTAGCGGGCCACGTTGGGCTCGGCCCGGGCCGCCTCCATGGCAGCCTCTTCCGTGGCGCCGGCAGGCAGCTCCACCGTGCCCCGCACCTTCCCGTTCACCTGCACCGCCAGGGTGATGGTGTCGTCCTTCAGGAGGGCGGGGTCGTGCTCGGGCCAGGCGTCGGCGTCGAAGATGCTCCCCTCGTGCCCCAGCCGCTCCCATATCTCCTCGGCGATGTGGGGGCAGAAGGGGGCCACCAGGACGGCCAGGGGCTCCACCTCGGCCCGCACCGCCTGCCTGCCCCCGGCCCGGACGGCGTTCAGGTACTCCATGAGGGCGGCCACGGCAGTGTTGTACTGGAGCTCGGGGAGCTGGCGGGTCACCTGCTCGATGGTCCGGTGGAGCTGTCGTTCCACCTGGGGGTCCGGCGGCGCATCGTCGGACCGGGGGTCCAGGCTGGTCACCGTCTCCCAGAGCCGCTTCAGGAAGCCGAAGGGCCCCTGGATCCCGGCGTCCCGGTAGTCGCCGCCCTCCTCGAAGGGCCCCAGGAACATGAGGTAGAGGCGGAAGGTGTCGGCCCCGTACTCCTCGATGATGGGGTCGGGGACCACCACGTTCCCCTTCGACTTGGACATCTTGGCCCCCTCCCGGATGATGAGGCCGTGGGCCCGGAACCGGGTGAAGGGCTCCTCGAAGTCGATGTGGCCCATGTCCTTCAGGGCCATGGTCACGAAGCGCGAGTAGAGGAGGTGGAGGACGGCGTGTTCGTTCCCCCCGATGTACGTGTCCACCGGGAGCCAGCGCCGGGTGATCTCCGGGTCGAAGGGCGCCGAGTCCGTGTCCGTGGACGGGTAGCGGAGGAAGTACCAGGCCGAGTCCAGGAAGGTGTCCGAGACGTCCGTCTCCCGCCGGGCCTCGCCCCCGCACTCGGGGCAGGTGGTCCGGTACCACGACTCCACCCGGGCCAGGGGGCTCGTGCCCGAGTCGTCGGGACGGAAGTCCTCCACCCGGGGCAGGACCACCGGGAGGTCCTCCTCGGGCACCGGGACGGAGCCGCAGGTGTCGCAGTGGATGATGGGGATGGGCGGCCCCCAGTAGCGCTGCCTGGAGATGCACCAGTCGTGGAGGCGGTACGTGGTGGTGACCTCCCCGCCGCCGTTCTCCTCCAGCCATTCGGTGATCTTCCGGATGCCCTCCTCCACCTCCAGCCCGTCGAAGGGCCCCGAGTTCACAAGGCGCCCCGGACCGACGTACGCCTCCTGGAGGGGGGTGTCGCCGTCGTCGTCGGGGCCCGCCACCACCCGCCGGATGGGGAGGTCGAAGGCGGTGGCGAATTCGAAGTCCCGCTCGTCGTGGCCCGGGACCGCCATGATGGCGCCGGTGCCGTAGTCCATGAGGACGTAGTCCGCGATCCAGATGGGGATGTCCTCCCCGGTGGCGGGGTTCCGGCAATGGCCGCCGGTGAAGACGCCGGTCTTGGACTTGTCCGTCTTCTGCCGGGCCACCACGTCGCGGGACTGGGCCTCGGCCCGGTAGGATTCCACCGCCTCCCGGCGTTCCTCCGTGGCGATCCGGTCCACCAGGGGGTGCTCGGGGGCAAGGACCATGTAGGTGGCCCCGAAGAGGGTGTCGGGCCGGGTGGTGAAGACCTGGATGGACTCGGAGCTGTCCTTCACCGGGAAGGTGAGGGTCGCGCCCTCGCTCCGCCCGATCCAGTTCCGCTGGGCCTTCCGGGTCACGTCGGACCAGTCCAGCTCCTCCAGATTGTCCAGGAGGCGGTCCGCGTAGTCCGAGATCCGGAAGAACCACTGGAGGATGCGTCGCTGCTCCACCGGGGTGTCACAGCGCTCGCAGAGCCCGGCCACCACCTGCTCGTTGGCCAGGACGGTCATGCAGGAGGGGCACCAGTTCACCGGCGCCTCCTTCTGCTCTGCCAGCCCGGCTCGGAAGAGCTGGAGGAAGAGCCACTGGGTCCACCGGTAGTACTCCGGCGTTGTGGTGTCCACCGTGTGGTCCCAGTCGAACATCCCCCCGATGCGCCGGAGCTGGCGGGTGAAGTTCGCCACGTTGGACGGGATCAGGTCCATGGGGTGTCGCCCCACCTTCAGCGCGAAGTTCTCCGAGTGGATCCCGAAGGCGTCGAAGCCTATGGGCTCGAAGACGTCACGTCCCCGGAGGCGCTGATAGCGGCCGTGGACGTCGGCGCCGGTGAAGGCGTAGATGTTCCCCACGTGGAGCCCCTCTGCCGAGGGGTAGGGGAACATCATGAGGTTGTAGAACGGGTCCGGGGCGGAACGGAATTCGTCTTCGGTGAACCGGTTCGTCCCCTGCTCCTCCCAGGTGGCCTGCCACTTCCGCTCCACCACGGACGGGCGGTAGGGGTCGGGCGGGGTGGAAGGCGACGGTGCGTCCTTCGCCTGCGACTCGTCGGCCATGGATGTCCGGTGTCGTTGGGCCCGGATCCGGATCCCGGCGGGGCCGGGCCGGTGGAGGGCCGGATCGGTCTGGAGAGCCCGGAAACTACCGCAGTTCGAGGAGGCCTCCAAGTCCCCCGAGTCCGCAGCCGGACCCCCCCACCCGGCGGCAGGGAGGGGGTCCGATTGACCTCGACGATCCCTCGACGGGGTCCCCCTCCAGGGGGGTGGACTGGATCGTTCGGCGGCTTCCGGGGAAGTTAGGAGGATGCGAAGCGGACATCCCGTCCAACTTCCAACGCTCCGACCCCACTCCATGGCGAACCCGGACTCCCCCGACCGCCCGGCCCAGCCGGCCGGCGGAAAGAAGCCCCAGGGCCCAGGCCGACCGGCCCCCTCGCGGGCCGCGGCGGGGCGCAGCCTCCTCTGGCTGGGCCTCATCACCCTCCTCCTCCTCCTGGTCTGGTCGCCCTTCCTGACGGCGGGCGATCCCACCGAGGTGCCCTATTCCACCTTCCGGGCCCAGCTCGAGGAGGGGAATGTGGCCCGGGTCACCGTGCAGGGGCTCAAGGTGGAGGGGACCTTCGTGGAGCCGGTGGATCGGACGATCCCCCGTCCCGGCGACGACGACGAGGAGACCGTCGAGGTGGACGAGTTCACCACCTGGGTGCCGGCCTTCGGTGACGACGAGCTCTTCGCCCTGCTCAGGGCGCAGGGGGTGGAGGTGGTGACGGAGCCCGAGTCCGATTTCTCGTGGTGGCTCGTCCTCATCTACGCGGTGCCTTTCCTCTTCATCGTCCTCCTCATGGTCTTCCTCTACCGGGGGATGGCCTCGCAGGGACAGCAGATGTCCCAGATGAAGAAGAGTCGGGCCCGGGCCTACGAGCGCACGGACGAGGCCACCACCTTCGACGACGTGGCGGGGCAGGACGGCCCCAAGCGGGAGCTGGAGGAGCTGGTGGAGTTCCTGGCGGAGCCCGGCCGGTTCGAGAAGCTGGGAGGCGAGATCCCCCGGGGGGTCCTCCTGGTGGGGCCGCCGGGAACCGGGAAGACCCTCCTGGCCCGGGCCGTGGCCGGCGAGGCCGGGGTCCCGTACTTCCACGTCTCGGGCTCCGACTTCATGGAGATGCTGGTGGGTGTGGGGGCGTCCCGGGTCCGGGACCTCTTCCAGGAGGCGAAGAAGGAGGCGCCGGCCATCATCTTCGTGGACGAGCTGGACTCCATCGGGCGCCGGAGGGGCGCCGGGCTGGGAGGCGGCCACGACGAGCGTGAGCAGACGCTGAACCAGCTCCTCGTCGAGATGGACGGCTTCGAGCCGAACCTGGGCGTCGTCGTCATCGCCGCGACGAACCGGCCCGACATCCTGGACCCGGCCCTCCTCCGGCCCGGCCGCTTCGATCGCCAGGTCACGGTGGACCTGCCCTCCCGGAAGGACCGGGAGGCCATCCTCCGGATCCACGCCCGCAGGAAGCCCCTCCACCCCGACGTGGACCTGGACGAGGTGGCCCGCTCGACCCCCACCTTCAGCGGAGCCGACCTCAAGAACCTGCTGAACGAGGCCGCACTCCTGGCGGCCCGGCGGGAGCGGGAGGACATCCGCAGTGAGGACATCGACGACGCTCGGGACAAGATCCTCATGGGGCTGGAGCGGGAGAACCTGGTCATGAGCGACGAGGAACGGCGGCTCCTGGCCTACCACGAGGCGGGCCACGCTGTGGTGGCCGCCTTCGTCCCCGAGACGGATCCCATCCACAAGGTCTCCATCATTCCCAGGGGCAGGGCCATGGGGGTCACGCAGCAGCTGCCCCAGCGAGATCGCTACATCCACTCACAGGAGGTCCTTCATGACCGCCTCGCCATCCTCCTCGGAGGTCGGGCGGCCGAGGAGCTGGTCTTCGACACCCGGACGAGCGGCGCCGCAGACGACCTCCAGAGAGCCTCCAGGCTGGCCCGCCAGATGGTGACGAGCTGGGGGATGAGCGAGAAGTTCGGCCGACTGGCCCCGGGCAGCCAGCAGGAGGAGGTCTTCCTGGGGCAGGACATTGCCCAGCGGAGGGAGTACTCCGAGGCAACTGCGCGGGAGGTGGACCAGGAGGTGAGGGCGATCCTGGACCGGGCCTTCGACCGGGCCCGCGACCTCCTGGTGGAGCACAGGGAGGGGATGGACGCGCTGGTGGATCACCTTCTGGAGCACGACGAGGTGTCGGGCCGGCGGGTCATGGAGCTCCTGGGCGCCCCCATGGAGGATGCCGGGTCCGAGGGTCAGTCAGAGGAGGAGGCGGAGTCGGAGGAGACGGAGACGGCGGAGGCGGAGGAGTAGGCTGCCGAGGCCGGTGCGGCGCCTGCGATCTTTGGCCCCCTGTTGCTCCCAACGGTGGCGCTCTGTAGTCCTTCGGGCAGGCGTCTAGGGCTCGGAGGTGGGGGCCATCTCGCCGTGCCCTTCCAGGTCCGCCAGGGTGACGGGCCGGAAGGTGAGGTCGACGGCGAGCCAGAGGGTCCGGGCGAAGGGGAGGAAGAGGACCGGAGCCGGGACCAGGGTGGCCACCAGGCCCCACTTGATGGTGTCCCAGGGGACGTCGGGCCAGGTGAGGAGGATGGCCGCCAGCGCGCCCACGCAGATGAGGAGTTCCGCGGCGACGAAGTTCACCGTGAAGCTGCCGATGAAGTAGTCCGACTCGTTCCGGTCCAGGACCAGCCGGCACCCGGGACACGTCTTCCGCATGAGGATCCAGCGGCGGAAGAGGCCCCCGCTCCCGCAGTTCGGGCAACGCCGGAGGGCGCCCCGGGACAGGTGGCGGAAGGCGCGGCCCATCTTCAGCTCGGTGGGGATCGGCCGGGTGCGATGCCGCGGGGTGGACGGGGGCGGCGGCGGATCGGGGGGTGGATCCGGGGCGTACCGCTTGGGAGGGGCCGTGACGGGGGTCATGGGTCCAAAGATAATGCCTCGATGGCGTCGAGTGGGTTCTCGTGTCGCGGCGCTTCCTCCCGGAGGGCTGCCAGGGCGCGGGCCAGGTCTCCCCCGAACTCCTCCATCCAGAGCCGGTGAAAGTCGTCCAGCCGGTGCATGTAGAGGGTGAGGGAGAGGATACGGGCGTTGTCCAGCTCCTCGCTGCCCAGGGTAGCCCAGCCCCCGGCGCGGAGGGTGGGCTGGACCTCCGAGGCGAAGCGCTCCCGGGCCCCTCCGAAGGTGCGGCTCCGGAACGCGTCCAGGTCGGCGGCGGCCCGGGCTTCGTCCCCGTGCTCCCGGCGGGCCTCCCGGAGGTCGGTGTAGCCTTCCCTCAGCTCCTCCTCCAGCTCCACCAGGAAGCGTGCCACGGTGCGCTGGTCCGCCCATCGGTCCCGGGCCCGGAGGCACCAGCGGGTGTCCGGCCCCCCGCCGGGGCGGGTGCAGAAGAAGGTGATGGCAGCGGCGTGGCCCGCGAAGGTGGCGTACGACTCGTTGAAGCGGCCCTGCCCCGGGATGAAGAGGTGGTTGTGGGCCAGCTCGTGGAGGACGGTCTCCACCACCCCGGTCTCGTCCTGCCGGAGGAGGGTGGAGGGCACGGGGTCGGAGAACCAGCCCAGGGTGGAGAAGGCCGCCACGGGGCGGACCCGGGTGTCCAGGCCCCGGGCCGAGAGGTCGGCGGCGGCGGAGAGGGCCCGGTCCTCCGAGAACCAGGCCCTGTAGGGGACCCGGCCGGTGATGGGGAACCACCAGGTGTGGAAGGCCAGGCGGTCCCGGTGGGCTGCGGTGACCACCAGGGCCAGGGTGTCTGAGGGGAGGTCGACCCAGCTCGTGTAGCTCTGCCCGGCGTTCTGGAAGCCCAGCTCCTCCACGGCAAAAGTCCGGGCCTCCCAGACCAGGGCCAGCTTGCCGGCGACGCGGGGGTCCAGGTCCGGGCGGGTCAGGGCCTGGGGGATGGGCTCCCGGGCCGAGAGGATACCGGCCTGGGCCCAGCCGGCTCGAGCCACGTAGACGGGGTTGCACGCCGCCAGCAGCAGGGGGAGGAGGGCGAGCCCCGCCAGGAGGAGGGCTCGCAGGGCGGAAGGCCTCCGGGACGGGGCGCCGGGCGGAGAGGGGGTGGCGAGGGTCAGATGGGGCTCGCGCCGAATTCGGAGTCCCATTCCTGCTGCGCCAGCTCCAGTCGTTCCCTGAGGTCATCCCAGTCGAAGATGCCCTCCGCGATCCACTCCCCGGCAAGCCGGATGAACTCGCCGGTGATCTCGGCTGCGTCTTCCTCCTCCCAGTCGGCCTGGGCATGGAGCCGGGCGGCGGCGGCCTCGCCTGCCTCGTGGAGGGCCTCGGCCAGGTCGTCCTCCCGGCTGGCGTCCTCGGGGATCTCGTCGGCCCGCTCCCTGAGCTCCTCGGTGAATACGATCCACGGTTCGTCCATGGTCAGGTCATCCATGGCTGGGGTCTCCCTTGTCCTGGTCCTCGGTTCCGGCCTGGTCCTCGTCGCTGGCCCGGGCCTCCTCGCCGTCCCCTGCCCCCATGTCTTCCAGGGCCTCCTCGCGATCCCGGGCCTCTTCGCCCAGGTAGCTTCGGGCCTCCGGATCCACGTCGGGGCGGATCTCCACCAGGTCGCCGGTGGCGGCCACCTCCTCGGGGAGGCGGTCTGCCAGCGCCCGGAGGGCCTCCACGAGCCCGTCCGCCCGAAGGGCTTCCAGATGGTAGCGTTGGCGGCCCTGGCCCCCACTGTATCGTACGGTGATTCGGTAGTTCATGACTCCGACCAACACGAAAGCTCCCGGGGGGTTCCATGGACGTCGGTCCGCCAGGCCCCCCGGCAGCGGGTTCGGGTGTCGGACTTGAAGCCCCCCCGTTCCGGGGTTCCATTATCCGTCATGCTTCACTTCGGGTACGAGTCCGCCCTTCGCCTGGTTCGCCTGGCCACCCCCGTCCTCTCCCGAGGGGAGGGGAAGCTGGCCCGGGGGCTCAGGGGCCGGGACGACCAGCGGGGGCACCTGGAGGGCTGGGCCCGGGAGCACCGGGACCCTGGGCTCCCCCTGGTCTGGTTCCACGCGCCGTCGGTGGGGGAGGGACTCCAGGCCCTGGCCGTGGCGCGGGCGATCCGTCGGAGCCGGCCCGAGGTCCAGCTCGCCTTTACCCATTTCTCACCCTCTGCCCGTGGGCTGGCCGAGAGCATGGTGGAGGCAGGGGACGTGGACGTGGCGGGCTACATGCCCTGGGACCTGGTATCGGAGACCGGCCGCCTCCTGGACACCCTCTCGCCCTCGGTGGTGGCCTTCACGAAGACCGAGGTCTGGCCCGGGATCGTGCGTGCCGCCCGCCGCAGGGGTATCCCCATGGTCCTGGTGGCGGCCACCCTCCCGGAGAACGCCGGACGCCTCCGGTTCCCGGCACGCCGCATCCTCCGGGGGACCTTCGGATCGCTGGTACGGGTCCTGGCCATCTCCCCGGAGGACGGGGCCCGTTTCCAGTTCCTGGGGGTGCGGCCGGACCGGGTCCGGGTCACCGGGGACCCGGGGGTCGATTCGGCGGTGGAGCGGGCGGACCAGGCCAGGGAAGACGCCCCCTGGGCCCGGGCCCTGGCGGATTTCGTCGCCGAGGTCGCACCGGAGGCCGTGCCGGGTGGCGCACCCCCAGCCCTGGCGCCCGAGTCCGAGGAGGGCGGCGGCGGGGCCCCGATTCTGCCGGGGGTGGTGGCGGGTTCCACCTGGGGCCCGGACGAGGAGGTCCTCCTGGAGGGCATGGAGCGCCTGGGCTCGCTGCGTCCGCGCCTCCTGGTGGCCCCCCACGAGCCCGACGAGGCCCACCTCCGGCCCCTGGAGGCACGACTGGACCGGGGGGGCTGGTGCCACGCCCGTCTGGGCGAGGTGGAGGCCCGGGGCTCGGCGACGGGTCTCGACGCCGTGGTGGTGGACCGGGTGGGAATCCTGGCCCACCTCTACCGGTTCCTCCCGGTGGCCTTCGTGGGGGGCGGCTTCCACGGCCAGGGGCTCCACTCGGTAGTGGAGCCTGCGGCGGTGGGACGCCCCGTGCTCCACGGCCCCCGGTTCGCCAACAGCCTGGCGGCTGCCGAGCTGGGCGAGGGGGGCGGGGCCCGGGTCGTGGCCGATGCCGACGCCCTCGCCCGGGCCCTTCGGCACTGGGGCCGGGATCCTGCGAGCCTGGAGGCAGCCGGACGGGCCGCCCGCAGCTGGGTGGACCGACACCGGGGGGCGGCCTCCCGGACGGCGGAAGCGCTGGAGGGCTGGCTCTGAGGCCCGGCGCCGGGGCCCGCATCGGGAGTCCGACTCCCCGGGCGCCCGGGCCCGTGCCCCCGCCCGGGAAGCCAGCCCGGGCGCCCGCCGGGGGGCCTGCACCCCTCCCGCAATTCCCCATGTCCTGCTTTCGTTCTCCCCTGGCGGACCCGTCGGGGCCCGCCCTCACCCCCAACTGGAGCGTATCATGACCTCCCGTTCCCCCCAGGCCCCCGAGATCCCCGAGATGACCCCCACCGAACTCCGGGACCGGCTGGAGCAGGAGCAGCCCCTCGTACTGGTAGACGTCCGCGAGCCCCACGAGCGGGAGATCGCCGACCTCCCCGAGTCGGGGCAGCACCGGATCCCCGTGGGCGAGTTCGAGGCCCGCATCCAGGAGCTGGACCCGGACGACGCCGTGGTCCTCTACTGCCGGTCCGGGGCCCGGAGCATGTGGGCCGCGAAGCAGCTGGCAGCCCGGGGGTTCGAGCAGGTCTGGAACCTGAAGGGTGGGGTGCTGGGATGGCGGGACGAGGTGGATCCGTCCCTGGAGGCGTATTGATGCACCTCCCTCTGGCGGGCCTCTGTCCCCGGGGCGTGGCGTTGGGGCTCCTCCTGGCCGGGGTGGTCGGGCTGGCGGTTCTTGCGGCGGGGGCTGTCGGGGTCGCCGGCGAGCTCCGAAGTACCGATGGCCCAGGTGGGCCGGAGCGGGCGTGGGCCCCGCATCCGGCGCCTGCGGTGACCCCGATGCCTCCCGATCCAGTCCCCCACGTGGAGCGGCCCGAGGCCATGCGGGGGATTTACCTGAACGCCTGGCAGTCTGGCTCGTCGGTGAGGGTCGAGGCGGCGTTGGGGCTGGCCCG
>REBX01000247.1 GCA_007692505.1 Gemmatimonadales bacterium | reverse complement strand
TGCACGGCGCCTGCCGGCCCCACAACCCCGCCGGGACGGGTGCCCGTCCCCTGCAATGTCTCGGGGATGGTGCCGCGATGCCTCCGGCGGCCACCGGCGGAGGACGCCGGCCCGGGCCCGTGTCCGGGCACCCCCCCGGGCGACCCCCGGACGACCCCCGGGCAAACTCCCGGGGGAACTCCGGGGCCGGGGCGGCGTTCTTCACGGGTTGGTCCTCCGTCCCGGAGCCGGGGCAGAGTGCCGTCCGGCCAGTGGCCGGCGTGCGCCCCGGTTGCGCCGGAAGCGGGCCCGCACCTGCAGATCTCACCCGGGCTCGCACCTGAAGCCCTCACGTACCTGACCCCTCGTCTCCAGCCCACGGCCCAATGGACACCCACATCCGCATCCGCGGGGCCCGGCAGCACAACCTGAAGGACATCGACGTGGACCTCCCCCGGGAGTCCGTCACCGTGGTGACGGGGCCCTCGGGTTCGGGGAAGTCGTCGCTGGCGCTGGACACCCTCTTCGCGGAGGGCCAGCGCCGCTACGTGGAGTCCCTCTCCAGCTACGCCAAGCAGTTCCTGGAGCGGATGCAGAAGCCCGACGTGGACCGGGTGGACGGGATCTCGCCGGCGGTGGCCATCGAGCAGTCGAACCCCACCCGGACGAGCCGCTCCACCGTGGGCACGGCCACCGAGGTTCACGACTACCTCCGCCTCCTCTTTGCCCGGGCCGGCCGGACCCACTGCCCCACCTGCGACCGGCACATCCAGCCCGATTCCCCTACCTCGGCCACGGACCGGGTCCTGGAACTCCCCGAGGGGACCCGCTTCATGGTGGCCTTCCCCCTGCCCCGGAGCGCCCGGACGAACCACGAGGTCCTGGTGGAGAACCTGGTGACGCTGGGGTTCGTCCGCCTCCTGGCCGACGGGGAGACCCTGGACCTGGGGGTCCCCGATGCCGGTGACCCGGAGGTCCTGGGGACCGACCTGGGAGAGGTGGAGGAGCTCCTGGTGGTGGTGGACCGCCTCAAGGTGGACCCGGGGGCCCGGGATCGCCTGGCCGATTCCATGGGAACGGCCTTCCGGGAGGGAGAGGGCGAAGTCCGGGTGATCCTGCCGGACGCAGGCGGCGCCGACGACGCCATCCCCCAGCGCCTCTCCTTCACGGACCGGTTCCGGTGCCCGGACCACCCCGAAGTGGAGCTCCCGGAGCCCTCGCCCCAGCTCTTTTCCTTCAACTCGCCCCGGGGGTCGTGCCCCCGCTGCACGGGGTTCGGCGCCGTGCTGGAGTACGACGAGGGCCTCATCGTGCCCAACCCCGAGAAGTCGCTGGACGAGGGGGCGGTGGACGTGTGGGAGAAGCCCCGGTACAAGAAGGAGCGGGCGAAGCTCCTGGCCTACGCGGAGCGGATGGAGGTGTCGGCGCGGGCTCCGTGGGAGGAGCTGCCGGAGGATTTCCGGACGGCGGTGATCCAGGGCGCGAAGGCCGGGAAGGGGCGGCTCACGGACCGGAAGTTCCGGGGGGTCATCCCCTTCCTGAAGTCGAAGGAGAAGAAGCGCTACAAGCAGTACATCCGGGTCTTCCTCCGGAAGTACCAGACGCCCCGAACGTGCCCGGAGTGCGGGGGCGCCCGGGTGCGTCCCGAGGCGCTGGCGGTGCGGGTGGGGGACCGGACGATCCACCAGGTTTCCTCCGAGCCCCTGGAGGCAGTGGAGGCGTGGGTGGACGGGCTTCGGCTGGAGGGCCAGGAGGCCGAGGTGGCGGAGTCGGTCCTCCGGGAGCTGGGGGCCCGGGTGCACTTCCTGGTGGAGGTGGGGCTCGGCTACCTGACCCTCAACCGGCAGACCCGGTGCCTCTCCGGGGGGGAGGCCCAGCGGATCAACCTGGCGAACTCGCTGGGCTCGCGGCTGGTGGACACCCTCTACGTGCTGGACGAGCCCTCCATCGGGCTGCATCCCCGGGACACGGGTGCGCTCCTCGGGCTCCTGGATCGGCTGCGGGACCAGGGGAACACGGTTGTGGTGGTGGAGCACGACGAGGAGGCCATCCGGCGGGCGGACCACGTGGTGGAGCTGGGGCCGGCCTCCGGGGAGCAGGGGGGGCAGGTGGTCTTCCAGGGCCATCCGGACGGACTGCCGGAGGCGGACACGGCCACGGGGCGCTACCTCTCCGGGCGGGGAGGCGTGCAGCTGGCGGGGCGCCGGCCCCGGCCCGCCCGCGGATGGCTGGAGCTCCTGGGGGCGCGCCTCCACAACGTGGACCGGGTGGACCTGAGGATCCCCCTGGGCACCCTCACCGTGGTGACCGGCGTGTCGGGCTCGGGGAAGTCCACCCTGGTCCACGACGTCCTCTATCGGGCCCTGGAGCGGGCCCTGGACGGGGGCGAGACCTCGGCGAAGGAGCACCTGGGGGAGGCCGTGGGGGCCTATGACGGGCTGGAGGGCGCCGAGCAGCTGGAGGCGGTGGTCCTGGTGGACCAGTCGCCCATCGGCCGGACGCCCCGCTCCAACCCGGTGACCTACATCAAGGCGTGGGACGAGGTGCGGCGGATCTACGCCGAGCAGCCCCTCAGCCGGGAGCGGGGATACCGGGCCGGCCACTTCTCCTTCAACGTGAAGGGCGGGAGGTGCGAGGCCTGCAAGGGCGCCGGGCACGTGGAGGTGGAGATGGTCTTCATGGCCGACGTGTACGTGCCGTGCGACGTGTGCCGGGGGCGGCGCTTCCGCCCCGAGGTCCTGGACGTGAAGGTCCGGGGGAAGACCATTGCCGACATCCTGGAGCTCACCGTGGACGAGGCGATCCGGTTCTTCGTCCGGGAGGACCGGCTGGGACGGTCCCTCTGGCACCTGCAGCAGGTGGGTCTCGGGTACCTCCGGCTGGGCCAGGCGGCCACGACCCTGTCCGGCGGAGAGGCGCAGCGCCTCAAGATCGCCCGGGAGCTGGCCGGGGTCCGGGGCGGCGCCGGGGTGTCCGCCTCCCGGGGAGGGCGGCCGGCGGCCCGGGGACGCCTCTACCTCCTGGACGAGCCCACCACCGGCCTCTCCGGGGAGGACGTGCGCCGGCTGGTGGAGGTCCTGGACCGACTCGTGGATGCCGGCCACTCCGTCCTGGTCATCGAGCACAACCTGGACGTGGTGAAGTGCGCGGACTGGATCGTGGACATGGGTCCCGAGGCGGGGCTGGGAGGCGGCCGCATCGTGGCGGAGGGGACCCCCGAGGAGGTGGCCGGGTCGCCTGACTCCATCACGGCCCCCTTCCTGGCCCGGGCGCTGGAGGAGGCGCAGGTGCGGGAAGGGGCGCAGGTGGGGTAGGGGAGACGGCGGGGTTGCGGGGTGCGGGGTGCGGGGTGCGGGGATCGCGGGTTGGCTGGAAGGCGGTGCTGGGCCCCGGCCCGCCCCTGGGCCAGCCGCCGGGTTCGAAGGGGTACTCAGCCCTCTGTCGGGCCGCCGGAAGGCCGTGGCTGGACGAAGAATATACAAAAAACTCATAGTCACCGACGCCGTCCCGGGTCCCCATATAAAAAACTAATAAGCGGTGGGCGGCTCTGCCGCCCGCCATCCTTTCATTGGGGCCCGGGGGATGGCGAGAAAGGGCGGGGTTGGCCCCGAGGGGCGGGCCGGAGCCCCTGGAGCGGCCCGGAGCCCGGGGGGCGAACCAGGGGTTCGGAAAATCCCGGGCCGCCCATCGCGCGTGCAGGGTTTCGTTCAATAATGGGCAATATCCTGCAATGAGTCAGGTCGTAGCCGGCGCGTGCAGGGTTTTGCTCAATAATGGGCAAAAACCACACACACGGGGGGTTCGCCCACGATCACGGGTGGCGGCGACCCACGATCACGGGTGGCCGCGAGTTTGCGACCCGAACCCGGACTCGCCATCGTTTCCCATGACCTCCTCGCCCGAACCCGACCCGCCTCCCGGCTCGGCCGCCGACCGGCCCCCCGACCCACCCACTGACCCGCCTCCCGGCTCGAACCCCGCCCTGACCCCGGACCTCCTCCGGGACATCCGCGCGGACCTGGAGGCCCAGCTGGCGAAGCTGGAGAAGAGCATGTCGGTGACGGAGGAGGCGGTACGCCCCGTGGAGCTGGACCAGCAGGCGGTGGGGCGGCTGTCCCGCATGGACTCCCTCCAGAACCAGCAAATGAGCCAGAACCTGCAGGAGCGGGAACGGGCTCGCCACGCCGCCATCCAGGCGGCGCTCCGGCGCATTGAAGAAGGGAGCTACGGGCGCTGCACCTCGTGTGGCTCGGCCCTCCACCCCGGCCGCCTCATGGTCATGCCCGAGGTCGAGCACTGCTCCGACTGCTCCACCTGAGGGGCCGGCCCGGACCGCATCCTTGGCCCGGGGGTTCCGCGTCACTGGTTCCGGGATCGTGCGGCCCGGCTCCCGGCCCCGCCCCTCACCACTCCAGCCCCCGCACCCGCCAGACCAGGAAGGACGCCCCCACGGCCCGCCCCACCACCAGGGCGGTCATGGCCGCCGTCACCCCCAACCAGCCCAGCCCCCATCCCAGCGCCGGGAAGACGATGGCGATGACCGTTACCTCCAGCGCCGTGGCTACCGTGATGGGCCGGGTTCGCCGGGCCTGCACCAGGAGCGCCCGCTGGAATCCCGTCAGCACGATGAGGGCGGGCCCCAGCGCCACGATGCGGGCCGGGGTGTAGGCCAGCCGTGCCAGCTCGGGATCCAGCCCCGAGATCCCCTCGAACCACACCACCGCTGCCGGGGTGAAGGCGATGACCGCCAGCCCCCCGGAGGCCGCCAGCCCCAGCCACACCCCGAACCGGGCCAGGGGCTTTCGGTGCTCGCCCCGCTTCCCCACCAGCGCGATGGCCGCCTCCTGGAACGACAGGCCGAAGGACGCGAAGAGGAAGTAGAGCGCCATGACCACCGGGAAGACGGCCAGCGACTCCACCGGCGCCGGAGCCCGCCCCATGAAGAAGGTCAGGATGGGCTGGGTGGTGAGCCCGATGAGGGAGGTGAGGGCGAGGGGATAGTAGAATCGGGCGATGTGGGGGAACGAGAGGGTGGGCAGGGCCCCGGCGAGGGCCCCGGTGGGCGGGCCCCCCGGCGCGCTTCCGGGCGGGCTCCCTGCCGCGTCCTCTCCCCGGCCCGCGGGCGGGCTGCCTGCCGGGCGCCGATGCACCGCTGCCCGGATTCGGGCCAGCGCACGAGCCGGTCCCGTCCCGGGTGCAGCCGTCCTCCCCCCGGCTCGAACGGCGGCAGGGGAGGTGGGAGAGGGCTCGCCGGGCGCCTCCGGGGCCGGGGCGACCTCCTCCTCGAGCTCCCCGATGGTTCGGAGGGAGAATCCCCACGCCACCAGGGCCTCCACGACCACGCCGGCAGACAGGGCAGCGGCCCCGATCCAGGCCCCCGGGAGCTCCGAGAAGAGGGCCAGGCCGGCTCCTGTGAGGGCCATGACCCCCAGGCGGATCGCGGTGCCCCAGGCCACCAGTCGGGTGCGGCCGGCGCGGATGAGGATGCCGTGGACGAAGCGGCGGTACCCGATGGCGGCGGGCCAGGGGAGGAGGATCCAGAGGGAGCCGTAGACCAGGTCGGCCACCTCCGGGGGGAGCCCCAGCCCGGCGCGGAGGACCAGGTCGAAGACCGGGGGGATGAGGACCAGGAGGAGCAGGGCGGTGGAGAGGCCGTTCAGGAGCCAGGCGAAGGCGCGGAGCTTCAGGTAGCTGGCCCGGTCCTCCACCAGGGCGATGGAGGCGCTCATGAGCATGATGACCGGGCTCTCCACCAGGATGGCGAAGGCGAAGGCCACCCCGTACGCCGCCAGGTTGAAGGTGGGGTCGGCCAGGCGGGCGATGACGGCGGCCAGGAACGGCCCTTCCATGGCCATCATGATCCACTGCAGGACCAGGGGCAGCCAGAAGAGGAAGATGGTGCGGGGGGAGCGGTCGACGGTGTTCACGATCCAAGCTCGTTTCGCCTGGCGGGAAGCGGAAGTCGAGGGGCGGCGTTCCGGGTAGTCCGATGGGCCGGGATTCGTTAATTTTCAAGGATTGCGGACCGACCCAGGGTACCCCAGGACCGGGATGTTTCATGGACGCCGAGAACACGAACGGACAGAAGGTTCTGTCCCGCCTGCTGGAAGACGAGATGCGCGATTCGTTCATCGACTATTCGATGAGCGTGATCGTCCAGCGAGCCCTCCCCGACGTGAGGGACGGACTCAAGCCCGTGCACCGGCGGATCCTGTACGCCATGAACGACCTGGGGCTCTCCCCGGGACGGGCCTACAAGAAGAGCGCCACCGTGGTGGGTGAGGTGCTGGGTAAATACCATCCCCACGGCGACTCGGCGGTCTACGACTCCATGGTCCGGATGGTCCAGGACTTCTCCCTGCGCTACCCGCTGGTGGACGGGCAGGGGAACTTCGGGTCCATCGACGGCGACTCGGCGGCGGCCTACCGGTACACGGAGGCCCGGACCACGTCGGCGGCCATGGAGATGCTGTCCGACATCGAGAAGGAGACGGTGCGGTTCCAGGACAACTTCGACGGCCGGATCCAGGAGCCCACGGTCCTGCCCTCGAAGCTCCCCAACCTCCTGGTGAACGGGTCCTCGGGGATCGCGGTGGGGATGGCGACGAACATCCCGCCCCACAACCTCCGGGAGATCGTGGCGGCGCTGAAGGCCCTCATCGAGGACCCGGACCTCTCCCAGGAGGAGCTGGAGAGCCTGGTCATCGGGCCCGACTTCCCCACGGGCGGGCACATCTGCGGGAAGGACGGGATCCGCGATGCCTACCGCACCGGGCGGGGCCGCATCGTCATGCGGGCGAAGGCCGAGGTGGAGGAGATGGAGACGGGGCGCGAGCGCATCGTGATCCGGGAGATCCCCTTCATGGTGAACAAGACCCGGCTCATCGAGCAGATTGCCGGGCTGGTGCGCGACAAGAAGGTGACGGACATCTCGGTCCTCCGGGACGAGTCGGACCGGGACGGGATGCGCATCGTGGTGGAGCTCAAGCGGGACTCGGTCTCGCACATCGTGCTGAACCAGCTCTACAAGCACACCCAGATGCAGTCCACCTTCGGGACGATCCTCCTGGCGCTGGTGGACGGGGTGCCCAGGGTCATGTCCCTCCGGGAGATGCTGGGGCACTTCCTGGACCACCGCCACGAGGTGGTGGTGAAGCGGACGGAGTTCGACCACCGGAAGGCGAAGGCCCGGGAGCACATCCTGGAGGGGCTGAAGATCGCCGTCGACAACATCGACGAGGTGATCCGGATCATCCGGGGCTCCCAGGACACGGCCACGGCGTCGGCCCGGCTGCAGGAGAACTTCGAGCTCTCCGAGAAGCAGGCCGAGGCGATCCTGAACATGCGCCTGGCCCGCCTCACCGGGCTGGAGATGGAGAAGCTGGAGGCCGAGCTCGCCGAGATCCGGGAGCTCATCGCCGAGCTGGAGCGGATCCTGGAGAGCCGCGAGGTCCGGATGGGGGTCATCCGCGACGAGCTGGACGAGATCGCGAAGAAGTACGGGGACGAGCGCCGAACTTCCATCATCGGGGAGCATTCCGACCTCTCCATGGAGGACCTCATCGCCGACGAGGAGATGGTCCTCACCGTGAGCCACAGCGGCTACGTGAAGCGGATCCCGGTGGACACGTACCGGGCGCAGCGGCGGGGCGGCAGGGGGCTCCGGGGGATGGCCACCAAGGAGGAGGACTGGGTGGAGCACCTCTTCGTGGCCTCCACCCACGACGTCCTCA
>REBX01000246.1 GCA_007692505.1 Gemmatimonadales bacterium | reverse complement strand
TGAGGCCCATCTCCCGCACCAGCGCCTCCCGGCCCCGGTAGATGGCGGACCCGATTCCCCGGCCCTGGATGGCCGGGTCCACCGCCACGCCGGCGGCGTAGAGGAGGTTGCCCGAGGGGTCGTGTGTGGAGAGGCGTCCGTGCCCCGTGATCTCTCGCCAGGGCGAATCGGGTGGCCAGAGGCCTTCCTCCACCAGGAGGGAGACGGCCATCCCCACCACCTGCTCGCCTCCTCGTCCGTCGGGGAGGGTGGCCACGAACTGGCCCTGGGGGAACACCTCCTGGTGGTGGAGGAGTTCCGACGCCGTCCATCCCTCGAGCGTGCCCCAGATCTGCCGGGACAGGGCAACCAGGGCCGGCACGTCGGGAGCCCGGGCGGAGCGGACTCGGGCGCGGGGAGGCGCCGGCCCCCCAGGCGCGGGTTCGGGGTCCGCAGGGTCTGTGCCCGCAGGGCCTGCATCCGGAGACCCCGGATCCGGGGTCGAGGGGGCGGGAGGCTTCAGAGGACCTCCCTGGTGAGGCTCCCTGCGATCTCCAGGGATCGCTCCGAGTCCGAAAGGGGGAGGACGGTGCCCCGCCGGCGGGCCTGCCCGATGATCTCCATGTCCAGGTCCCCGATGACCATGCTCTCCTGGTTCGGCTCCCCCTGGGCCAGGATCCCGTCTCTGGCAAACGCGAAGTCGGAGGGGGTGTAGATGGCGGCCTGGCCGTAGTTCAGGGACACGGCGGGGACGGCGGGAAGCGAGCCCACGGTGGTGGAGTGCACCACGTACATCTGGTTCTCTATGGCCCGTGCCTGCGCACAGTAGCGCACCCGCAGGTACCCCCGCCGGTCATCGGTGCACGAGGGCACGACGAGGACGTCCACCCCTGCCCGGGCCGCTGCCCGAATGATCTCCGGGAACTGGACGTCGTAGCAGATGGCGATTGCAAAGCGGCCCAGGCTCGTATCGAAAACCTTCAGGACCTCCCGGGCGGACACGTTCCACTCCTCCCGCTCGAACCGGGTCATGTGCAGCTTGCCCTGGATGCCGATCTTCCCTGCCGGGGAAATGAAATACGCATCGTTGTGGATCTTGCCGGTGTCGGGGTCCACCTCGGGGATCGTCCCTGCCGCGATGTGGATCCCGTGGGTGCGGGCCAGACGCGTCATGAGTTCCACGAAGCGGGGCCGCTGCGCTGCCAGGTCCCGGATCTGGGCATCGATGGGACGACGGGTGTCGCCCAGGGTCAGGAGCTGGGTGGTGAAGTACTCCGGGAAGACCAGGAGCTGGGACCGGTAGTCGGCAGCCGTTTCCACCAGGGCCTCCACCTGGTCCTGGAAGGCCTCGAAGGTACGAACGGGACGGATGTAGTACTGGAGCGAGGCGACGCGAAGTCGATTCATGGGCGCGGGGTCGCGGGAGTGGACAAGGAGTGGAGGACACGGCCCGAAACGTACACCCGTGGTCGCGGACGTGTTCTCGTCGCCCCCGGGTCCCGGCCCCCGTCGAGTTCCTCCGGGCAGGGAGGGCCGCAACGGGCCGAAGGCGGCCCGTCCCGGAGTTTGACGCCGCCTCCGGCCGGGCCTATGGTGGCCGTCCGAACCCGATGGCCTCCCGGGCCCAGGCCTTCCTCCAGCACCAGTCCCGCCATGACCCGCTCCTCCGCCGACGTCCCTGCTCCTGCCCTCCCCCCGGGTCGAGGCCTCACCGCCGCGCTCGTCCCGGTGCTCCTCCTTGCGGGCCTCCTCCTGCTCCTGCCCGCCCAGGGCCTGGCTGCCCTGCAGGACCGGCCGCCCAATCCCGGGACGCCGGCCCTTGTGGGCCCCCAGGCGCCCGATGCGGAGCCCTCGACGGTTCCCCCTCCGGCGGACGTCATCGGCTTCGAGCTGGGCTCGGACTACATGCTGGCGGACCTGGACCAGCTCTACGACTACTACCGGGTGCTGGCAGACGCGAGCCCCCGGGTGGAGATGGAGGAGATCGGGCAGTCGGTGCGCGGCGAGCCCCTCTACCTCCTCTACATCTCTTCGGAGGAGAACCTGGCGCAGCTGGATCGGTGGCAGGAGATCGCGGAGCGCATGGCCCGGGCACGCGACCTCTCGGAGGAGGAGGCCCGGGAGCTGGCCCGGGAGGGGAGGGCCATCGTGTGGATCGATGCCGGGATCCACTCCGCCGAGGTGGCGACGCCCCAGCACGGCCCCCTCCTGGCCCACCACATGGCCACCTCCGAGTCGGAGGAGGTCCGGCGGATCCGGGACGACGTGGTGATGCTCCTCATGCCCATGATCAACCCCGACGGCCACCGCATCATGGTGGACTGGTACCGGGACGTGGCCCGCACGCCGTTCGAGTTCACGAACACCCCGGAGGTCTGGCACGAGTACGTGGGCCACGACCTGAACCGGGACTGGTTCATGATCCGGCAGGAGGAGACCCGCCACATCGCCCACCAGCTCTACGAGCGGTGGTACCCGCAGATCGTCTTCAACCACCACCAGCACTCGCCCTTTCCCACCCGGATCTTCATTCCCCCCTTCGCCGACCCCCTGAACCCCCACATCGACCCCCAGGTGGTGCGGGGGGTGAACCTGGTGGGCGAGCACATGGGCAAGCGCTTCGAGGAGGAGGGGCGGCCCGGGGTGGTCACGGGGATCACCTTCACCATGTGGTGGAACGGGGGGATGCGGACGGCGCCCTACTTCCACAACCAGGTGGGGCTCCTCTCGGAGGTGGCGCACCGGTACGCGTCGCCCCGGTACCACGACCCGGAGGAGATCCCCGAGTCCATCCGGGCCGGGAGTCGTGAGCTCTCCATGACGGAGCCCTCCATCCACTACTCCAATCCGTGGGAGGGCGGCTGGGCGCGCCTCGCGGACGCGGTGGAATACCACTTCGTCGCCTCCATGGGTGCGCTGGACATTGGTTCCCGGCTCCGCGAGGACTGGCTCATGGGGAAGTGGCAGATGGGGCAGCGGCAGATCCGGGCCGGTGAGGAAGGAGGGCCCTTTGCCTTCCTGATCCCCCGGAACGACCAGCTGGATCGGGGCGAGGCAGTGGAGCTGGTGAACGTGCTCCGACGGGGCGGGGTGGAGGTGCACGAGGCCCTGGCGTCGTTCCGGGCCGGGGGCGAGACGTGGCCGGCCGGGACCTGGGTGGCGCCGGCGGGGCAGGCCTTCCGGGCCCACCTCCGGGACCTCATGGAGCCCCAGGAGCACCCCCGGCGGGAGCTCTATCCCGGCGGGCCGCCGGAGCCGCCCTACGGGGGGCTGGCCGGGTGGACGCTGCCCATGCAGATGGCGGTGAACACGGTGCGCATCGACGAGCCCTTCCAGGTGGAGCTGGAGCCGGTGGAGCGGGCCGGGGTGCCCGAGTCCCGGGTCTTCGGGGGCGAGGAGGCCGATGGCGATGCCTGGGGGTGGGCCATCTCCGGGGAGCGGAATGCGAGCCGCACGGCGGTGAACGCCCTCCTGGACGCGGGGGTGGGAGTGGACCGGGCGGCGGGGCGGATCGGCGCCGGAGGCGGAGAGTTCGCCGAAGGGGCCTTCGTGATCCGGGGAGACGGCCAGGCGGCGTCGGCCCTCCACGAGGAGGCAGAGCGGCTCGGGCTGGACCGGATGCGCCTGGACCGGGCCCCCGACGTGGAGCTCCAGCCCATGGAGGCGCCCCGGATCGGCCTCTACATGCCCTGGACGGGGAACATGGACGAGGGCTGGACCCGGTACATCCTCCACGAGCACGGCTTCCGGCCCGACACCCTCCGGAACCGGCACTTCACGGACGGGGAGCTGGACCACGTGGACGTCATCGTGATGACGGACCAGGGGGCCGGCTCCATCCTGGCCGGGCACCGGCCCGGGACCATGCCAGAGGCCTACACGGGCGGACTCGGCGAGGAAGGGGCGCAGAACCTCCGGGCCTGGGTGGAGGCCGGGGGAACCCTGGTCACCTTCGACGCGGCCGGGGATTTCGCCATCTCCGCCCTGGAGCTCCCTGTGGCCAATGCGGCGGCGGAGTGGGACCGTGCGGACTTCTTCGTCCCCGGATCCCTGGTGCGGGCCACCTTCGACTGGAGCCACCCGGTGGCGTGGGGGATGCCCGACGAGACCGCCGTCTTCTTCCAGAACTCCCGAGCCTGGGAGGTCCTGGACGAGGAGCGGGTGGCGGTGGTGGGGCGCTACGCCAGCCGGAACCTCCTCATGAGCGGATGGGAGCTGGGCGCCGACGAACACCTGGCGGGGCGGCCGGCGGTGGTCGAGGTCGTTGCGGGAGAGGGCCGGGCAGTGCTCATCGGGTTCCGGCCCCAGTTCCGGGCCTGGCCCACGGGGACGTACAAGCTCTTCCTGAACCCCCTCCACGGGGCCGGGGGCGCCCCGAGCCGCTGATGGAGTTCGGGCGGGCGTTCACCGTGGCGGAGGCGAACGCCCTCCTCCCCAGGGTGGAGTCGGTCCTGGCCCGGCTGGACGCTCCCCGGGCCCGGCTGGAGACCCACATGGGGAAGATCCAGATCCTGGACGTGCTCTGGGGGGCCCGGATCCGGGACCCGGCGAACCCGGACCGGGCCGAGTTCCTGGAGGAGCGGGCCGGGCTCCGGGGGGCGCTCCGGAACATCGAGGCCGTGGTGGAGGAGGAGCTCCTCCCCCTGGGGGTGCGCTTTCCGCCCGGAGGGCTGGAGCACGGGCTGGTGGACTTCCCCTCCACCCTGGACGGGCGCTGGGTCCTCCTGAGCTGGCGGCGCGGAGAGGAGGAGGTGAACTGCTGGCACGAGCTGGGGGACGGTTTCGCCGGGCGCCGGAGGCTGGACCCGGAGACGGCGGGGCGGATGGGGACGGACCCGCTCCCCCCGCCCCCGTGACGGGGTCCGGCGGGGAACTCCCGATGCCGGGCGGGGTCGGGCAGGTCATGCGACGACTCCCCCTCTTCCCCCTCCCTGTGGTCCTCCTCCCGGGGACCGCCATGCCCCTCCACATCTTCGAGCCCCGGTACCGGCAGATGGTGGCCCGGTGCCTGGAGTTCGACCGCCGCTTCGGGCTCGTGTACCACGACCCGGACCGGCTGGGCCCCTTCGAGATGGAGCCGGGCCGGGTGGGGACGGTGGCCGAGATCGGGGAGTTCCGGGCGCTCCCCGACGGACGCTCCCTCCTCATTGCCCGCGGGGAGGTCCGATTCCGCCTCGAGGACGGGATCGAGTCGGACACCCCCTACTTCGAGGGGCTGGTGGAGGAGGTGGAGGACGAGCCCCCACGGGACGTGGAGGAGCTCATGGATCGGCGCCAGCGGTCGGTGGACCTACTGTCCGCCGTCCTGGACCGACTGGACGCGGAGGCGGCGGTGGAGGTCCGGGAGGCCCTCCGTATCGACCCTGCCCAGGAGACCTCCTTCCAGCTGGCCGCCCGGGTCCGGGTGGATCCGGCGTGGCTCCAGACCCTCCTGGAGACCACCGACGAGGCCCGGCGACTGGATCGGCTGGACCTCCTCCTGAGCCAGGCCCTGGCCGGGGGTGGCGAGGTGCCCGAAGATGGCGGGGGGGCAGAGGAATGACGGAGCCGGGCGAAACAATGGCCGAGCGGGACGAAACGATGGCCGAGCGGGACGAAACGATGGCCGAGCGGGAAGACCCCTGGATCGAGACCCGGCGCGGTGGGCTCTTCTTCGTGAACGCCCTTTTCATATTCCCCTGGATCATCCTGGCCATCCCCCTCCTCACCCGGGTGGTGGTCCGCGGATTGGGCGGGATGCAGGAGCGCATCCGAATCGTGGACACATTCCCCGAGCTGGCCGAATACCTCATGCCCGTCTACGGGTGGCTCACCCTGTTGCCCATCTGGCTCCTGGTGCGGAACCTCCGGGTGGAGCCGGCTGCCCTGCCCAGGGCCGCTCTGGTCTTCTTCCTCCTCCTCCACGCGGCGGCCCTCCTCTGGACGGCATCGGGATGGATCGGGCTCCATGAATGGACCCTCCCCGGAGCCCCGCCGGGAGGAGGCTGAGCCCATGGAGGGGGGAGGCGTGGGGCGGGATCGGGAGGCACGCCTGGCAGGAGGCGGGAGCGGGGAGGTCCTGGAGGTCCACGTGGAAGTCCGGCGGACGGCCCGGGTCGCCTTGCTCAGGGGGGAGGAACTGGACGGCGACGGAAGGGAGGGGCGGGAGCAGCTCTGGATCTGCCTCCACGGTTATCGGCAGCTGGCCCGGCGCTTCCTCCGGCCGTTTCGGGGGCACGTCCCGCCGGGGACCCTGGTGGTTGCGCCGGAGGGGGCGTCCCGTTTCTACCTGGAGGGGTCGCCGGGGCCCTATCGGGGGGGAGACCCCGTGGGCGCGAGCTGGATGACCCGGGAGGACAGGGACCGGGAGATCGAAGACTACGTGGCGGCGCTGGACACCATACTCCTGGCCACTCTGGAGGGCCGGGTGGCCCGAGGGGGCATGGCAGGAACCGGAGCCGCAGTCGCCCCTGCCGGTGGCATCGGCGTGCTGGGGTTCTCCCAGGGGGTCCACACGGCAGCACGCTGGCTGGCCGGGAGCCGCGTGCTTCCCGAGCTGGTGGCCAGCGGGGACGGAAACCCCTCGGTGCGAGTGGCGATGTGGGGGGCGGCCCTCCCCCGGGACCTCCCGGGGACCGGGCTGGCCGGGCTGGCCGGATTCGCAAGCCCGGTCAGCCCGCTGGCCCTGGTCCGGGGCGAGGCCGACGAGCTCCGGAGCCTCGACGCGGAGGCCCGGGAGGAGGCCGTGCTCCAGGAGGCCGGAATCCCCTTCCGGATCCGGACACACCGGGGTGGCCACCGGATCGATGGGGCGCTGGCGTCCACCCTCCTCTCGGGGAGCGGGGAAGGGAACTGAGTGTGTTCCTCAGAGGAATCGGCCCACGAACCCGATCTCTGGGACGAGTTCCCAGCCCAGTTCCCGGAGGACGGTGTCCCGGGCCAGGTCGATGAGCCAACGGACCTCCTGTGCGGTGGCCCCGCCCAGGTTCACGATGATGTTGGCGTGGCGGTGGAAGATTCCTGCTGCCCCGTGCACGTGGCCCTTGAGCCCGCACTCGTCGATGAGGCGTCCCGCACCCACGCCCTCGATCTTCTGGAAGATGGAGCCGGCACTGGGGTAGAGCCACATGTCCGGGTGACGGTCGTCCCGCCAGCGAAGGTTCTCCCGCATCACCTGCCGGAGTTCTTCTTCCGGCGAGGGATTCAGCCGGAACGTGGCCGAGAGGACGATGTCGTCCCGATGGTGGAGGATGGAGTCGTCGTACCCGAACCGGAAGTAGTCCACGTCCACGCTCCGGCGATCGCCCTCCTGGGTCAGGATGTCGGCCCCCTCCAGTACCTCCTCGATGAAGACGGTGCGTTCCCGGTCTGGAGCCGGGGAGAGGAAGTGCAGGTTCTGCCAGAGGGCGCCCCCCACGGAGCTGGGGATCCCCACGAAGTGATGAAGGCCCCCGAGGCCCCGACCGACGCAGTGGACGATGAGGTCCGGGAACACCTGGATCCCGGCATCGGCCCGGACGCGCCCATCGTCCAGGTCAGCGATCCGACCCCCCGACGAGTGGATGACCAGTCCGGGAACCCCTCCGTCGCCCACAAGGATATTGGCCCCCATGCCCAGGAGGTGATGGGGGATGCCCATGTCCCGAGCGACACCCACTGCCAGGGCGAGCTCTTCGGCACTCCCGGCCCGGACCAGGAGCTCGGCGGGTCCGCCGATCCGGAAGGTTGTGAGGGGGGCCAGCGGCCGGTCCTCCTCCAGGCGGAGGGGC
>REBX01000236.1 GCA_007692505.1 Gemmatimonadales bacterium | reverse complement strand
CCCTTCCCGGGGATGGGGGCCACGATGCGGATCGTCCGGGCCTTCATGGCCAGGGCCAGGTCCGCGTCCAGGTTGGCGATGCGGTTCACCTTCACCCCCGGCGCCGGGATTACCTCGTACTGGGTGACCACGGGCCCGGTGGTGCGCCCGCCGATCTCGCTCTCCACGTTGAAGGTGCGGAGCTTCTCCACCAGGACCTCGCCCAATTCGTCCAGCTCCCGCTCCATCCCGGCCCGTCCGCGGGCGGAGGCGGGGGTGAGGAGTTCGGGCCCCGGGAGTTCATCTCCCTCCAGCTCCCTGGGGTCCCGGGGGTCCGGGAGGAGGGCGTCCAGCTGCTGGGCACCGGCGGGGGGGACGGAAAGCGGAGCAGGCACGGACTCGGGGCCGTCCGACGGGGCGGACCCGGTGCCGGCGTCCTCCCCCGGGGAGAGGGAGGCCTGGGGATCGGGAGGGGTGGCGGTGGCGCCCTCGAGGTCACCCGAGGACGGATCCGCCGTCGACGGGTCGGGAATCGAGTCGCCTCCTCCTCCCCAGCCGAAGAGCCCGGCGAAGGGGAAACGCCTCCGTCGACGGCCCGGGTCCTCCTCCTCGTCCTCCGGCTCCTCGTCCGGGTCCGGCTCCTCCTGGTCCCGGCGGTCTTCCAGCCAGTCGGCCAGCCCGCGCCCGGCCGTGGCCAGGCTCCGCCCGGCCCAGATCGTCGGGGTCCGGAGGGGATTCCACTCCAGCGTCACCACCGTGAGGAGGAGGAAGAGGACCCCCAGGAAGAGACCGGCCCCCACGTGGCCCAGGAGGAAGACCAGGGGATCGGCCAGGTTCAGCCCCAGCCAGCCGCTGGCTCCGAGGCCCACCGGGACCACGTGGAGGAAGGGGGGAAGGAGAAGGAGGAGTCCTCCCGAGAGGACCAGGAGGCGGAGGGCCCGCTCCCGGTCCATCCACCCTGCCGCCATGAGACCGCCAAAGGCAGCGGCCGGGGGCAGGAGCGCGGCGCCGAGTCCCAGGAAGCGGAGGACAAGCTGCTGGAAGCGGGCCCCGGCGACCCCGATGATGTTGCCCGAGGGGAAGACGGCCCGAACCGACTCGCCCAGGAGCTGGACCGGGACCAGGGCCAGGGCCAGGAACACGGCCAGGGCCAGCAGACCGATCCCGAGGACCTCCCGCTTCTGCTCCGGCTTCACCATGGGCCCTCCGGGTTGGATCGGGTCAGGAGGCGCCCGTCGCCCTTCCGGGGGCCGGGATGCGGATCATCCGGTCGTGCATCTCGGGCACCAGGTCGTGGCGGTCGTGGCGGACGCAGACCGGGAGGTCGGCGCCGAGGCCCACCTCCAGGAGTGCCTGCCCGGCGGCAGTCCGCTCCAGCGTACCCACGTCGGCGGAGAATGCACGGGCCAGGGACAGAGCCGCCGTGGACTGGTCGTTCAGCTCCGGCGGCGTGGTCTCCAGCGTCCCGTCCTCGATGCGGCGGGTGAGGGTCCGGATGAGCAGCCCGGCACAGAGGGCGTCGTCCAGGGAGAACCGCCCCTCCTTGCCGGCGCAGATCAGGGCCAGGGAACCGGCGTCGCCCACGGTATCGGCCACGGCTGCCAGGTTCAGGAAGGACAGGGCGATGACCCGGTCTGCCCCGTGGGCGGCCAGGAAGGCCCGGGTCCCGTTCGTGGTGGACATGACCAGTCGCCGGTCCGCCACGGCCTCCGGGGTGAACTCCCGAGGCGAATTACCCAGGTCGAACCCCTCCACCTTGAGCCCCTTCCGCTCCCCGCAGAGGAGGGTATCCTCCCGGCCCAGGGAATTGGCGAGCCGGATGGCGTCCTCGGTGGTGAGGGTCGGGTAGATGGCCCGGGCTCCGGAGGCCAGCGCCTCCACGATGACCGAGGTGGCCCGGATCACGTCGATGACGACGGCCGTACGTCCCGAGATGTCGCCGTCTTCCGCCTCGGTGGCGGAAAAGTGAGTCTCGATCCTCATGGGGTGCGGGACCGTGCGTGGGGAGCGGGCCGGAACGGGGGGGTGGGGCGGAATCGGGTCACGCCCCCACCTCCCTGCGCTTGAAGTACTCGGCCACGAAGCTCGTGTCCACGTCGCCGGACCGGAAGACCGGGTCCCGGACGATTTCGGCCAGGAAGGGGATCGTGGTGTCCACCCCCTCGATGACGAAGGAGCCCAGGGCACACTTGGCCCGCTGCAGGGCCTCCTCCCGGTTGGAGCCGCTCACGATGAGCTTGCCCAGGAGGGAGTCGTAGAAGGGCGGGATCCGATACCCCTGGTAGACGTGGGTGTCCAGGCGGATGCCGGGGCCACCTGGAGCGTGGAAGGCGGTGATCAGGCCGGGAGAGGGGCGAA
Source organism: Gemmatimonadales bacterium (assembly GCA_007692505.1). Taxonomy (GTDB): domain Bacteria; phylum Gemmatimonadota; class Gemmatimonadetes; order Longimicrobiales; family Gaopeijiaceae; genus REBX01. Next base: position 5,392 of record REBX01000236.1, on the reverse strand, counting down.
AGTCCCTCTCCGGGTTCTCGGCGTTGATCCGGAACTCGATGGCGTGTCCCCGGAGGACGACCTCGTCCTGGGTGAAGGAGAGGGCCTCCCCTGCCGCCACCCGGATCTGCTCCTTCACCAGGTCGTACCCGGTGGTCACCTCGGTGACGGGGTGCTCCACCTGGATCCGGGTGTTCATCTCGATGAAGTAGTAGGAGCCATCCTCGTCCAGGAGGAACTCCACCGTGCCGGCACCCACGTAGTCGATGGCGGCAGCAGCCCGAATGGCATCCCGGCCCATGGACTCCCGGAGCTCGGGGGTGAGGGCCGGGGATGGGGCCTCCTCCACCAGCTTCTGGTGACGGCGCTGGACGGAGCAGTCCCGCTCGCCCAGGTGAACCACGTTCCCGAACTGGTCCCCGAAGACCTGGAATTCCACGTGGCGGGGCCGGGTGATGCACCTCTCCAGGTAGACGGACGGGTCACCGAAGGCCGCCTCGGCCTCGTTCCGGGCCGCCCCCAGCAGGCGAACGAAGCTCTCCCGATCCGGGGCGATCCGCATCCCCTTCCCTCCCCCACCTGCGGAGGCCTTGATCATGATGGGGAACCCGATCTCGTCGGCCAGCGCGCGAGCCGACTCGGGGTCGGAGACGAGTCCGTCGGAGCCGGGGACGGTAGGCACGCCGGCCTCCATCATGGTGGCCCTGGCGGTGGCCTTGTCCCCCATGGCCCGGATCTGGTGCGGGGTGGGGCCGATGAAGGTGAGGTTCGACTTCTGGCAGATCTCCGAGAACTCCGCGTTCTCTGCCAGGAACCCATAACCCGGGTGGATCGCCTCCGCTCCGGTGATCTCGGCGGCGGCGATGATCCGCGGGATGTTGAGGTACGACTCCCGGGAGGCGGCGGGTCCGATGCACACCTCCTCGTCGGCGAAACGGACGTGGAGGGACTCCCGGTCGGCCTCGGAGAAGACGGCCACCGTGGAAATGTCCAGCTCCTGGCAGGCGCGGATGATGCGGAGGGCGATCTCGCCCCTGTTCGCGATCAGAACCTTCTTGAACACCGGTTCGACCTCGTCTGAAGTGCGAAAGCAACCAGACCCCCGGAAGGGTCCTGCCCACTCCACCATGGGAGCAGACCTGCACCACCGGGGGTCCGGGGAATGCTGCGAGCCCGAATCAGGCCGGCTCGATTCGGAAGAGGACCTGCCCGTACTCCACCGGCTCGCCATCCTCCACCAGGATGTCCCGAACGGTCCCCTCCAGCTCGCTCTCCAGCTCGTTCATGAGCTTCATGGCCTCGATGATGCAGAGGGTCTGACCACCGGAGATCTTCTTCCCCACCTCGGTGAAGGGGTCGGCGCCCGGAGAAGGGGACCGATAGAAGGTGCCCACCATGGGGGAGGTGACCTCCACCAGGTTCGAGGCAGTGGCCCCCTCGCCGTCGGTCCCCGTCCCGACGGACCCGGACTCGCCGGACTGCGTCCCAGGAACGGGGGCCGCCGGCTGGGGGGCCGGTGCAGGGTTCGGCGAGGCCACAGGGGCAACCGCCGCCTGGACATGGCCACTGGACGGCGGTGTCTTGTTCAGACGAATGCTCGTGCCGCCCCGCTCGATCTCGATGGAGTCGATGCTGCTCTCGTCGATGGCGCGAATGAGCTCCCGGACAAACTCCAGATCCATCATCAGACCCTCTCCAGATACTTGTCTTCAAGGCGGTCGATTCGAAGGACATCCCCCTCGTCCACGAAGAGGGGAACCTGGATGACGGCCCCCGTCTCCAGGGTTGCGGGCTTCGTTCCCCCCTGGGCCGTGTCCCCCTTCAACCCGGGGTCCGTGTTCGTGACCTCCAGCTCCACGAACTGGGGCAGCTCCACGGAGATGACCTTTCCGTCGTGGACAAGCCCCTGACACTCCATGTTCTCCTTCAGGTACTTGAGCTGGTCCTCGCCGATGAGGTCCCCGGAGATGGGGATCATCTCGAAGGTCTCCTTGTCCATGAAGTGGTAGAGCTGGCCGTCCGAGTAGCTGTAGTTCACGGGCCGCCGCTCGAGGCGGACGTCCGTGACCTTCTCGCCAGCCCGGAAGGTCTTCTCCACGACCTGACCGGTGAGGACGTTTTTCAGCTTCGTGCGGACGAACGCTCCGCCCTTTCCGGGCTTGACGTGCTGGAAGTACGTGATGGACCAGAGGACGCCGTCGATCTCCAGAACCATCCCGTTCCGGAAGTCTGCGGTGGATGCCATTTGAAGTGCCCCGGGAAGGCGTTGAACGGACTCAGGACGAGAGGCGGGCGTGCAGCCCGCGCAGACCCAGAAGATAGCTCTCCGGGCCGAATCCAAAAACCACCCCGGACGCCACATCGGCCAGGACCGACTCCTTCCGGAAGGGCTCCCGGGCGTGGGGGTTGGAGATGTGGACCTCCACGAAGGGCAGGGAGAGCCCCAGGAGGGCATCCCGAAGTCCGATGGACCCGTGGGTGAGAGCGGCCGGGTTGATCACCACCCCGTCCAGCCCCCCGGCCCGAGCTTCCAGCCAGTCCAGGATCTCGCCCTCGTGGTTCGACTGGAAGACCTCCAGCTCCACGCCCAGCTCCCCGGCCAACGACCCCAACGCCAAGTCGACCTCCGAGAGGGATGTGGAGCCATAGACCTCCGGCTCCCTCCGTCCCAGGAGTCGGAGGTTCGGGCCATGGACAATTCCGATCCTCACGAGCGGAGGCTCCGGAGCCAGGCCTGGAAGTCATCCAGGTCGTCGGCCTCCCCGTTGCCCTCCCCGTCGCCCGGGTCCTCCGATGCCACCTCTGGTGCGACTCTCGAAACGTCCTCGGCGGACTCCATCTCGGGGTCCTCCACGGACTCCTCGTTTCGGGGGGCCAGCGACTCCACCGGCACGGGGGTGAGCCATGCCGGGGTGCGACCCCCCTCCGGACCAGCGTCGGGAGCCAGCGATTCCACCGGCACGGCTCCAGGCTCCCAGGCCAGCAGGTCCTGGAAGAAGTCTCCGGCGGTGGGACCGACCTCCTCCTCCCCGGCCTGGTCGGGCGCAGGAGGAGCCTCCCCTGCGGCGAGCCCGGCCCCCGGCCTCGGGGCATCCGCCTCCTCCAGGGGTTCGTCCCAGGTGAAGGGCGACGGGGAGGCCTGGTCATCGTCCTCCGCCTCGAAGGGGTCGAGAAGTGCAGGATCCGGTTCCAGCTCGGAGTCGATGCCACTGGCGCCCGCCTCGTCCTCGACCTGGAGTCCGTCCCCCTCGACCTGGAACTGGTCCCCCGGGATCCCCTCCCCTGCAGGGCCCTCCACAACGGGGGAAGGCGCCTCTTCCAGCACGTCTGCCGAGTCCTCCGTGGAAGCGGCCCGGAGCTCGGCGAGGCGGAGGGCCAGGGCGTCGTCCCCGGGACTCCGTTCCAGGAGCTGCTCGAACACCTCGATGGCCCGCTCCGTCTCTCCCTGACGTGCGTAGAGTTCGCCCAGGGTCCGGGTTGCCGTCCCCTCGCCCCGGGGGGCGATGTCGTCCCCGGCAGGCTCCAGGGGGGTGGGCTCGGGGTCGTCGTGCAGTGACGGGAGGCTGCCGTCAAGCTCGGCGTCGTCCCCATCGGACTCCAGGCCGGATGCGTCCGGGACCTCCTCATCCCAGGACTCCATGGCGAAGTCCCTGACCGTGGACTCCAGCTCGTCTCGGCCGGACGCGGTGCCGGGTTCGTCATCCCGGGATGCCTCCTGAACCCCGGGCTCCACCTCCACCTCGTCGGGATCCGTCTCCAGAGGGGCCCATTCCTCCCGGTCCTCCCGGGGCAGTTCGTCGTCGAGGGCCCACGGCTCCGCGGCTCCCGGCGAGAGCTCCGGGAGGGCCCCCGGGACGTCGTCCTCGGGCTCCACGGCATCGGACACCTCGGGGCGGCGCTCCTCCCCCGTCCCCTCTGTGGAGCCGTCATCCCGAGGCGGCTCCGGGGAGAACGCGTCGAAGAAGAACTCGCTCTCGGGCGCCTCACCGACCCCCGCGGCAGCGATCTCTCCGGGAACGTCCTCTTCCTGCCCGTCGGAGAGCTCCAGCCGAGCGACCCGACCCTCCAGGTCCTCCCAGGCGGGATTCAGGTGGAAGGCCCGACGGAAATGGCGAATGGCGGAGTGCACATCCCCTTCCTCCTCGGCCATCTCCCCCTTGAGTCGCAGTGCCGAAGCATTCCCCTCGTCAAGGGACTCCAGGCGCAGGAGTGCCTCCCGTGCCGCGTCACGATCGTCCAGGGCCAGGTGGATCCGGGCCGCTACCAGGTGTCCGGTGGCGAATTCGGGGAGGCGGTCCAGGCCGTCCTCAACCAGTGCGAGGGCCTCCTGGGGCTCTCCCTTGCGCAGGTAGGCGTCGGCCAAAGGGGCGAAGGCACGCCCGTCGGGATCACGCTCGGACCAGAACCGGGCGCGGAGCAAGCGGATTTCCTGTTCCAGGGCCTCGGACACGATGGTTCTCCTGGGTGGGGATTCTGCGGGACCATCCCGTGGAAGGCGTGAAGATAGGCCCCGCCGGAGAAGGGTGTCAACGCGGATCCTCACACGGGCGTGCGGTGTTCAGGTTGAGGGGGTCGAGATCCCCCGTTAAGTTTGGCATTCTCGAGTTTCCGGGTGAGCGGGTCCCCGCGACCCGGTCCCCGCCGTTCCGCACGATGGAGGGCCGACGCCATGATGCGTCAGATGAGGCAGAACACGAAGATCATCATGCTCGTGACCGCAGCGGCCTTCGTGGCGCTGATGGTGTTCGAGTGGGGGATGGACATGAGCGGGCAGACGGCCGGTGGCGACATGGGCCGCGTGGGCTCGACGTCGGTGAGCGTGCAGGAGTTCAACACGGTTCGCCAGAGCATCTACGAACAGGTTCAGCAGACCCAGGAAAGCGCCATCACCTCCCAGCAGGAGCGGGAGATCGACGACCAGGCCTGGGACCAGGTGGTGAACCAGATCCTCATCGAGAAGGAGCTCCGGAACCGGGGCATCCGCGTCACGGATGACGAAATCCGCCAGGCGGCCCTCTACGACCCCCACCCGGCGCTCCGGAACGACCCCCAGTTCCGCACCGAGGACGGTCAGTTCAACCTGCAGGCCTACCATGACTGGCTCCGACAGGTTGCCCAGGTGGACCCGCAGGTCATGCAGACCATCGAGGCCTACTACCGGGAGACTCTCCCCCGGAACAAGCTGGTCCGCCAGCTCACCGCCGGCATCCACGTCTCCGAGTCAGAGCTCTGGCGGGAGTTCCGGGACCGGAACGAACAGGTGAGCGTCCGATTCCTGTCCCTGCGCCCCACGGACCGGATCTCCGAGTCCGATGTGGAGGTCACCGATGCCGAGATCGAGAGCTGGTACCAGGAGAATCGGGAGGACTTCCGGGTCCCGGCCACGGCAGACGTGCGCTATGTCCGCCTCGTC
>REBX01000097.1 GCA_007692505.1 Gemmatimonadales bacterium | reverse complement strand
AGGCCGAGCGGCAACCCCGCAAATGCCCCCTCCCCCCGCCCCCCTCCAACCCCACCCCACCCGACCATGAGCAACGACGGCATGAGCAACGAAGGCATGAGCAACGACGGAACGAGTAGCACCGGCGCCGCGAACGACCTGACCACCACGAAGGCCCCCTTCATCGAGGAGGCCGTGTCCCGGGGCGAGCTCTACATCCGTCAGCCCTACGAGCTCTACTCGGCCGACAACCACCGGAGCTGGGGCAATCTCTACCGCCGCATGCACGACCGCTGGCAGAAGTACGCGAACCACAAGTTCCTGGAGGGCATCGACGCCCTCCGCCTGAACGGCGACCGGGTGCCCCACCTGGAAGACATCAACGAGTTCCTCCGCCCGCTCACCGGCTTCATAGCCAAGCCCGTGAGCGGATTTGTGCCCGCCTACCTGTTCTTCGACTGCCTGGGCCGCCGGGAATTTCCCACCACCATCACCATCCGCGACGTGGCCACCCCGGACTACCTGCCGGAGCCGGACATCTTCCACGACATCGCGGGCCATGTCCCCATGCACACGGACCCGGCCTTCGCCGAGACCCTGGTGCGCTTCGGGCAGGTCTCCCGCTTCGCCGCCGATCGTCTGATGGGGCTCGAGGACGAGGCCGAGGTGCGCCGCCGCCTGGCCTCCAACATGCGGGCCATGGCGCGCTTCTTCTGGTTCACCATCGAGTTCGGGCTCATGCGGGACCACACCCCCGGCGCCTCCGCCGACGACGTCCGGGTGTATGGGAGCGGGCTCCTGAGCTCCCGGGGCGAGATCGCCTTTGCGGTGGACTCCCCCGATGCCCAGCGCTTCCCCTTCCAGCTGGAGTGGGTGGTGAACCAGGGCTTCGAGATCGACCACTACCAGCCCCTGTACTTCATCGTGGACTCCTTCGACCACCTCTTCCAGGAGGTGGAACGCCTGGAGGCCTGGATGAAGGAGGGCCGCCTGGACAACGTGGCCCCCGGCAACCCGGTCATCTCGGACCGGGAGCTGGACATCTCCCTGGCTGCCAGCCGGGAGGGCCTGGAAGCCGCCGAGGAGGCCGCATCCTCCGACATGGCTTCGGGTGAGGGCTCACCGGGCGGCCACCACCACTAGTGCGATGTCGCCAGGGCCTCCTGCCGACATCGCACTAGAAGGCTTGCCCGAAACCGGCCCCGCTCCCTCCACCTTCCGGGGGGTGCGGGGCCGGTGATGCCCACGGGGATCGAACGAGGTGGGGGGGCCGGCAGGGCAGCGAGGCCCGAACCCAGCGGTTCCCGATCAGCGCCGCCGGCCGGGGCTGCCCAGCTGGTAGGACAGGCTCACGGTGGCGCTCCGCTGCCCCTCCCGGCTGGACCCGATCTGCACATGGGTGGGGTTCCGGCTCTCGAAGCTCTGGTCCGACATCCCCAGCGGGTCGCGGACCATGACGTTCAGGCGGCCCCGGCCGTCCAGGATGCGGGCCCGGATCCCCACCCGGCTCGTCACGTTGGAGGACACCCATCCCTGGGCCACCTCCCGGGAGGGCGAATAGGAGACCCGGGTCTGGGCCGACACCCGGTCCGTCAGGTCACGGGACACGTCGCCCCGGACGGACCACCGGACGGAGCGGCGCTGGGTGTCCACGTCCAGACGAAGGTCCTCCCGGACATCCTGCCGCCCACTCACCCGGAGGGACCCGCTCATCCCGGCCACGTCCCGGACCCGGTACTGGAGAGACGCCCCGAGCTGCCGGCTCGTGTTCAGGTTCTCCCAGGTCTCGGTGGCCACCCCGGCACCGTCCACGTTCCGGATGCGGGCCCACTCGTCGGTGGTGTACCGCATGAAGGGGGTGAACCGGAGCTGGCCCAGCTCCCCGCTCCACCGGGCCTCGGCCCGGACGGAGTGGGTCGTCTGGGGCTCCAGCTCGGGGTTCCCCACCCTGCGGGTCAGGGGGTCGTTGGAGGTGTCCAGGGGGTTCAGGCGACCGGGCCAGGGGCGGCGCACCCGCTGTGAGTACGAAATGCGGTACTGCATTCCGCCATCGGTCCGCCAGTTCATGTTCAGGGTGGGGAAGAACGAGGTCTGGCGGGTGTCCACCGCGTCCTGGCCCGGGAGGGTGAAGGTATTGTCCTCCATCTCGGCCCGGAGGCCCAGCTGCAGCGACACGTTCCCCAGGGAGCGGGCCGCCGTCACGTAGGCGGAATGGGACCGCTGCCGGTAGTCGAAGCCGGTAGGGGTGGCCTCCTCCAGCCCGTCCGGGCCCCAGATGCGCCGCTCCCGCTCGTTGTCCGTGTCCCGGAGCTGGGTCTGGAGTCCCGCCTCCATCATGACCTCACCGAAGACGGGGCGCACGTAGTCCAGGTCCACCCGGACCCGACTCCTCTGCTCCAGCCGGTCGTCCTCCCGCCACTGGTCCCAGCCGTCCCGGTCCGGGTCGAAGTCGATGACGTCCAGGGGGTCTTCGCGGGTCCACGAATACACGTTGGAGATGCGGTCGTCGTTTCGGCCGTCCCAGCGCACCTCCAGCCCCAGCTCGTGGTCCGCCTCGTCCTCGCCGGCCAGGTCCAGCTCCATGCCCAGCCGTGCATCGCCGGACACCCGGTCCCGATCCTGGTCCGACACCCGGGCCACCTGCTCCATGAAGGACTCGTCGGCGTCCAGGGTGTTCGTGAGGTTCGTGCCGTCGGTGGAGCGACCCAGGTCGTCGACGCGCACCCGGGACCAGACATCAAGCCGCCGGGAGAGGGCATATTCGGCGGCCAGGTCCACGCCTCCGGTGAGCCCCGACCGGTTCGACACCCGCTCCTGGTCCGTGAAGAAGGTGGGATCCGACACCAGGTTCTGGCGCAGGTCCGCATTCTCCGTGGTCCGGTCCGTGTGGCGGACGTTGAAGCCGCCCTGCAGGACCAGGTCGCCCCGCTGCCACGACACCCGGCTGCCCCCGCCGGCCTGGCCCCGGGTCCCGGCGTTCAGGAACGCGCTGCCCGTAAGGCCCAGCTCGACGTCCTGCCTCAGCACGATGTTCACGATCCCTCCGGCACCTTCGGCGTCGAAGCGGGCAGAGGGGTTCGGGATGACCTCGACGGACTCGATGAGATCCGCCGGAAACTGCTCCAGAAAGACGTCCAGCGACTCCCCGTCCACCGGGGCCGGTCGTCCGTTCACGTAGATCTGAGGGGTCTGGCCCTCGAAGGAGACAGAGCCGTCGAACTCCACGTCGAGCTCGGGCACGGCGCCCATGGCATCCAGGGCCGAGCCGCCTCCCACGGCGGGCATGCCGTCCACCCGGTACACGGTGCGGTCCGCCTCCACACGTACGTCCTGCTCCGGGGCATCCACCTCCAGGGCTTCCAGGGCTACGGCCTCCACGGCCAGGGAGAGCTCGCCCAGGTCTGTCGCCTCGTCGGGCTCCACGCGGACCTCCTCCAGGGTCTTCTCCCGGTAGCCGATGTAGCCGAACTCCACCAGGTACTCGCCGGGCTCCAGGTCGTCCACACGGAAGACGCCGCCATCACGGGACGTGGTGCTGGCCACCATCTCGTCGGGCTCGGACGGGAGTCGGACGGTGACCCGGGCGGAGGGGAGGGGCTCGCCGGTCTCGGCATCCAGGACGGTCCCGGTTATGGAACCGGAGGGGTCATCCCCGAAGTGGGCCCGGAGCTCGGCAGGGGCCAGGAGGAGGACCGTGGCGGCCGCCAGGGCCAGGACGACGGAGAGGAGGGAGGAGTTGAAGGGGCTGGAAAGGAGATGGGCTGAACAGCAGGGCTGGGCAGAGTTCATTGGAGGGGGGCACCTGGTTCCCGGGGAGCGTGGGCACAGGAGCAGCACGCATCCCCTTGACTGGAGACGATTCCATGAAGGGCCCTTTGGAAGTGGAACGCGTGCGAGGGGGAGTCGGGTGCGTTCCGGGCCGCATTTTTTTGGGGAACAGGCGTGTACGGTGACCCTTCAGCCCGGACTGGGTTCCGATGGTTCCAGGGGGCGGACCGGGGCCTCCTCGCCCTCCCGGTCCAGGCGGGCCACCAGGAGGAGGGCGGAGATGAGGAGGAAGCCACCGGCGGCCAGGACGGGTATGGAGACCCAGCCGAAGACGGAGAGGTAGCGGGCGGAGCAGGGCACGCCCACATCGCACATCCCCACGTCCAGCGCCGGCCGGAACTGGATGGAAATGTGGTAGAGAGCGATGAGGAGCCCCGAGATGGCCAGGGGGAGCCCCCAGCGCCAGGTGCGGCGGTCGGCGGTGATCACCCCGGTCCCCAGGACCAGGACCAGGGGGTACATGGCGATGCGCTGGTACCAGCAGAGGAGGCAGGGAACGAAGCCCACCACGTCGGAGAGGTAGAGGCTTCCCACCGTGGAGACGGTTGCGGTGATCCAGGCCACCAGGAGGAGGAGCCTGCGCTGGCCGTGGACCTCCCGGGCCAGGAGCCGGCGCCCTCCCGGTGCGACGAGGAGGGCCAGGAGGAGGAGGCCGAAGACGGCGCTCAGGAGGGAGAGTGAGGCCAGGGTCCGCGAGATGCCGATGAGGTCCATGGCGTGAAGTCGGGGTGGGGTGCGCGTTGCGGGAAGGACGGTGGGCCGCCCCGCCGGGGATTCGGCTAGGACGGTCCGTCGGATCCCGGGCTTCGGGGTTCACGGCCCGCCAGAACCATGAGGCCTCCCGCGGGGACCAGGAGCCCGCATGCGATGCGGAACAGGGTGCCCTGGCCCAGGAGCCAGAAGTCCAGCGCAACCAGGAGTACACCGGCGCCGGCCAGAAGTAGGCCCAGGGCCCGGTAGAACCAGTGGATGGCCTCCCGTTCGGTGGGGGAGACGTCGAAGTGGGGGTCGGACACGAAGGGGCTCCGGGTTCGGGCGGGCAGTGGGGGAGGTCGGACCGGGACAGGGCGAACTCCCGGGGGAAGATGGCGAACCCCGGGGGGGGGCGCGAGGATCCTTCCGGTGGCTGTCGGGTCTGTGACGGGCGCACCCCCGGCCCTTCAACCCGCCCGTCATGTCGGTTTCCTCCCCTTACCCTTCTGCGTCCGGCGCGGCTTCCGGACCGGGGTCCCCCCGTCCTTTCGGCCCGCCCCCTTCCTGGGCCCTTGTCCCGGTCCTCCTCCTGTTTCTGGGGCTGGCAGCCTGCTCCGACAGCGGCCCCACCGGTCCCACCCCCGAGGACGTGGTGGCCGTGGAGATCGAGGGAGACACGAGCCCGCTCCGGGTGGGCCAGACCCGGACCTTCACGGCGCAGGTCTTCCTCTCGAGCCAGGAAACCACGGACGAGCTGGAGGTCACGTGGAGCTCGGGGAGCCCGGGGACCCTGGAGGTCTCGGGCGACGGGACTGCCACGGCCCTGGCCCAGGGGCCGGCCACCATTCGGGCTGAAGTGGGGGAGCGGAGTGCACAGCTCTCCTTCACGATCCTCTCGGAGGAGGCCCCCGAGGTGGATGGGGTGGATCCCGAGGCCTTCGCCGACGGCGAGACGGCGGTCCTCACGGGGCGGAACTTCGGCGAGGCCCTGCAGGACAACGAGGTGCGGCTGGACGGACTCCCCCTGGAGGTGGTCTCCGCCAGTGCCTCCCAGCTGGAGGTCCTGGTCCCCGAGGGGATCTGCCTCCCTTCGGGTCCGGTGGAGGGGACTGTGACGGTGGCCGGCGAGACCGCGTCCTTCACCCACACCTACCAGGGCCCCGAGCCCGACGACCTCCCCCACGGGGAGCTTGTGGTGGAGCGGGGCGAGGACACCCTCTGTGTCCGCCTCCCAGCCGCCTCCTCGGGGTCCTCGTACCTCATGGGGGTCCAGTCCACCTCCCTCGTGGACGAGGAGGTCATCTCGGCTCGCCTCGAGGTGGGGGTCCCCGCCGGAACGGGAGCGGCCCATGGAGGGCCGGTGGGCAAGCAAGCAGCGAACTGGGCCGACGGACACGTCCATTCCGACGCCGGGCCGCTCAGGCCCATCGGCCCGGGGGCCCGCCGGGGCTCGGGGTACGCGAAAGACGACCCCCACGCCATCCATACCCGGATGCTCCAGGCATTGAATGCCGAGGCCGAGGCACTTCGAGGCCGACTCGGACCCGCCACCTCCGACGTCATGGCAGACATGCCCGCCCGTTCGGAGGTCCCCGAGTCCACCTCGGAGGGAGACACCGTGACGGTGCGTTTCCCCGAGATCGATGACAACCTGACGGTCAACTGCACGGACTTCGAGGACATTCATGCCGTGGTTCGGGTGCGCTCCGACCATTTCTTCGTCCTGGAGGACCTGGAAAACCCTTCGGGGGGCTACACCGAGGAGGATTTCCGGGACGCGGCGGCCTTCCTGGAGAGCACGACCCGCCCCCGTCTGGAGGAGCACTTCGGCTCCTTCACCGACCTGGACGACAACGGCCGCGTGGTCCTGGTCTTCACACAGGAGGTGAACCGGCTGGGTCCCCTGGGCTTCGTGAATCCCCTGGACTTCTTCACCTCCGACGAGTGCCCGGCCTCCAACGGGGGAGAGTTCCTCTTCAACCAGGTGCCCGACCCCCAGGGAAGTGTGGGGCGCCAGGTGAGCCGATCCGAGGCGGTAAAGGGTCTGAACAGCCTGAACGCCCACGAGCTCACCCACGTGATCCAGTCCGGCCGCAGATTCACTGACGTGCCGAACTCCATGGAGATCTGGGCCGCCGAGGGCCAGGCGGTCCTGGGCGAGGAGATCGTCGGGTGGGAGGAGCTGGGGCTCGGCGCCGCCCAGAACCTCCCCGCCGAGGTGGCCTTCTTCGGTACCGACCCCGAGGACCCCGACACGGAGTGGTTCTTCAACCGATTCGTCGACCTGGCCTTCTGGTACGGCTTCGAGGGTCCCCAGGAGCCCCAGGTGGAGGGCGCACCGGAGGCCTGCGGATGGTTGGGCCGCGACACCTCGGGGCCGTGCGACTACCCCCGACTCCCGTACGGCGTGAGCTGGTCCTTCATCCGTTGGGTCACGGACCAGTACGGGCCCGAACGGGCCGGTGGTCGGGAGGGTGTCCACCGGGACTGGATCGATTCGGACCGGGCCTCCATGACGGACCTGGCCGGGATCGTGGGCGAGGACTACCGGGACCTCCTGGCCGGCTGGGCCGTCTCCCTCTGGGCCGACGAGCGCCCCGGGATGGACGCCCGGCTCTTGTTCCCCTCCTGGAACCTCCGCAGTGTGGAGACGGGGCTGGTGGATCCGGCCACCCTCCAGCCCGCAACCGCCAGCTTCCAGTCCGGCGTGAGGAACCTCTCCGTGGGATCGGCCTCCACCTCCTACACACTGGTGTCGGGGAGCTCGCGTCCCGAGACCGTATTCCGGGTCCGGGGGACCGGCGGTGGCCCGGCCCCCTCCTCCCTCCAGCTCTGGGTGGTGAAGGTTCCATGACCATGTGCTCCGATTCCCCGCGACGCATCGCTCCCCGGCGCGCCACGTCCCGAAGGGTGTTCCTCTTCGTGCCCGCCCTCCTCCTGCTGGCAGCGGGCTGCCGGTCCGCTCCCGACGCGCCTGCCCAGGACGGCCTGCCGGCAGCGCTGGCGGGCAGCTGTGCCGCCTGCATCCCCTCGGACCACGAGGGCCCCCGGATCCAGGGCACGGTGGCGGTGGTGGGATCGGAGCCCCTGGCCCGCACCGTGCTCCGCAGGGAGGGTGCGGGCTCGGTGGCGCTGGGGGGCGAACGCATCTCCGAGCTCCGCCGCCTGGCCTCGGTGCAGGTGGAGGTAGCCCTGGCCGAGGGGGCCGCGGAGCCGGGTGCCCATCGGGTCCTGGAG
>REBX01000061.1 GCA_007692505.1 Gemmatimonadales bacterium | reverse complement strand
CCGGGGCGGGGCCGGCCCCGCGGGGTAGGCCCGGGGCCTCCACGGAGGCCTCCCAGTCGAAGGCCGCCCGTGCGGCCCCGTCGGCCAGGACCGGATGGTGTCGGCCGAACGCTTCGTCGGATAGATCGGCCAGGGACACCCCGGACTCCTCCGCCTCCCGGACCACCGCACCCACGATGTCGTGGGCCTGGCGGAAGGGGATCCCTCCGCGCACCAGGATGTCGGCCAGGTCGGTGGCCAGGAGCTCGGGGTTCCGGATCCTCTCGATGGCCTCCGGGACGAACCGGGTCCCCTCCAGGGCACCGGCCAGCGGTGGGAGCACCAGGGCCAGGGTGTCCGCCGCATCGAATACGAAGGTCTTGTCCTCCTGAAGGTCCCGATTGTACCCGGTGGGGAGGCCCTTCAGGAGGACCAGGAGCCCCTGAAGGCCGCCCACGAGGCGAGCGGCCTTCCCCCGGACCAGCTCGGCCACGTCGGGATTCCGCTTCTGGGGCATCAGGGAGGAACCGGTGGAATACCCGTCGGGGAGGCGGACCGTGCCGAATTCCCGGGACGAGAACAGGAGGAGGTCCTCTCCCAGCCGTGAGAGGTGGACCCCCAGGAGGGCGGCAGCCGCCAGGTACTCGACCATCCAGTCCCGGTCGCTGGTACCATCCATGGAGTTCTCCGAGATGGCTTCGAATCCGAGTTCCTCCCGGAGGAACTCCCTGTCCACCGGGAAGGGGCACCCTGCCAGGGCCCCCGATCCCAGGGGGAGCACTGCGGCACTCCGCCCCACGGACCGGAAGCGCGCCCGGTCCCGGAGGATGGGCCAGGCGTGGGAGAGCACCCAGTGGCCTGCCCTCACAGGCTGTCCCTGCTGCAGGTGGGTGTAGCCGGGCATCATGAGGTCGGTCCCGCTGCGGGCCAGCCCCATGAGGGAGTCGAGGTGCCGGGAGAGGAGGTGATCCGCCCCCCGGCAGGCCTCCATCCCCCATAGCCGCATGTCGGTGGCCACCTGGTCGTTCCGCGACCGTCCCGTATGGAGCTTGCCGGCCACCGGTCCCACCTCCTCGCCCAGCAGCCGCTCCACCAGGGAGTGGATGTCCTCGTCGGGATGGTCCCGGACGTCGGTTCCGTCCAGCCGCTCCTCCACCCCATCGAGCCCCGATACCAGTATCTGGACCTCCTCCGCCGACAGTACGTCGGCTCGGCCCAGGGCTCGGGTCCAGGCCCGGCTCCCCCGTATGTCGTGGCGCCAGAGCCGGTAGTCCACGGAAAGGGACCGGTTCAGGGGCACCATGTCGGGGGCCATCCCTTCCCGGAAGCGGCCACCCCAGAGGCCCCCGGAATCAGTGGAGGGGGTGGTGCCAGGGGAGGGGTGGTGGCCGGGGGAGGCCCCCGGAGGTGTGGCGGAAGATGGGGTCTCGGGCATTCCGGAGGACCGTGGGTGAGAGGGTCGGGAGTGCAGGGATCAGGGGTGGAGGACCATCGCCGTCTCGGGACACGCATCCCGGAGGGGGCAGTCCCTGCAGTCTGCCGCCTCCTTCTCGGGGAAGCGAGACCGGGGCACGGTGCGGAACCCGCGGTTCCGGAAGAAGCCGGGCGTCCGGGTGAGGACACAGAGCTCGGGGACCTCCCCCAGGCGAGCCCGGTCCAGGAGGGCATCGAGGACCCGACCACCGAGCCCACTGCCACCGGCCCCCTTTCGGACCGCCAGGGTCGAGACCTCCGCCAGAGCGTCGGAGAGGGGGCGGAGGGCTCCACATGCCACGATGCCCCGGGCATCCCGGATGATCAGGAAGGTGTCGATCCGCTCGAGGATGTCTGCCTCGCTCCGGGGGAGCATGAGGCCGGCCCGGGCATGGGGGCGCACAAGCGCCGCGATGGCGGGGGCATCGGAGGGCAGGGCTCGCTCCACACCGCCGGCCTCCCGCACCGCACCCTCCGTCACCAGGATGGTGCGGGGGAACGGAGCGAGCATGGGGACACGAACGAGAGCTGGCGGTGCCATGGGGCTCACGCCTCCGTCCCCGTCCCGTTTCCGTTCTCCACCAGGCACGCACCCAGGACCGCCACTGCGCGGTCCAGTTCGTGGAAGGCCACGTTCAGGGGTGGGAGGAACCGGATGACCGAAGTGCCCGCGGGAACGAGGAGCAGCCCGGCATCCATCGCCCGTGCCACCACGGGGGCGGCCTCTCCGTGGAGCTCGATGCCCAACAGGAGTCCGCGGCCCCGGACCTCGGCCACGTGCCCGGGGTGACGGGCCGCAAGCTGCTCCAGGGCCTCCCGGAGGTGGCGGGCCCGGACCTTGACACCCTCCAGGAAGTCCGGGTCCGTGAGGGTCCCCACCACCCTGAGGGCCACGGCGGCCACCAGGGGACCCCCGCCGAAGGTGGTGCCGTGGTCACCGGGCTGGATGGTGTCCGCCACCGCCTGGTCCATGAGGACGGCCCCCATGGGCAACCCTCCGGCCAGGGGCTTGGCCAGGGTGAGGAGATCGGGGCGGATGTCGGCGTGGGCGTGGGCCGTGGCCTCTCCGGTGCGCCCCAGCCCGCACTGGATCTCGTCCAGGATCAGGGCCAGTCCTCGTTCCCGGGTGATCCTCCGAAGCGCCTGCAGGACGGGCACGGGGATCGGACGAACTCCGCCCTCGCCCTGGATCGGCTCGGCGATGACGGCACAGACCCGGTCCGGGTCGAGGGCCTTCGACAGCCGGGCCTCCACCTGTGCCAGGTCGCCGCGGGGATCCACGAAGGTGACGTCGGGCAGGAGGGGGGCGAACGGGTCCCTGTAGGCCGGTCGGTCCGTGACCGACAGGCTTCCGAACAGACGTCCGTGGAAGCTCCCTTTGAGCGCCACGAAGCCCCGACCTCTCGGACCGCCATCCCGTCCGGCATACCGGCGGGCAAACTTGAGGGCTGCCTCCACCGCCTCCGCACCGGAGTTGCAGAAGAAGGCACGGTCCAGGCCGGAGACCTCCACGAGGCGTTGGGCCAGCTCTTCTCCAGGCCGGGTGCGGAAGAGGTTCGAGGCGTGGACCAGGCCCGAGTCCAAGGCCTCCCGGGCAGCCTCGGTGACCTCGGGGGCCCCGTGCCCCAGCGACGTAACGGCGATCCCGGTGGTGAAGTCCAGGTACCGGCGTCCGTCCTCGGACACGAGTTCAGCTCCGCACCCTGCAACGAAGACCGGTTCCGCCGGCCGGTAGACCTCCAGGAGGGCCCCGGGGGTCGACTTTTCGGCCGGCTTCACGCAGCACCCCTGACCCGCGTCGGCGCCTTGCCGAGGACCCGTGTGCCCCGCCCCAGCTCGTGGAGGAGCTCGCTGCCCCCGATGAACACTTCGGGTACGTCCCGGGCCGCTGCCATGGCCTGCTTCACCTTGAGCGTCATCCCGCCCGAGATGTGTCCCAGGCCCTCGAGTTCGAGGGCCTGCGCCGGATCGACGAAGGGGAGGATGGCGCCCTCCACCAGCACACCGGGCACATCGGACACCAGGAGGAGGCGGTCTGCGCCCATCCCCCGGGCCAGCGCCACGGCGGCTGCATCCGCGTTCACGTTCAGCGGGCCCCCCGGCCCCGAGGAGACGGGCGAGATGATGGGCATCATCCCGGCAGAGAGGAGGGCCCGCACGACCTGGGGGTTCACCCTGTCGACCTCGCCCACGGCTCCATAGCGCGCCTCGTCCAGGGGGAGTGCCTGGAACAGGTCGGCGTCCTCCCCGGAGATGCCCACGGCCCGGCAGCCCGCCTCCTGAAAGGACCGGACCAGCCCCTTGTTCACCAGGCCCGAGAGGACCATGGAGGTGAGCGCCACCGAGTCGCCCCGGGTGACCCGGAGGCCATCGGCGCGCTCCGTCTCGATCCCGCAGCGCGCCTCCCAGCGGCTGATTTCGTGACCGCCGCCGTGGATGATGACCACGTCGCCGACCCGACCGACGATGGCCCTGATCTCGCTTTCCCGGGCGCCTTCGTCGAGCCACGCCCCTCCTGCCTTGATCACCGTCAGCATCGAAGCCCCCTCTCGGTGGGCCAGTTCATCATGGCATTCAGGTTCTGGAGGGCCTGGCCTGCCGCTCCCTTCCCCAGGTTGTCCAGTGCGGCCCCGACCATGACTGCCGGCCGGCCCGTGTCCGACAACTCCTCCACGCCCAGGTGGCAGCGATCCGTCTCCCGCACGTCGGACAGGGCGGGCAGGCCCTCGTCCAGGATGCGGATGGCCGGTTCGCCTTCGTACTTCTCCCGCCAGGCGGCCCTCACGTCGTCCGGGCCCACGCCCGGCGTCACCGGGACCACCATGGTCTCCAGTATCCCTCGGCGAACCGGGAGGAGGTGGGGCTGGAACACGAGGTCGACCCCGTCCTGCAGGAGGGCGCGCATTTCCCGGAGGTGGCGATGGCGGTTTCCCGTTCCGTAGGCCCGGAAGTTCTCGGAGACCTCCCCAAAAAGGAGGTCCGTGCGGGAGGTCCGGCCCGCGCCCGTCACTCCGGACGCCGCGTTGATCACGGTTAGGTGGTCCCGGGCGGGGAGTCCGGCCCGGACCAGGGGGAGGAGGGATGCCAGGACCCCGGTGGGATAGCATCCGGGGTTCGCCACCAACTTCGCCTGGGCAATCTCCTCCCTGAACCACTCGTTCAGGCCGTAGACCGCACCATTCTCACGGCCCGAGCCGGGCCGGTGGTCCGCAGTGAGGTCCACGATGCGGGGAGAGGCCCCGCCGGCTCCCAGGATGCGGTCCACCCACTCCGCTGCCGTCCCGTGGGGAAGGCACAGGAAGAGGACGTCCACTTCCCGCGCCCTGGCCTCATCGGGAACGGTGAAGGGCAACCCGGGTGCAGGAGAGGGCGAACCCTGCGCCGAACGGGAGGAGGTGAAGGCCAGGGAGACCCCTGGATGCTTCGCCAGGAGTGTCGTGGCCTCCAGGCCTGTATACCCGGAGCCCCCCAACACACCAACCCGTGCCAGGGGGCCCTTGGACTCTGCGTCATCTGTCATGGCATGAATATACACCAACGGGCAGTCACGTCCACCCCCTCCGTGCATATTCACTGCATAACCCATGTATATCGTGCATACCGATGCCTCAGCTGCGGGGGCGCGATATCTCCTCCAAGCGTTTCCGGACCGTCCCCGTGTGCCCCGGATCCCGGAGGATGACCAGGATCGTGTCATCCCCGGCCAGCGTTCCCAGGACCTCGGGCCATTCCTCCCAGTCGATGGCGAGTCCCACGGCCTGTGCCCCACCGGTCATGGTCTTCACCACCAGGAGGTTGCCGGCCCCCTCCGCCGAGATGTAGAGGGTGGGCAGGAGCGCCTCCAGGGGCGGAGTGTTCTCCCACTCCTCGGGGAGGGTGTAGTAGGGGTGTCCGTCGGCGCCGGTGACCTTCACGAGGCGAAGGTCCCGGATGTCCCGGGAGAGAGTGGCCTGGGTGACCTCGAAGCCGGCCCCGCTCACCAGCTCGCGGAGCACCTCCTGACTGCTCACCCGGTGCTGCTTGATGAGCTCCAGGATCGCGGCCTGCCGGTCCCGCTTCGTCACCCCTCACCCCCGTCTGCCGACAGCCCCGCCATGGCCCGGACCCTCTGGGGCTCCACGCCAAGGCTGCGCTCCACCTCCCTGCCCTCCCGGAGGAGGACCACGGTGGGAACGGAGGCGATCCGGAAGGCCTCGGCCGTCTCGGGGGCGAGGTCGACATCCACCTTGAGGATGGCCACCCGCTCCCCAGCCTCCCGGGCCACCTGCTCCAGGATGGGCTCCAGCCACTTGCAGGGGCCGCACCAGGTAGCGTGGAAGTCCACGAGGAGGGGTGTCGTGCTCTCCCGCACCCGCCGGCGGAAGTGCTCGTCCGAAACGACTGCTTCCGGTTCGTGCGGGACAGCGCCACCGCTGGGAGGAGGGGGGGCGGGGGTCATGGCATCACTCCGGGTCGGGGGCCATTCGAAGGAAGGTGAGGTCCGCCTCGCGGCGCTCCGTGGCCTGGCGCACCCACTCGTTCCGGAACAGGAGGAGGGGGCGCCCCATGTGGTCGTGGACCAGGGAGGCGTCGATCCCGTTCCCCACCCGGCGGATCTCCCGCGACGGACCCGTCACCCACCGGGCGTCCCGATACGGGAGGGGCTCCAGACGGGCCTCCACCCCGTACTCGTGCTCGAGGCGGTGGAGGAGGACCTCGAACTGCAGGGGGCCCACCGCTCCCACCACAGGGGCTGGCCCGGTCACACCATCCTGGTAGAAGACCTGTACGGCGCCCTCCTCCGACAGTTCCTTGAGCCCCTTGTCCAGGTGCTTCCTCCGGAGGGGGTCAGGGACCTGCACCCTGGAGAAGTGCTCCGGGGAGAAGGGCGGGATCTGGTCGAAGGCGGGCTCCCCGGCAGACGCCAGGGTGTCTCCGATGCGGAGCCCTCCCCGGTCGTGGATCCCCACCACGTCGCCGGGCCAGGCCGTCTCCACCGCCTCCCGCTCCTTTCCGAAGAACTGCTGTGGCTCGGTGAGGCGGACCTGCTTGCCGGACCGGACGTTGAGGACCCGCTCTCCGGGCTCGTACCGGCCGGAGCAGATCCGGATAAAGGCCAGGCGGTCCCGGTGCTTGGGATCCATGTTTGCCTGGACCTTGAAGACGAATCCGGTGAAACGCGGGTCCGTGGGCGTGATCTCGCCCTCGGTGGAGGGTCGGGATGGGGGCTCGGGGGCGTACCGGAGGAATCGACGGAGGAAGGGCTCCACGCCGAAGTTCGTAAGGGCGCTCCCGAAGAAGGTGGGCGAGATCTCGCCCCGGGCGAAACGGTCCTCGTCGAATTCGGTGCCGGCCAGGTCCAGGAGCTCGACCTCCTCGCCCAGGCGCCGGGCTGCGTGCTCGCCCAGGAGTTCCCGGACCTGCGGGGAGTCCAGCTCCGAAAGCTTGGTGGGAAGCCGGCTCGCCCCATGGTCCCGGCCCTTCTCGAAGAGGTGGAGGGCCTGATCCATCCGGTCGTACACCCCCAGGAGGTTCGTGCCGTCGGTGACCGGCCAGGTGAGGGGCGCGCACGCGATTCCCAGCTCGGCCTCCACGTCGTCCAGGAGCTGGAGCGGGGAGACACCCACCCGATCGCACTTGTTCACGAAGGTGAAGATGGGGATCCGGCGCAGCCGACAGACCTCGAATAGCTTCCGGGTCTGCTCCTCGACCCCCTTCCGGTTGTCCAGGAGCATGACGGCTGCATCGGCCGCCATGAGGGTGCGGTACGTGTCTTCCGAGAAGTCCTGGTGACCGGGGGTGTCCAGGAGGTTGATCCTGAAGCCCTCGTAGTCGAACTGGAGGACCGAGGAGGTCACCGAGATCCCCCGCTCCTGCTCCATCTCCATCCAGTCGGACGTGGCGTGGCGCCGTGCCCGGCGCGCCTTCACCGACCCGGCCAGGTGGATCGCGCCGCCGTAGAGGAGGAGCTTTTCCGTGAGGGTGGTCTTCCCTGCATCGGGATGGCTGATGATGGCAAAGGTCCGTCTGCGACGAACCTCGGCGTCCAGGGTACTCCCCGACACGTGTTCTCCCTTGTTTCGGATTGCGCGACTCGCGGGGGCGGCCGGGATCGGTACCGGAACCACCGAAAGGCCCGGACTCCCCTGCCGCACAGTCGACAAAGCTAATAGAATCGGAGTCCGGAAACGGAGTCCCCCGCCCCCAGCCCTCCCGTGCCCCTCCTCCTCCTGCTCCTCCTCCTCACCGGCCTCGCCCCGGCGGGCTCCCTCCTTGCCCAGGCGCCCGCAAGCGACTGGAACGCCCCGGAGGTCCTCGCCCTCGT
>REBX01000217.1 GCA_007692505.1 Gemmatimonadales bacterium | reverse complement strand
CCCGGTTCGCGGTGGAGCGCAGGGACTGGGAGGCAGCGGCAGAGCTGGAGCCCCGCACGCCGGACTACCTGGAGTGGGATCGATACGCCTGGCCCGAGGCCCTGAGCTGGTACGCGCGGGGGCTGGGTCTCGTCCACACCGGTGACGTGGAGGGCGCCCGGGAGGCCGAGGTACACATGGCCGAGCTCCGGGACACCGCACGGGACACCGGGGAAGATGCCATGGCCACCTACATCGAAGTGGACCGCCTCATCCTGGACGCCTGGATCCGCATGTCGGAGGGCGAGGCCGAGGCGGCCCTGGAGCTGGCCCGGGATGCAGCCGAACTGGAGGCCACGGTGGAGAAGCACCCCATCACCCCGGGGGCTCTCCTGCCGCCCTGGGAGGTGCTGGGTGAGCTGCACCTGGAGTTGGACGAGCCCAATGAGGCCCTGACCGCCTTCGAGTCGGGGCTGGAGGTCTGGCCCGAGCGCCTCCGCAGCCTGGAGGGTGTCGAACGCGCCCGGGAGGCCCTCCAGGACCGCTGAGTCCGCCCCGGAAGCCGGTTCACAGCCCGACGAGCCGGTTCAGCCCATGAGGAGGAGGACGAGCCCGGCCCCCAGGGCCACCAGGATCACCCCCAGGAGCGTGCCGTTCACCGTCTCCACGTCGCGGGCCGCCAGTCGGTCCAGTTGACGGGCCGCCAGCCGCATCCGGGCCCGGCCTCGTCGGCCCCGCCTCTCCAGGGACTCCACCCACTCCTCCTGGTTGGGGAGGGGAAGCCACCGGAGGACGGCCTCCACGGGCACCAGGAGGTCGCCGGCCGGGACCCGGGCCCCGGCCAGCCCCTCCGGGAGGAGTCCCCGGCGGTCCGGGTCCCGGGAGCGGCTCCACACCACCCACCCCACCGCAGCGCCCACCAGGACGGGGAGGAGTCCCACCAGGACCTCGGCGCCGGGCCCGGGGAGGGCCACGTTCGCCGGGACGTCCACCGAGATGGGCAGCCAGGCCATTCCCCCGGCTCCCAGGAGGACGAGCGCCGCCCACGGGGCCACCAGGGTCCCGGTGCCGTAGGAGAAGGGCAGAAAGGCCCGGGTGCCCGGATCGGCGGCCTCCCGGCGGCGCCACAGCGTCGCCAGGAAGCGGGCCATGAGGAGGGTGGTGCCCAGGGCGGCCAGGGGGAGGTAGACCTCCAGGACGGAGTAGGTCGTGCCCCCCATCTCCCCCAGGCCCTCCTTCAGGGTGTTCTTCGCCAGCGCCCCCGAGGTGAGGGGGAGGCCAGCCAGGGCCAGCGCCGGGAGCGTGGTGCCCCCCAGGATCCACCACCGGGCCCGGTCCCCATCGCCTCGAGGGACCCGGTCCGCCAGCCCCACCGACAGGAAGAGGGCGCCCTTGGCGATCCCGTGGTGCACGGCGTAGAGCATCAGCGCCACCCCGGCCCAGGGGGCCAGCTCGGGGTGGGCCACCAGGAGGCCGGTGCCCATGGCCATGTACCCCATCTGGCTTACGCTGGAGTAGGCCAGCACGGTCTTGGGGTCGTCCTGGAGGATCCCTGCCACCACCCCGTAGAGGGCTGCCAGCGCCCCGGTGACCAGGAGGACGGTCGAGGCCTCGGGGAGGGGCGTCTCTGCAGGAAGGACCCGCATCCAGCCCAGGAGCCCGGCCTTGATCATGGCCCCGCTCAGGAGGGCACTGGCTGCAGTGGGGGCCACGGGATGGGCCAGGGGGAGCCAGAGGTGGAGGGGGATGAGGCCGGCCTTCACCCCGAGTCCCGACGCCAGGAGGAGGGCCACGGCAGCCCCCCCGAAGGTGGGGCCCTCCCCGGCCGCCAGGTCCACCCAGGTGGATTCCAGTTGGGCCCCGAAGGCGGGGTTCCCCCCGAAGGTCCCCCCCAGACTGAAGAGCCCTGCCAGGAGGAGGACCTCGCCCACGATGGCCATGACGATGTAGACCTTGCCGGCTCGGAGCGCCTCTGTCGAGGCGGCGTGCACCACCAGGCCGTAGGCGGCGAAGGTCATGAGGGCGAAGAAGAGGTAGAAGGCCAGCATGTCGCCGGCCACGATGAGCCCCAGGTTCCCGGCCAGGGTGAGGGAGAAGAAGAGGAAGAAGCGGCCCCGACGGACATCGGTGGCGTGGTAGGCCCGGGCGAAGAGGCCTCCAGCCAGCCAGAGGATGGAGGTGAAGAGGAGGAAGCTTCGTCCCGTCCCGTCCAGGACCAGGTCCACCCCGGTGAAGAGGAGGGGCAGTGTGACCTCGGTCATGGGGGCCCCCACCTCGGGGGGGGCGGGGAGCCCGCCGGCCAGGAGGGCCAGGAGGAGTCCGGGCAGCGCCGCGAAGGGAGCGAGCTGGAGGCCCGCCCCCCGGAGGCGCGCCGATGTCCAGAGGAGCGCCACGAACAGGGGGAAGCTCCAGGTCAGGACCAGGAGCACGGACAGGAGACCTTCCATCCTAGAGCACCCCCTGCTCGATGATGAGGATGGCCCAGCCCAGCGGGCTCCACGAGGAGGCGGCCAGGAGGCCCGCCGCCAGGGAGAACACCGCAGTGGTCACGGCGGGCAGCACCAGACGCCAGTCCGCCTCCAGGCGAGGGCGCGGCCCCTCCGCCCCACGGGCCCACGACGGGTCGGGGTCGTCGAAGTAGGCCGTGCGGAGGATGGGGAGGAAGTAGGCCGCATTCAGGAGGCTGCTGGCCAGGAGGACCCCGATGACCCAGGGCTGCCCGGCCCCCAGGGCGCCCAGCCCCAGGTACCACTTGGAAATGAATCCGGCCACCGGGGGGAGGCCGATCATGCCCACGGCCCCCACGGTGAAGGCCGCCATGGTGAGGGGCATGCGTCGGGCCACCCCTCCCATGTCGCTGATCTTCTTCACCCCCAGTGTCTGGGCAATGAGCCCGGCGCAGAAGAAGAGGGTGATCTTCATGATCCCCTGGTGGACCAGGTGGATGAGGCCGCCTACGTGGGCCAGGGGGTCCAGGAGGGCAACCCCCAGGGCGATGTAGGAGAGCTGGCTCACCGTGCTGAACGCCAGGACCTTCTTCAGGTCGTCCTGCGAGAGGGCCCGCACCGAGGCGTAGACGATGGTGAAGGCGGCCAGGGCGGCCACCGCCACGGCAGCCCCCATCTCCCAGGCCACCTCGATCCCGAAGAGGGAGTGGAGGAGGCGGGTGATCCCGAAGGCGCCAGCCTTGACCACGGCCACGGCGTGGAGGAGGGCACTCACCGGCGCCGGAGCCACCATGGCGGTGGGTAGCCATCCGTGGATGGGGAAGAGGGCCGATTTCACCCCCATCCCGATGAGGAGGAAGGCGAAGATGAAGGCCCAGGTGATGGGCCCGGATGCCACCGCGGTGGCATCCACCACCCCTCCGGCGGCGAACTGCACCGTGCCGGCTTCCACCTGGAACCACACTGCCCCCACCACCAGGATGGCCCCGGCGCCCAGGGTGTAGTAGAGGTACGTACGACCGGCCCGTATGGCCTCCGGGGTCCCCTTGTGCACCACCAGGGGATAGGTGGCCCAGGTGAGGGCCTCGTAGAAGAAGACGAAGGTAAAGAGGTCTCCGGCCATGGCCAGCCCGGTGGTGGCCGTGACGCAGAGGCTGAAGAAGGCAAAGAAGCGGGTGCGGTTCGCCGACCCCTCCAGGTAGGCAATGGCGTAGAGGGTGGTGACGAGCCAGAGGACGGCGGAGAGGGTCACGAAGAGGAGGGCCAGGGCATCGCCCCTGAGGGTGAGGCTCAGGCCGGGCACCACCTCCAGGGCCCACTCGTAGGACGCCCCGCCGGCCACCCCCTGGAGCATGAGGCCCACAAGTGCCACCTTGGCCACGGCGCCGGCCATGTTCAGGCTGTTCCGGAGGCGCGCCTGCTCCTCCTTCAGGAACATGATCATGACGCCGGGCACGAACGAACTCAGGACCACTGCCAGGGGGAGGGCGTCCCAGGCCAGGAGGGGGGTCACGTCCATGGCTGGACCCCTCCCTGCAGGAGGACCTGGAAGACCTCGGTGGCCCTCACCCCCAGGCTGGCCGAGGCCAGGGCCAGGAGGAGGGCGGCCCACTCCATCCGTCTGGGCACGGGTCGAAAGTCCCCGTCGGAGGCCTCACGGTCCAGCGCATGCCGCAGGACCTTGAGGACGTAGGCGATGGTGAGGAGCCCCCCCACCGTGATGATGGCCACCCAGAACCATCCCCCTGCCGAGAGGGCCTCCCGCAGGAGGAGCCACTTCCCAACGAAGCCCGCCGAGGGCGGGAGACCCGCCAGGGAGAGTCCGCCCAGCCCGAAGGCCAGGAAGGACATGGGAAGGCGGTGGGCTACCCCGGAGATGTCCCGGAGCCCGTCCCGGGCCACGG
The DNA here is from genome assembly GCA_007692505.1 of Gemmatimonadales bacterium. Lineage (GTDB taxonomy): Bacteria > Gemmatimonadota > Gemmatimonadetes > Longimicrobiales > Gaopeijiaceae > REBX01. Next base: position 3,466 of record REBX01000217.1, on the reverse strand, counting down.
CGTAGCTCATGTTTCCGGCGGCCATGAACATGGAGGCCTTGGCCAGGGCATGGGACACGGCCAGGAGGATGCCCCCGATCCAGGCGTCGTCGCTCCACCGGGGGTCGGGTCCGCCCAGCCCCTCGGGCGCCAGGAGGGGGAACATGACGAACATGTAGCCCAGCTGGGCCACGGTGGAATACGCGATGACCCGCTTGAGGCTGCGCTGCCGGAGGGCGAGGACCGAGCCCCAGAGGATGGCGGCCGCACCCAGCCCGCCCATTAGGACCAGGCCCGCCTCGCTGCCCCCGCCGTACACGGCAAACCAGAGGCGGACCAGGATGAAGAAGGAGCCCTTCACCACCACGGCGGAAAGGAGGGCGCTGGCCGGGGCCGGGGCCCCGGCGTGGGCCGGGGGGAGCCAGGCATGGAGGGGGAAGAGGGCGGTCTTGGCCGCCATCCCCACGGTCATGAGGGCCAGGCTCGTGGCGGCCATGGGTCCGCCGGGGGCCGCGGCGGACAGCTCCTCCAGGGCGAGGGTCCCGAACTCGGTGTAGAGGAGGGCCACCCCCAGGAGGAAGAGCATGGACCCCACCAGGGAGACGATGAGGTAGCGCATCCCCGCCACCGTGGCCCGTGGGGTGACGGCCAGCGTCACCAGGGCCGCCGCGGCGAGCCCCAGGATCTCCAGGGTGACGTAGAGGTTGAAGAGGTCCGCCGAGAGGTAGATCCCGTTCAGGGCAGACCACAGGAGGAGCCAGAGGGGCACGAAGTAGCGGGCCGCGCGCCCGGCGGGGGACGTCTCCGCGTCGAGGGTGGAGAGGTCGCCGAAGTACGAGAGGGAGTAGAGGCTCACCGCGGCCCCCACCAGGGCGGTGACGGCGAGCATGACCACGCTGAACCCGTCGGCCCAGAGCTCGATGCCCAGGGGGGCGCCCCATCCGCCCAGGAGGTGCCGCACGGGGCCGTGCTGCAGGACCTGGAGCCAGAGCCCCAGGCTCCCGGCCAGGGTGGTCACCGACCCCAGCAGGAGCCCGGCTTTCAGGGCGGCAGGCCGGCCACCCAGCGCCACCAGAGAGGCCAGGAGGGGTCCGAAGACCGCTGCAGTGGTCCAGAGTTCGGCACCCGTCACCTGGGTGGCTCCGGTGCGTCGGGATCCGGTTCCTCCGTTTCCGGGTCCACCGTCAGGAAGGGAGACCCGGTGCGGGCCATGACCCGGAGTGCCATCCCCAGCGCAAGTGCCGTGGCTGCCACCGCCACCACGATCCCGGTGAGGACCATGCCCTGGGGGAGGGGATCGGCCACCATGGGGTCTCGCCGGGCCGGCGCCGCCAGGAGAATGAGGAAGACCCCGGTCCCCATGAGGTTGATGGCCAGGACCTTCCAGAGGAGGTGGGCCCGGGTGACCACCGCGTGGAGGGCCAGGAGGAAGACCACCACCCCGGCCCAAACGTAGAGGTCGAGGGAGGTCATGGGGCTTCCGGGTCCGCAGGGGACGGGTCCGGGGCCAGGGCGCGGCCAAGGGGGTCGCCGTAGGGGTCCACGGCATCCAGCGCGGCATCGTGGGCCGGGATGGACGGCACGTCCACGAAGAGCTCCACCAGGATGACGGCGACGGCCACGGCCAGCGCGGCCTCGAGGCCCAGGATGAGGGGATAGGCCCACCCTTCCGGATAGGCCAGGAAGGCGCCGGTGAAGGGGAGTACGGCGATTCCGGTCACCACGAAGCCCGCCACCCCGCCCGCAGCGACGATGCGCACCGGGAGGGCCGCCGCAGTGAGGGGACGCAGGACCCCGGCCACCGAGAGGAGGACTCCGGCCCCGGCCAGGAGCGCACCCGCCTGGAAGGCACCGGCAGGCTCGCTGGACCCCATCCAGGTGAGGTACACGGCGGTGAGGAAGGCCGTGGGCACGGCCAGACGGAGGATGGCAGACAGGAACGGCCTCCCGCCTCCCGCTCCCCCCGATGCCGAGGCCGAAGCTGGCAGTCCGAAGTGGCGCTGCCCCCGGTCCAGCGACCAGACCGCCACCATGGCGGCCACCAGCACCGCAATTTCCAGGAGGGTGTCATAGCCCCGGAAGTTCAGGAGCACCCCGGTCACCGGGTTCGAGACCCCCGTCTCCGGGAGGTGTTTGGCAATGAGGTCGGGGATTCGCGGATCCCTGGATCCGGCGGCCCCCTTGAGCCCCAGGGCCAGAAGGATTCCCACCGGGACCAGGAAGAGGCCCAGGAGCCAGCGGAGCAGGGGGGGGCCATCCCGCTCCCCGTGGTCCCTGAGGAGTGGGCTCGGGGAGCTGGCGTCGGGCCCGGTGGGCGCATCGCCGGACGGACTGGGTGAGGACACCCCGGGCCCGTGGGAGGAGGAGGGGCCCATCATGGGTCCGCTTCCATGGGGAGGCGGTCGTCGGATCCGGCTCGCACCGCCAGCCGGTGCCATGCGTTCAGGAATAGGGCACCGGTGACGCCGGCCCCCAGCGCTGCCTCGGCCAGTGCGATGTCGGGGGCACCCACCCGGATCCAGGCCAGGGCCAGGGTAAGGCCGTAGGCTACGAAGAGCATGATCGCCTCGAAGAGGTCCCGGGTCCTCAGGAGCCGGAACGCGAGCCCTGCCAGGAGGAGAGCGATGAGGCCGTCCAGGAGGAGGCCCGTGGTGACCACATCCGTCATGGTGCCTCCTCCGTGCCGGACTGCCCCTGGCTGGCCCCGGACCCTACGGGGTCGACCCCCTGGGCCAGGGCTTCCGAGGCCACCAGGTAGCAGATCGTGGCCGCGGCGGAGAGGACAAGGAACCAGAGGATCCCCAGGAGGAGGACCTCGTGCCAGCTCCTTAGCTGGAGGGCCACCCCGGCCACGACGAACCCAAGCCCCAGGCTGTCGGCCTTGGTCAGGGCGTGGAGCCGGCAGTAGACGTCCGGAAAACGCAGGAGCCCCACCGTCCCGGCCAGGAAGAAGAAGCAGCCAGTGAGGAGGAAAAGCACGGTGAGGCCATCCACGACCAGCTCCAGGGTCATGCGTCCTCCGGGGCTGTCGGGGTCCCCGGCGCACGCACCCAGCCCCGCTTCACGAAGACCACCGTCATGACCACGGCGAGGAGGGCGAAGATGAGGGCCGTGTCCATGAGGGGACGACTGTCGGCTGCCACGGAGAGGACCAGGAGGATCGCCACCCCGGTGGTCCCGAAGAGCTGGGCGGCAATGACCCGGTCGGCCTGGGTCGGGCCCCGGATCACCCGGACGAGCCCGCCAGCCAGGTTGGCCACCAGGAAGAAGGCGACCCCCACCAGGAAGGCGGTCACTCGGACACCGGCAGGCCGAAGGCCACCCCCACCCGACGCTCCAGCTCCCGGAGCAACCTCTCCGTGTTGCCGGTGTCGGCCAGGAGGTGCACCGAGAGGTCGTCGCCCTCCAGACGGGCGCTGAAGGTGCCCGGCATGAGGCTGGTGATGTTGGTGAAGAGGGTCCGCGCAGGCCCCGGGGGGAGGCGTAG
>REBX01000244.1 GCA_007692505.1 Gemmatimonadales bacterium | reverse complement strand
CGAGCGCTTCGTACTGCCCTACCTCGAGAAGCACCGCTGCGCTCTTTCCGTGTTGAGTGAGAACCAGCGGACGCTTCGTCTCTCGAACCTGGTCCAGAAATCCGGCTGCGTTTGCGCGGAAGGCAGAGAGCGGCTGCACGTCTTCACTTGGCTTGATCCTCGGCATGCGACCCCCTTAGGTACGTTTTGCAGTACAACGGAACGTACCACCTCCCGTGGCAGAGTCAAGGACGTCGAAATTTCGTCTAACTGCTAACGTGCGAACCGGGGGTTCGGAAATCCGCGCGCCCCGCCCTGCGCGTGTATGGTTTTCGCCGATAATGGCGAAAACCCCACAACGGTTTCGACCCCGGCGACCGCGTGTAGAGTTATGCCGAATAGTGGCGAAAATCCGCACACACGGGGGTTCGCACATCGCCGGGTGCGGAGGGCGAGCCGCCCGGCGCCCCGCCGCCCGCCGTCCCGCCGCCGCAACCGGGCCGCGGAAAGGGCGGTCCGCCTCCACCGAAGTCGACACCGGCCACGACACTCCTTATCGTCGTTTCATGCGGAGACTTTCAGGGGTGTGCCGAACGGAGGGTGGGGCAGAGCGCCCCTGTGCACGGATCGGGCGGCCGGCAGCGGCCCCGCCCCCGGCCCCCGCTTTCGCCCCGCCCCCGCCCCGGCCCCTCGCCCTCGCCCTAGTGCTGGCCCTCGGCCTCCTGCTGGTGCCCGGGCCCCGGGGGGCGCCGACCCTGTCGGCGCAGCAGGTCAACGTCCACGTGTACACGAACCTGGAGGGACTTCCCCAGAGCCAGGTGCTGTCCCTCCACCAGGCCTCGTCGGGCCACCTCTGGGTGGGCACCTTCGGGGGCGCCGCCCGCTTCAACGGCCGGGAGTTCCGGAGCCTGACCACGGCCCACGGGCTGGGCTCCAACCTGGTGGGGGCCCTGGCCGACGGCCCCGAGGGCCAGCTCGTGGCCGGCTTCGTGGGAGGAGGGATCTGCCGCCTGGACCGGCCCGAGCGCCCCCTACCCCCCGAGGAAGGCGCGGGGCCCCGGTGCCTGACCCCCGCCGACGGCCTGCCCTCCGGCGACGTCCTGGACCTGGCCGTGGACGACCGGGGCCGGACCTGGATCGCCGCCCAGGGCGGCCTTGGCCTCCTGGCGACCGACGGCACGCCCCACCGCTGGGTCCTCTCCGACGACGAGGGAACGCCGGCCACCCCCCTCGGCCTTGCCCTGGAGCCGGATCGGGGCCTCTGGGTCGCCACTGCACGTGGCCTCGCCCTCCTGGACCCCGACGCCCTGGCCGCCGACCCCTCGGCGCCGCCGGAGCCGCTCTGGCTGGAGCTCCCGGAGCCCAGCACCGCCGAGGGCAGCTCGGTGGACCTGGTGAAGGCCATCCCTGCAGGGCTCCTGGTCACGAACGCCGGGGGGATCCATCTGGTGCCCGCCTCCGCAGAGGCGCCGTCCGTCATCACCTTCCTCGAGCTCCCCGCCAGCGGCCTCCCCCCGGGCATCCGACTGAGGGACGCGGCCCGGACCCCGGAGGGCACCCTCTGGTTCGCCACCTCCGAAGGGCTCCTCCGCTTCGACGGGCTGGCGGACTGGGAGCTCCTCACCACGGCGAACGGCCTCCCCTGGAATGACCTGTCCCTGGTGATGGTGGACCGGGAGGGGCTCATCTGGACCGGCTCCGGCCAGGGGGCGGCCGTCCTGGTGCCGGGTCCCTTCCGGACCTTCGGGGTGACGGACGGCCTCCCCCATCCCTTCGTCCGCGCGCTGGCCCTGGACCGGGGCGGCACCCTGTGGGCCGGCACCCGGGCCGGAGTGGCGGCCCGCCCCCCGGGAGGAGGGCCCTTTCGCACCGTGCTCCCGGCAGACGTCCTCCCGTCGGGGAGCATCTTCAGCGCCCTGGCCCTCCCCCCCGAGGCCGGGGGCGGCGTCCTCCTGGGCGAGGCCACCTCCCTGGTCCACATCCTCCCCGGCACGGCCCCCGGCGGGATCCTCCGCCCCGATGCCCTTCCCGCCGGCACCGTCCCGCCCTTCCGTGTGGTGGAGGTGGGCGAGGCGCTCCCGGCGGCCCCGGCGTACGCCATGGAGGGCGACCCCCTGGACCCCTCCGCCGCCTGGATCGCCACCCCCGGGGGCCTGGTGCGCTGGGCGGACGGAAACGTGGAACCCCTCCCCGAGGACCACCCCCTGACCGGGCTCGACGCCATGAGCCTGGCAGCCACCCCGGACGGCGGGCTCTGGATCGGACTCCTGGGGGGCGGCCTCCGCCTCTGGGACGGCGACACCCTCCACGCCCTGGATGCCCGGGGGGGCCTCTCGAACCAGGTGATCTGGGACCTGGCGGCGGCATCGGACGGCTCCGTCTGGGTGGCCACCAATGGGGACGGCGCCTTCCAGGTCCGCCGCGACCCCGCCGGCGAGGCCTGGGACATCCGGTCTCTGGGCCCGGGCCAGGGCCTGGTGGACCCCTTCGTCTGGCAGGCGGTGGAGGACGGAGATGGCCGGATCTGGCTCTACACGAACCGGGGGCTCCACCGGGTGGAGGCCGATGGCCGCACGGTGACCCGCTTCGGGCTTGCCGATGGGCTGGCCGACCTGGAGGGAGCTGCCGCAGCCGCAGTGGCCACCGTCACGGGCGACCTCTACTTCGGGAGCGCACGGGGGCTCACCCGCTGGGACCATGCCGCCTCGACCCCGGGCCCGGTCCCTCCTCCGGTCCTTGTGGAGGAGGCCTGGCTGGGCTCCGAGAGGCTCCAGCCGGGAGCCGACCTCCGGCTCCGCTCAGAGGTCCTGGGGTTCCGCTTCGCCGCCCTCTCCTTCCGGGATCCGGACGGGATCCGGTTCCGCTATCGGCTCACCCGCGGGGGCCGCGCCGCCGATGACGAGGGCGGCGCCGCTTCTGCCGGCCCCACGGGGCCCCTCGTCGGAGCGCCCGAACGGGGCAGCGAGTGGTCCGAACCCACGGCCCAGCCCACCCTGGCGCTGGCCGGACTCCGCCCCGGCCGGTACACCCTGGAGGTGGAGGCCGTCACCGCCGCCGGGGTGGTCTCCCCGGCCCCGGCCACCTTCGAGTTCCGCATCCTCCCCCGGTTCTGGCAGACCTGGTGGTTCGCGCTCCTGGGGTTCCTGGCCGTCGTGGGAACCGCCGCCGGGATCCCCATCCTCCGGGCTCGCCGTCTGGAGCGGGACCGGGAGCGGATCGCGGGGGAGCTCCGGGCCACCGAATCGCGCCTGGCCGAGATCGTGGAGCACACCTCCAACGTCTTCTACAGCCATGACCCGGACCAGAACCTGAGCTACATCAGCCCTGCCGTGGAGGACGTCCTGGGGGTCCCGGCCCGGGACGTTCCGGAGCGGTGGACCGAGTTCGCCGACATGGACCACCCGGTGACCCGGGCCGGGATGGAGGCCACGGAGCGAGCCCTGGCCACCGGGGAGCGCCAGCCCCCCTACGAACTCGTCCTCCGTCATGACCGGGGCCACCCGGTCTGGGTCCGGGTCGTGGAGTCGCCCGTGGTCCGCAACGGCGAGGTGACGGGCCTCGTGGGCTCCCTCACCGACATTACGGAGACGAAGCGGGCCGAGGCGGAGCAGGCACGCCTGGAGGCCCGCCTCGAGCAGGCCCGCCGCATGGAGGCGGTGGGGAGGCTCGCCGGGGGGATCGCCCACGACTTCAACAACCTCCTCACCGCCATCGTGGGCCATGTGAGCCTGGTCTCCATGGACCTGGATCCCGACGACCCGGCCCGGGAGGACCTGGATCGGGTCCAGGAGTCCTGCCGGAAGGCGGCCCTCCTGGTGGCCCGACTCCTGGCCGTGGGCCGCCGGCAGATGGCCCATCCCGAGCCACTGGACCTGGATGCCCGGGTGGAGGCGGCGGTCCACCGCCTTCGTGGGGACGGGGGCGCCGGACTCCAGGTGGAGCACGAATCCGGGGGCGAGGGCCTGGAGGTGGTCATGGACGAAGCCCAGCTGGACGACGTGCTGGAGGCCCTCACCCGGAACGCCCTGGAGGCCATGGAGGGCTCTGGCCGCCTCGTCCTCCGGACCCGGAGGAGCGGGGCAGGGGAGGGCCCGAGGGCCGAGCAGGGGGCCGGGGACGGCCCTGGAAGTTCGCCTGGCGCCCCGCCCGGCGGCGAGCCGGGCCAGTGGGTCCTCCTGGAGGTGGAGGACACGGGGCCGGGGATGGACGAGGAGACACTGCAGCACGTCTTCGAGCCCTTCTTCACCACGAAGGAGCTGGGAGAGGGAGTGGGGCTGGGCCTGTCCAGCGTCTGGGGGATCGTGAGGCAGAACCACGGACACGTGGAGATGGAGTCCGCCCCGGGGGAGGGGACCCGGGTCCGGGTCTGGCTCCCGGCAGGGCGGGAGGCGGCGTGGGACCCCGAGGCGGCCTCGGACCCCTGAGGCGGGGTCCGCCCCCTACTCCTCCTCGTAGCGGGGCCCGTCCCAGAGGCGCAGGTTCCGCACGTGGAGCTCCGTCTCCCAGGCGGCGCCGATGAGGAGGACGTGCCACCGGGTGCCCTCGCTGTTGTCCACCCGCACCGGGGCCGTGGCCACCGGCTCCCGCTCCACCAGGAGGGTGAGCTCGCCGTCCGCCCGGAGCTGGAGGGCCACATGCCGCCAGTCGTCGGAGGGGAGGTGGGGCTGTGCGTCCACGTGCTGGTACGGGAAGCCCCGGACCGCCGTGAGACGGACGTGTCCCTCCCGGAACTCGCTGAACTGGCCGTTGGGATAGCGGATGCAGGGGTCCTGGATCCGATGGATCTCGCCGTGCTCGAAGCCGGACTCCGGGTCCTCGGGCAGCTCTCCCTCCAGGAGGCAGATCCGGAACCACTGCTTGTCCCGGCGAGTGAGGTCGAGCCGGAACTCCGCTTCCAGGGTGCCTCCCCGGGGGAGGGCCACGGCCTCGCGGGTCACGATGCCGTCCAGGTAGAGGGCATCGCCGGGCATGAGGAGGTACGAGCCGTCCTCCCGGTCCACCACCCGGGAGGGAGGCGATCCCACCTGGAGCCAGCGGCCCGGGTCCAGGGGGGTGTCGAAGTCGTCCTGGACGAGGATGCCGGCGGGCTCGTGGCCGGCCACGGTGACCTCCATCTCCTCCTGGACCCACCCGTCCCAGCGGGCCGTGAGGACGGCCGTGCCGGGGCCATTGGCGTGGAGGACGCCACCGGAGGTGACGGTGGCCACCCCGGGGCTCGAGGACTCCCACTCCAGCGAGGTGGAGGCCCGCCGGGTGCCGTCGCTCAGGACCAGGGTGCCCGAGACCCGGTCCGTGGTCCCCCACGCCAGGGGCCCCTCGGGGCCGTCGAGGCGCAGGCCCACCGGGGTGGGCGGGGGGGAGGCCGGCCGCCAGATGAGGGCCCGGGGTGTGGTGGTGAGCCCCTCCAGCCAGGTGACCTCGCCGGTGTCCAGCTCCTGGAGTGCGTGGCGGATCTCCCCGTCCACCGCCGTGGAGTAGGCCAGCGCCGAGCCGTCGGGGGCGCAGGCCACCCGTTGCCCCACGAACCCCAGCTGGGTGGGCAGCGGGGTGATGGCTCCTTCCTCCAGGTCGATGCGCACCAGGCGCTCCCCTGCAGGAGCCTCCCGCACCCCCACCAGTCCGGGTCCTCCGTTGCACCAGACCAGAGGATGGATGGGGCGGTCCAGCTCCAGCTCCAGCTCCGACAGGCGACCTCCGGAGGGGTTCAGGACCAGGAGGGAGTCGGCCTCGCCGGGGACGACCACCGCGATCCGTCGGCCGTCGGGCGAGAAGACGGCACTCCTGAGGGTGTGGGGGGCCTCCAGGAGGAGGGCCGGCTGTTGGTCGGCGTTCGCCAGGCCCATGGGGACTCGGTACAGGTGGTGCCGGTAGGGACCCCCGTCCCTGGGCTCGGAGGCCACCAGGGCGTGGAGGCCGTCCAGGGAGACGTCCAGGAGGAAGTCGTCCCCCTCCGTCTGCCGCACGGGACGGGTGGTGCCGTCCAGGTGGAGCGAGATCCAGGGCTTCTCGCCCGGCCCCCGCTCCGAGACGAGCCACATGGGGGTCTCGGTATCGTCGAAGAGGACGTGCTCCAGGCGGGAGGGGAGCTCCAGCTCCGGACGGGGAACGCCCTCCATGGCAATCCGTCCACCGGGCCCGGCCCGGAGGAGGGTGGCCCCGGGTCTGTCCAGGACCACCAGGGGGGCCTGGGCCAGTGGACCGCGGGCCTCCGGGAGGAGGTTGGGTACCGCCTCGCCCCAGGCCCCGCTCCACACCAGGCCCAGCCCCAGGGTGACGACGGCCACGAGCCCCAGGGCCGTGAGGAGGACCGGGTGGTGTCCGACGGTCCGGGCCGGTGCGGCCAGTCGGGAGAGGCGGGCCTCGGCGGCCCGGCGCATCTCGTCGTGGACGAAGGAAAGTCGGTCCTGGTTCTTGCCGGTCCAGTGCACGATCCCCCGGTTCACCAGTTCGCGGACCCCCCGGCTGGCTTCGGCCACCTCCATCCCGCAGCTTCGGGTCAGGTCCCGGACCCGGGCGGGACCGGCTTCCCGGGCCAGGCAGCCCGCCATGCAGGCGGCCTCGCTGCCCAACCGGCCAAGCTGCTGCTCCAGGAGCCCCCGGGCCTGATCGGGGAGCGAAAGGGCATCGGGCATCCGCTGGGGGTGGAGGATCCACCGGTGGGTGTCGGGGTCCCCGGAGGCCTCCAGCACCCCTTCCTCCGCCAGCTCTTCCAGGAGCGCGAGGACGAAGAGGGGGAGTCCTCGGGTGGCCTGGTGGACCCGGTGGGCGATGGCGACCAGGGCGTCGGGCGGGGTATCGGGGGCGGTGAGCTCGCCCAGGACGGTGGCCACTTCGTCGGCGGTCCAGGGCTCCAGTCGGATGCGGTGGTCCGGGGAGGGGAGGGGGAGGTCCGGGCCCGACGCAGGGAGGGTGGGGGCCAGCGCCGAGGTGGGGGCCGGCTCCCGTGCGGTGCCGGGACCGGTGGCCGCGCTTCGTGCGGTGAGGAGGACCAGGACGGGGAGGTCCGCCAGGTCCCGGAGGGCGGCTCCCAGCACCTTTGCGCTTCCCGGGTCCAGCCACTGGACGTCGTCCAGGATGAGGACCAGGGGACCGTCGTCGGTGACTGCGCCCAGGAGGTCCACCAGGGCATCGGCCACCAGGATGGGGGCAGGGATGGAGAGTTCGGCTCCCCGGCCATGGGGGTCGGGCCCCCGGATTCGCTGGCGGGAGGGGAGGAGGGACTCCAGGATGCGCTGGGAGGCGTGGCTCACCCCGGGGGCGCCGGACAGCTCCATGAGGGAGCGGATCAGGTCGCGGACGGCGCTCCATGCGAGTTCGCTCCGGGCCTCCTCGGCCTTCACGGTCACCACGCGGGCCCCCTCCTCCCGGGCCACCTCGGCCACCTCGCCGGCCAGGCGGCTCTTGCCCACCCCGGACTCGCCATGGATGAGTCCCAGGGCGGGCCGTCCCTCCCGGGCCCGATGCCAGAGGGTGAGGGTCCGGGCACGGGCCTGGTCCCGACCGGTGAAGCGCGGCAGGGGGCGGGGGTGGCGGTCGGAGGGGCCGGAGGCGTGGGCGTCGGCGGAGGCGGGCTCGCGGTGGGCGGGGCTCCCCTCGAGGCGGCGGATGCGGGCCTCCACCCGGGTGAGCTCCCCCAGGCGGGCGTCGTCGCCCTCGGCGGCGGAGCGGGCTGCGGCCAGGGCCTCCCGGGCGGCGGGGAGGCGGCGGAGCTGGAGGAGGAGGTCCAGGAGGAGGTCGAGAGAGCCCTTCCTGTGGGGCGCGACCCGGGCGGCGGCGGCGGCGTCGTCGGTGGCGGCGTCCAGGCGGCCGGCCTCCAGGTGCTCCCGGGCCCGGGTCAGGAGGCTGCCCGAGAGGTTG
>REBX01000243.1 GCA_007692505.1 Gemmatimonadales bacterium | reverse complement strand
CTCGACTCCGGGGGCCCGCCTCGACTCCGGGGGCCCGCCTCGACTCCGGGGGCCCGCCTCGACTCCGGGGGCCCACCTCGACTACGGGGGCCCGCCTCGACGCCGGTGGGCCCGCCTCGACGCCGTGGGGCCCGCCTCGACGCCGTGGGGCCCGCCTCGACGCCGGTGGGCTCCCGGATTCCGGCGCGGGCCGGGGTCGAGCCATCGATACGCCGCGCCCAGCCCCGCTCCACGGGCCACCCCGCCACACCACCCCGATCAGGTCGCCGTCCGCTCTGCCGCCTCATGGCGGGCCCGGTGGGGGTCCAGCTCCACCCTGCCGGGCTCGTTCCAGTCCCACTGGTCGGCAAGCCCCAGGTCCGCTGCGATGCACCCGTAGGTGGTCTCGGCAGAGAGGAAGACGCCGGGCACCCCGGCGCCGGGGTGGGTCCCCGCACCCACCAGGTAGAGCCCGTCCACGTCCTCGCTCCGGTTGTGGGGCCGAAACCAAGCGGTCTGGGTGAACTTGGGCACCACGGCGAAGGCGTTGCCCACCGTGGAGTTCAGGTCGTCGCGGAAGTGGGTGGGATCCATGACGTGGCAGACCTCCAGATCCTCCCGGAGCCCTTCCATCCCCCACTCCTCCAGGAACTCCAGCACCTTCTCCGTGAAGGCCTCCCGGTGCTCCTCCCAGTCGATCCCCGACTCCAGGTTCGCCACCGGGATGAGGACGTACATGCTCTCGCACCCCTCCGGCGCCATGGACGGGTCCGTCCGGGTGGGCACGTGGAGGTACATGGAGAAGTCGTCGGGGAGGATCTTCTTCTTGAAGATGTCGTTCAGGAGCCCCCGGTAGCGCTCCGTGAGGATGAGGGTGTGGTGCTCCAGCTCGGGGTACTGCCGGCGGGTCCCCAGGTAGAGGAGGAAGCAGGACATGGAGTAGTCCACCTTGGCCACCTTCCGGTCCGTCCACTTCTTCCGGTGCCGGGGCTCCACCAGGTCCCGGTAGGTGTGTCCCACGTCGCCGTTGGACACCACCAGGTCGGCGTCGAAGCGCTCGCCCCCGGCCACGACGTGGGTGGCCCGTCCGTCCTCCACCCCGATGCTGCTCACCTCGCAGGAGGTCCGGATCTCGCCACCCAGCTCGGTGAGGAGCTTCTCCAGCGCCTCCACCAGGGTGTACATGCCCCCCCGGGAAAACCAGACGCCGCCCCGTCGCTCCAGGTACGGGATCATGAGGTAGACGGACGGGGTGTGGAACGGGTTTCCGCCCACGAAGAGGGGGTGGAAGGAGTAGACGAACTGGTGCCGGAAGTCCTTGAAGTACCGGTTCACGAAGTTCGCCACCGGCCGGTACGCATCCAGCTGGATCATCTTCGGGATGAACTCCACCATGCTCTTCACGGTGTCGAAGGGCTTGGACCCCAGCCGGTCACCGATGACGGCATCGTAGATGGGCTGCGCCTTGGCCATGAAGTCGTCGAAGGCGTCCGCATCCTCCTCGCTGAACTGCCGCATCTGGGCCTTCATCCGGTCCGGGTCGCCCACGTAGTCGATGTGGGTCCCGTCGTGGAAGTAGATCCGGTAGTAGGGGTCCAGGGGCATGAGCTCGATGTAGTCCTCCATCCGCCGGCCCGCGGCCTGGAAGACCGCATCGATGATGTGGGGCGCCGTGATGAGGGACGGACCCATGTCGAAGACGTAGCCCCGGTCCTTCAGCTGGTAGGCCCGCCCCCCCAGCTTCTCCCGCTTCTCCAGGAGGGTCACCTGGATCCCGGCGGCCTGGAGGCGGACGGCCAGGGCCAGTCCCCCGAAGCCGCTTCCGATGACGACGGCCCGGCGGCCGTCGCCGGAGACGCGGACGGCGGGGCCCGGGTGGGCGTCGGGAGACGGGGCGGGCGCTGCGCCTGCAGACGGAGGGGCGGCCTGCCCGGAGGCAGGGGCGGCCTTCGAGGCAGGACCAGACTTGGGATCGGGCGAAATGGCCGGGGAGGACATGGCGGGAGGGGACTCCGGTGGGATGGGATGCGGCGGAAAGGGGGACTTCCGGGCAGGGGCCCGACGCCCGGCGCCCGCCCGGTTGGTCCGGGACCTGGTCCGGGACCTGGTCCGGGGCCCTGGCTCGGAACCCTGGTCGGGGGCCCGGGCCCGGTGCATCGGGGACGGGAGCCGGTACCTCCGGGCGGGAGAAGGGTTCCCGGGGGCGCCGCGCTTGCCATTGCCGGGCTGCCAGGCGAAGATCCGCCCCGGGTCGCGGCCCCGTCCAGTTCCGCCCCCCAACCCCCCCCCCCCCCCCCCCCCCCCCCGGCCCACCCACTCCCTCCCCACGCCCGTTCCACCCCCCAATGCCCTCCTCCCCCTCCTCGTCCCCGCCTCGTCCCGTGGCCGTCCTCGGCGCCGGGATCGCAGGGCTGGCCGCCGCCTGGACCCTGGCCCGGGCCGGAGTGGAGGTCCGGGTCCTGGAGGCGTCGGACCGGGTGGGCGGAGTAATTCGGAGCGAACTCCGGGATGGCTTCCTGGCCGAGGAGGGCCCCCACTCCCTGGCCCGTCCGTCGGCTCGGGTGCGGACCCTCTTCCGGGACGCCGGGCTCGAGGAGCACATCGTCACTGCCGACCCGGAGCGGAGCGCCCGCTACATCGTCCGGGACGGCCGGCCCCTCCCCCTCCCCACCTCGCCGGCGGGCTTGCTCCTGACCCCCCTCCTCTCGGTGGGGGGCCGCCTCCGCATCGTGGCCGAGCCCTTCCGCCGGCGGACCGCACCCCCCCAGGGGGACGAGTCCGTGGCCGACGTACTGCGGCGGCGGGGGATGGGCGACGAGGTGGTGGAACGCTTCCTGAACCCCTTCGTGGCCGGTGTCTACGCCGGCAATCCGGAACGCCTCTCCGCACCCCACGCCTTCCCCCTCCTCCGGGAGCTGGAACTGGGGCACGGCTCCCTGGTCCGGGGCCTCCTGGCCCGGCTGAAGGCGGCCCGGAAGAAGGCCCGGACAGGCGCCCGGGCAGGGGGACCGGAGCCGGAGGCCGGCGGGGGCCACGGCGCCATCCTCTCCTTCCGTCAGGGGATGGAGGAGTTGCCCCGACGCCTGGCGGACGGGCTGCCCGAGGGCTCGGTGCGCCCGGACGCGGAGGTGCGCGGGCTCCGGCAGACAGACGACGGGTGGATGGTTGGGACCGACGGGGGCGAGGCGGGGCCGTTTGGTGCGGTGATCGCGGCGATCCCGGCGCCGGCGCTGGCCCGGCTGGAGGGGACGGGGGCCGGGCAGGCCGCGCGGGGGGCGCTGGAGGGGGTCCGGTATCCGCCCATTGCCCTCCTGACGCTGGGGTTTCGGCGGGAGGACGTGGTGCATCCGCTGGACGGGTTCGGAATGCTCGTGCCCCAGGTGGAGGAGCGGCAGGTGCTTGGGGCACTCTTCCCCTCCACCCTCTTCCCGGGGCGCGCACCGGAGGGGCATGTGACGATCTCCAGTTTCGTGGGGGGGACCCGGCAGCCCGAGCTGGCGCTGGAGGCGGGCCCCGCCATGGAAGCCCGGGTGCTGGAGGAGCTGGGCGCCCTCCTGGGGGTGAGGGGGGAGCCCGTCTTCCGGCACCGGAGGGTGTGGGAGCGGAGCATCCCCCAGATAGAGGTGGGCTACGGCGCCGTGCGGGAGGCGACCCGGGAGGTGGAAGCGGCCTTGCCGGGGCTCGTGCTGGCGGGGAACTGGGTGGGGGGCGTGTCCGTGGGCGATGCGCTGGCCTCGGGGCTCGAGGCGGCGGACCGGGTGCTGGCCGGGATGGGCTGAGGGCGGGCCGCCAACATTGCCCCGGGCAGGGCCGCGCCCTATTCTCGGGGTGTCCAATCCGCTTGTCGTCAGGAGAACCGAACAGTGCCTCGACCCTTTCCCTTCTCGGCCATCGTGGGCCAGGAGGAGATGAAGCTGGCCCTCCGCATCGCCGCCGTGGACCCTTCCGTGGGGGGCGTCCTCGTCTTCGGCGACCGGGGGACGGGGAAGTCCACCGCCGTTCGGGCGCTGGCCGGCCTCCTCCCCCCCATCCCCGTGGTGGAGGGCTGCCCCTATGGATGCGCGCCGCCGGAGGCCGGCCAGACGGGGTCGGCCGGTGGTGGATGTCCGGTCTGCGACGGGCCGGCGGGGGGCAGGGCCGGTGAGGCCGGAACGGGGGGCCGCGCCGGCAAGGGCGCCGGAGCAGGCGACTCCGCCGCCGCAGCCGCCGCCGGGAAGTCCGGCCGGAACGGGACGGCACCCCATGGCCCGGCGGCAGGGGCCGGCCCCGCGGTGGTGGAGCGGGACGTGCCCATGGTAGACCTCCCCCTGGGAGCCACCGAGGACCGGGTCGTGGGGACGCTGGACCTGGAGCGGGCCCTCTCCGACGGGGTGCGGGCCTTCGAGCCCGGCCTCCTGGCCCGGGCGAACCGGGGGTTCCTCTACATCGACGAGGTAAACCTCCTGGACGACCACCTGGTGGACCTCCTCCTGGACGTGGCCGCCTCCGGCGAGAACGTGGTGGAGCGGGAGGGCCTCTCCGTGCGCCACCCCGCCCGCTTCGTCCTGGTGGGGAGCGGCAACCCCGAGGAGGGCGACCTCCGGCCCCAGCTCCTGGACCGATTCGGCCTTTCCGTGGAGGTGGCGACCCCCAGGGACATCGAGATGCGCCTGGAAGTCCTCCGACGCCGGGATGCCCACGACCGGGACCCCGAGGAATTCCATCGCCGGTGGTCGGGGCAGGACGGCCGCATCCGGCAACAGATCCGGCGGGCTCGCTCTTCTCTGGACACGGTGGAGGTCCCCGATGCCTTCCTCCGGCGGGCCTCGGAGCTCTGCCTGGCGCTGGAGGTGGATGGGCTCCGGGGCGAGCTCACCCTCCTCAGGGCCGCCCGGGCGCTGGCCGCCCTGGAGGGACGGGACCGGGTGACCACCACCGACCTGGCGGAGGTGGCCCCCCCGTCCCTCCGACACCGCCTCCGCCGCGACCCCCTGGACGAGAGCGGGACCACGCCCCGGATCCACCGTGCCCTGGAGGAAACGGGCATCCAGGAGGAGGCGGCGTCGGAGAAGGCGAGGTCGGCGTGACCTCCGGGGTCGGGCCGGACCCGTTCACCCTGGCGGCCCTCCTGGTGGCGCTGGACCCCCACGGGCTGGGGGGCGCCGTGGTGGAGGGCCCGGGCGGCCCCGCCGTGGACGCCTGGCTCCACGTGGTCCGCAGCCATCGTCCGCCGGAGAGCCCCTGGCGCAGGATCCCTGCCGGGATCACCCCGGACCGCCTGGTGGGCGGGCTGGACCTGACCCGCTCGCTGGCCGCCGGCCGCCGGGTGGGCCAGCCCGGCCTCCTGGCCGAGGCAGACGGGGGCATCGTCCTCCTCCCCTCCGCCGAGCGCCTGAGGGTGGAGGTGGCCGCCCCCCTCCTGGAGGCCCTGGACCGGGGCCGGATGTCGGTGGAGCGCGACGGGGTGTCGGAGTGCCCTGCGGCCGCCATCGGGGTGGTGGCCCTGGACGAGTCGGTGGAAGACGAGCCCGGCGCGCCCGCGGCCCTCCGTGACCGGACCGCTTTCCTCCTCCCCCTTCCGCCCCGCTGGAAGCCCACCCCCGAGCACCTTCCCGGCGCCGCTGCCCTGGCCCGGGCCCGGGAGGCCCTCCCCCACATTTCCGTGACCCCGGAAGCCATGGAGGCGCTGGCCCGACAGGCCGCCATGGGAGGATGGGCCTCCCACCGCCCCCTCCTCCTGGCCCTGCGGACGGCCCGGGCCCTGGCCGCCCTCCTGGAGCGCCCCCGGGCCGACGCAGAGATCGCCGCCCTGGCCGGCGCCCTGGTCCTGGTCCCCCGGGGCGCCCCCCTCCCGGCAACAGGGGAGGACGAAGCCGACCCCGACGCCGCCCACGACGAGCCCCCCGAGCCCCCGGCCGCGGAGGAAGAGCAGGACGACGCCCCGGAGGACGCTGGAGACGAGGCCTCGCCGGACGAGCCCCCGCCAGGCGAGCCCCCGACCCCCGAGGCCGACGAGGCGCCGGACACCCCGGAGGAGGCCCCCGAGCCCTCCGGCCTCCCCGCCGACCTCATCCCTGCCGTGGTCCGGGCCCTCCTCCCGAAGGACTGGGAGGACTCGAAGGCCCGACCCAGCGGCTCCGGGGGCCGCTCCCTGGGCCGCTCCGGCCGGGGCCGGGGCGACGGGCTCGTCCCCGCCACCGCCCGGGGCCGCCGCATCGGCGCCGAGCCCGGCCGGCCCCGGGGCGGACGCCGCCTCGACCTCCCCGCCACCCTGGTGGCCGCCGCTCCCTGGCAGCGCCTCCGGTCCCAGGCCCGCGCCCGGGAGGCGGAGGATGCGCTGACGGGCGACAGCCCCGCCCTCCAGGTCACCCCCGACGACCTCCGGGTGCAGCGCCGGGTCCGCCCTGCCGCCAGCCGCACCCTCTTCCTGGTGGACGCCTCGGGCTCGCAGGCCCTTCGGCGCCTGGGCGAGGTGAAGGGCGCCGTGGAGCTCCTCCTGGCCGACTCCTACCGGCGCCGGGACGAGGTGGCCCTCATCGTCTTCCGGGGACGCGATGCCCGGGTCGTGGTCCCCCCCACCCGCTCCCTGGTCCGGGCCCGCCGCCTGCTGCGGGGGCTGGCCGGTGGAGGCGGCACCCCCCTGGCCCGGGGGCTCGAGACCGCCCTGGAGCTGGTTCACCGGGCCCGCCGGGACGACGTGGAGCCCCGCATCGTCCTCCTCTCCGACGGCCGCCCCAACGTGGACCGGGCCGGGAAGGGAGGACGGAGCCAGGCCCGCAACGACGCCCTGGCGCTGGCCGACGAGCTCCGGCGCACCGGCACCCCCGTCCGGGTCCTGGACACCTCCCCCCGGGGGGAGCGGTTCCTGGACGAACTCGCCCGCCACCTGGGCACTCGGAGCCACCACCTCCCCCACGCCGATGCCCGGGCCATCCGCCGGGCGGCCGCCCCCTCCCCTGCCGCCTGACCCGAACCGGACCATGGCTCACACTTCCTCCTCGCCCTCCAGCGGCGCGACCCCTACCGGCCCGGCCCCCACCGGCCGCACCCCGTGGTTCACCCCGAACCGCTGGTTCACGGACCGGGCCACCGCCGACCCCACCGCCGGCCGCCACCGACGGGGAGGCGAAGGCACAGGCGTCACCGGGGGCCGCTTCCTCCGCCCCCTGGTCTGGATCGGCCTGTGGGTCCACGTGGCCCTCATCGCCTTCTCTGCGGTGAGCTTCCCCCTGGTGGTGGGCCGCCCCCGCCCCGACTTCCTGCCCGCCGAGCTCTGGAACCCCATCTACAGCTGGGGCATGGCCTGGACGGGCGCCCTCTACATCGCCGCCGGCTTCGTGGCCGTGGCCGCCGCCTGGATCCTCCTCACCGGCTGGCGCAGGGGACTCCTCTCCATGGGCATCGTCCTCGTCCTGGGCTTCGCGGTGGAGCTCCTGGGCACCTCCACGGGGCTCCCCTTCGGCCCCTACGAATACGGCGACATGCTGGGCGGGCGCATTGCAGGCCACGTCCCCTGGTCCATCCCCCTGTCGTGGTTCACCCTCCTCTACGCCACCCTCCTCCTGGGCCTCCGCCTACGACCGGGCATTGTCGGGAGCATCGTCCTGGCCTCCCTGGGCCTGGTGGCCTGGGACGTCCTCATGGATCCCGGCATGAGCCTGGCCTTCCCCTTCTGGGAGTGGCAGGTGGACGGCTGGTGGTACGGCATGCCCCTCATCAACTGGGCCGGGTGGTTCGTGACCGGTCTGGTCATGGCGCTGACCGTCGTGGCCATCCACCCTCTGGAGACCCTCCGGCCCGCTGCCGGCGACCGCCTGCCCGCCGCCATCTTCGCCCTGAACGGCGTCCTCCCGCTGGTGCTTGTGATCATGGCTGGCCTGTGGATCCCCATGCTCGTGGGCCTGGCCGCCATGGGGGGCTTCCTGGCGTTCACGCTGGTGGGCGGATCGCTCCGGCGGCACCGCCTCGCCCCCGGCACTGCCACGGGCAGCGGGGCTCCCGGCGGGGCGCGGCGCGACCCCGGGCCGGCCCGGGAGACCCATCGTGGCTGAGGCCCGGACGGACGCGACGGCCCCGACGGATGCCGGGGGCCAGGACGAGGCGCTTCATGCCAGCC
>REBX01000226.1 GCA_007692505.1 Gemmatimonadales bacterium | reverse complement strand
GGGGCGGGACCGAGGCCACCGTCCCCTCGAGGATCTTGAGGAGCGCCTGCTGCACCCCCTCGCCCGACACGTCGCGGGTGATGGAGGGGTTCTCGGACTTCCGCGAGATCTTGTCGATCTCGTCGATGTAGATGATGCCCCGCTCGCAGTCCGTGACGTTGTAGTCCGCCGCCTGCAGGAGCCGCACGAGAATGTTCTCCACGTCCTCTCCAACGTACCCGGCCTCGGTGAGGGTCGTGGCGTCGGCGATGGTGAAGGGCACGTTCAGGGTGCGGGCCAGCGTCTGGGCCAGGAGGGTCTTCCCCGTACCGGTGGGGCC
This sequence comes from Gemmatimonadales bacterium, assembly GCA_007692505.1. GTDB lineage: Bacteria > Gemmatimonadota > Gemmatimonadetes > Longimicrobiales > Gaopeijiaceae > REBX01. Next base: position 7,923 of record REBX01000226.1, on the reverse strand, counting down.
GATGAGGAGGATGTTCGCCTTCTCCACCTCCACGTCGTCCAGCTTCCCGTGGTGGTTCACCCGCTTGTAGTGGTTGTAGACCGCCACGGAGAGGGAGCGCTTGGCGTTCTCCTGGCCGATGACGTACTCGTCCAGGGTCTCCTTGATCTCCCGGGGCACCAGTGTGGGGACCTGGGATGCCTCCTCGGCCTGCTGGTCCTCCTCGGCCAGGATCTCGTTGCAGAGCGCCACGCACTCGTTGCAGATGTAGACGCTCGGGCCGGAGATGAACTTCCGGACCGAATCCCTGGACTTGCCGCAGAAGCTGCAGCGCAGGTGCTTTTCGTTGGACATGTCCGTCATTCCCCTGCCCCCTCCCTCAGGAGTCGTCGTCGGCGGGAGCGCTGTCTGCGTCCTCCGGCTTCTCGACGCCTTCCCGGCTGGTGATGACCCGATCGATGAGGCCGTACTCCATGGCCTCGTCGGGGCCCATGAAGTAGTCGCGGTCCACGTCCTTCGCCACCTGCTCCTCCGAGCGACCGGTGTGGTGGGCCAGGATCTTGTTCAGCCTCTCCCGTATCCCCAGGACCTCCTTGGCCGCGATCTCGATGTCCGCCGCGGTCCCCTGGTACCCCGAGGAGGGCTGGTGGATCATGATCCGGGAGTTGGGCAGGGAAGAGCGCTTTCCCTCGGCCCCGCCGGCCAGGAGCAGGGCACCCATGGAGGCCGCCATCCCCACGCAGACCGTGGAGATGGGGGCACGGAGGTGCTGCATGGTGTCGTAGATGGCCAGGCCCGCGTACACACTCCCACCCGGGGAGTTTATGTACATGTAGATGTCCCGCTCCGGGTCCTCCGCATCCAGGAAGAGGAGCTGGGCCACGATGATGTTCGCCACCGTGTCGTTCACCCCGCTTCCCAGGAAGACGATGCGGTCCATGAGGAGCCGCGAGAAGATGTCGTAGCTTCGCTCGCCGCGGCTGGTCCGCTCGATGACGTACGGTGGGTAGGTGGACATGGCGTCAGTCGGCCTCGTTGATCGTGGATTCGGACTTCAGGAAGTCGAACACCTTCCGCTCGGTGATTTCCCGCTCCAGCTGCTCCAGCCGGCCCGCCTTCTGGAGGCGGGCGTAGAGGTCACCGGGCTCCGTCCCGGCCCGCTCGGCCATCTCCTCGATGCGGTCGTCCAGGTCGTCGGGGGTGGCCTGCAGGTCCCGGGTGCGAGCCAGCTCCTCGATGACGAGGAACCGCTTCACCTGGGCCTCGGCCCGGGGTCCCACCTGCTCCCGGGCCTGCTCGAGCTGCTCCGGCGAGAGCTCGGTCTCCTCCCCCGCCATGTTCCGGATGTACTGGTCGATCATGCTCACCGGCACCTGGAAGGGGTTGGCGGCCAGGAGCTGGTCCAGGAGCTGCCCACGGACGGCCCGCTCGGCCTCCTGCTCGGCCTCCTTCGCCAGGTCCTCCCGGATCCGTTCCCGGAGCTCGTCCAGGCTCTCGAAGTCGCCCACGTCGGAGGCGAAGGCATCGTCCAGCTCGGGCTTCTCCAGCTCCTTCCGGGTGTCCAGGAAGATGCGGAGCTCGTCGGACTCGCCCCGGCGGTCCTCGTTGGGGAAGTCGTCGGGGAAGACGACGGTGAAGTCGCCCTCGCCGCCGGCCTCCAGCGACCGGATGGCCTCCTCCACGTCGGGGATGGCCTCGTCCCTGCCCAGGGTGAACTCGTAGGGTCGGGGCTCGTCGCCCTCCTCCTGGAGCCGCTGGATGCGGACGGAGACCTTGTCCCCTTCCTGCGGGTTCCCGCCCTCGACGGGGACCCAGGTGCCCTTCTCCTCCCGGAGCTGCTCCAGGACCCTGGCCACCTCCTCGTCTCCCACCTTCGCCGAGGGGCGGGTGACCTCGAAGCCCCCGGTGCGGGAGAGCTCCAGGTCGGGGGACACGTCGAAGCTGACCTGGAAGGTGAGGTCCTCGTCTGCCTTGTAGTCCACGTCGGAGACCTGGCCCTCACTGATGGGCCGGAGCTCCCGCTCGTCCAGGACCCCGCGGTAGGCGTCGCCGATGACCCGGTCCAGGAGCTCCTGGTTGATGGCCGCCCCGAAGCGCTTCTCGATGACGGAGGCCGGGACCTTGCCGGCCCGGAATCCGGGGAGCTGGACCTGGCCGGAGAGCTTCCGGATGGCGGAGCGACGCTCGGCCTGAACGATTTCGGAGGGGATGGTGATGCTCAGCGTGCGGCGCCACCGTTCCCCTTCCTCCAGGGAGACCTGAAGGCGGGAGACATCCATGGACATTCGGGTTCGGACTCTGTGTCTGAAGGGAAGGAGGTGCGAAAGGGGGGACTCGAACCCCCACGGCCCGGGGGCCACGAGATCCTAAGTCTCGCGCGTCTACCAATTCCGCCACTTTCGCACGGGTCGTGCAGAGGGTCGACCGCCGGAAAACATAACCGTGGCCCACAGGGGCATCAACCAAACGCCACCGGGCCCGCCACCCCCGGGGAGGGGGGCACGGGCCCGGCAGGTTCCACCCGGGGGGCGGATGGGGTCAGCGGGGGACCCGGAGGTTCCGCACCGTGGTCTCGCCGCTGGGGAAGCCCAGGCGGAACGAAACGATGTCTCCGCCCTCCAGCTCACCCAGGATCTCTTCCGCCGCTTCCACGGTCTCCACCGGAGTCCGGTTGATCTCCAGGATGCGGAGCCCGGGACCCAGGTCGGCCCGGGCGGCCGGCCCGGCCCGGGTCACACCGGTGATCACCACGCCGCCAGGCTCGTCGTACCCCAGTTGGCGAGCGTCCTCCGGGGACAGCTCCCCGATCTCGATGCCCAGGCGGGAGGCAGCCCCCGGCTCCCGGGCCGTCTGCCGGTTCGGGCGCGGGCCCACTTCCCGCTCGCCCAGGCGAATCTGGACGTCCATGGCCTCGCCGTCGCGATAGAGGCGGAGCGTCACCCGGTCCCCGGGTCGCTTCTGCACGATGAGGCTCTGGAGCTGGGAGGGCCGCTCGACGGCGTCGCCATCGATGGCCACGATGACGTCCTCCTGCCGGAGTCCGGCCTCCTCCGCCGGGGTGCCGGGCTGGATCTGGTCCACGAAGGCACCGGCGGCCCGGGGGAGTCCGTACAGCTCCTGGTCCACCGCGCTCACCGGCTGCATCCCGATGCCCAGGTAGGGGCGACGGACCTGCCCGTACTCCACCAGGTCCTCCATGATGCGCTTGCCCAGGTCGATGGGAACGGCAAAGCCGTAGCCCTGGAAGAAGCCCGTGGGGGAGGCGATCGCCGTGTTGATCCCCACGACCCGCCCCTCCATGTCCACAAGGGGTCCGCCCGAGTTGCCGGGGTTGATCACGGCATCGGTCTGGATGAAGTCCTCGATGGCAAAGGCGGCGTCCTCGGCCCACCCCTCCTGCCGCTGGAGCTCGTTGCGAAGGAGGTCCAGGGGCCGTCCCACCGCGCTGATGATCCCGGCGGTGACGGTGTAGTCCAGGCGGGAGCCCCCGCCGAAGCCGGGGTTCCCGATGGCCAGGACCCATTCACCCACCCGGGCGTCCCTGGACGACCCGAAGCTCAGGGTCGGGAGGCCCGTGTCGTCGATGCGGATCACGGCCACGTCCGTGGTGGGATCGCTCCCCACCATCTCGGCCACGTACTCCCGGCCGTCGGCCAGGATGACCCGGATCTGCTCGGCCCGGGCGACCACGTGGTCGTTGGTGAGGATGTAGCCGTCGCTGGAGAAGATGAACCCGCTGCCGCCTGCGGTCTGGAGGGGCTGCTGCCGCTCCTGCTCCTGCTCCCCGCCCTCGGGGCCCGGGCCGAAGAGGTCCGGGAAGCCCGGGAAGCCCGGAAGGCCGCCACCACCGCCGCCACCACCACCACGCTGGGCGGTCTGCCGGGGCCGGTCGACCTCGATGCGGACCACGGCCGGCGTCACCGTTTCGGAGATGGCCACGAAGGCCTGGCTCAGCTCCACGGCGGGGCGGACGTCGTCTGCCGACACCTGGGGCCGATCGTCGACGGCCGGCATGGCGGACAGGGAGGTCCATCCCATGACGGACGCGGTCCCCAGCGCCGTCGCGGCGATGAGGAGAACCGCTCCCAGGATGCGGGTCTTCGTCTTGAGCGGGTCGAACATCTCTCCACCTCTTGCTGGGTTGGTCTTCGGGGGGCTCCCCGGGGCCTTGTGAGTCAAACCCGTTCTACACACGGTGGCGGGCACGGGTCCGCCGGGAGCCCCGCCTCCTGGGGACCCGGCAGCCCCGCTTCCGACGGACCGGGAAACCCCGCTCCCGGGGGACCGGGAGGGGGGACGAGAAAAGGGGCCCGAAGCGTGGCTCCGGACCCCTTCCCCGCGGCACCGTCGCCGGTACCGTTCGTCAGACCGGCTGCCCGGTCACTTCTTCTCTTCGTCGACGATCTCGTAGTCGGCCTCCACCACGTCCTCGTCGTCCCCGGCTCCGGCGGTGGCAGGGTCCTCCTCCACCACGGGCTCTTCGGGCGCACCCTCTGCCCCCGAGGCCTCCGCCTGGGCCTGGTACATCTGCTGGCCGGCGGCGCTGAAGGCCTGCATGAGCTCCTCCCGGGCCGAGTCCATGGCCTCGGCATCGTCGCCCTTGAGGGCGTCCTTTGCGCCTTCGAGGGCGGTGTCCAGTGAGGACTTGAGCTCGGCGTCCACCTTGTCGCCCCACTCCTCGCTGTCCTTCTCCACCTGGTAGACCAGGGAGTCGAGCTGGTTGCGGGCCTCCACCTTCTTCCGGCGGGCCTCGTCCTCATCCCGGTTCGCCTCGGCGTCCTTCACCATCTGGTCGATCTCGTCCTCGGAAAGCCCGGAGGACGCCTCGATCCGGATGGACTGCTCCTTCCCGGTGGCCCGGTCCTTGGCCGAGACCTGGAGGATACCGTTGGCGTCGATGTCGAAGGTCACCTCGATCTGTGGCATGCCCCGGGGCGCCGGCGGGATCCCGGTGAGCTGGAACTTCCCGATGGTCTTGTTGTCCTGGGACATCTTCCGCTCACCCTGGAGGACGTGGATCTCCACGGTGGTCTGGTTGTCCTCCGCCGTGGAGAAGGTCTCCGTCTTCTTGGTGGGGATCGTGGTGTTCCGCTCGATGAGGGGGGTCATCACGCCGCCCAGCGTCTCGATGCCCAGGGAGAGGGGGATCACGTCCAGGAGGAGGACGTCCTTCACCTCGCCGGCCAGGATCCCGCCCTGGATGGCGGCTCCGATGGCCACCACCTCATCGGGGTTCACGCCCTTGTGGGGGTCCTTGCCGAAGAACTCCTTCACGACCTCCTGGATCCTGGGGATCCGGGTGGATCCACCCACCAGGATGACCTCGTCGATGTCGGAGGCCTTCAGGTCCGCATCCTTCAGGGCGGCCTTCATGGGCTCGATGGTGCGCTGCACCAGGTCGTCCACCAGCTGCTCGAACTTCGCCCGGGTAAGGGTGACGTTCAGGTGCTTGGGCCCCTCCTGCGTCGCCGTGATGAAGGGGAGGTTGATGTCCGTCTGCTTCGTGGAGCTGAGTTCCATCTTCGCCTTCTCGGCGGCTTCCTTCAGGCGCTGCAGCGCCATGGCGTCCTTCGAGAGGTCGATCCCCTGTTCCTTCTTGAACTCCTCCACAAGCCAGTCAATGACCCGCTGGTCGAAGTCGTCTCCGCCCAGGTGGGTGTCGCCGTTGGTGGACTTCACCTCGAAGACCCCGTCGCCGAGCTCCAGGATGGAGATGTCGTACGTCCCTCCCCCCAGGTCGAAGACGGCGATCTTCTCCTCGTCCTTCCGGTCGAGCCCGTAGGCCAGTGCTGCGGCGGTGGGCTCGTTCACGATGCGCAGGACCTCCAGGCCGGCGATCTTGCCCGCGTCCTTGGTGGCCTGCCGCTGGCTGTCATTGAAGTAGGCCGGCACGGTGATCACGGCCTGGTCCACGGTGGTGCCCAGGTAGTCCTCCGCAGTCTGCTTCATCTTCTGCAGGACCATGGCGGAGATTTCCGGCGGGGAATACACCCCGTCGGCATTGGGCACCTGCACCTCGAGCCGGCCCTGGCCATCGCCGGTCACCTTGTAGGGGACCTTGTCCTTCTCGGAGGAAACCTCGGAGAAGGCGCGGCCCATGAACCGCTTGATGGAGAAGATGGTGTTCTCGGGGTTCGTGATGGCCTGACGGCGGGCCACCTGGCCCACCAGGCGCTCCCCGTCCTTGGAAAAACCCACCACGGAGGGGGTCGTCCGGCCACCCTCCGAGTTTGGGATGACCACGGGCTCACCGCCCTCCATGACGGCGACCACCGAGTTGGTCGTCCCGAGATCGATTCCGATGACCTTGCCCATGTATGCTGCTCCTCTCGAAGAATGACTGGATTCAGGCGAAACGATGTCCGGAAAGTGAAAGAGCAACGTCCGTGCCGCGGGAAGGAGGACCTCCAGGGGCGCGGGTTCGGTCAGATCGGCGGGGCCCCGGGGGGTGGACCCGCCGGATCGGCAGTGGGCACCCCCTTCTCCGGACGACACGCTGCCTCCCTGCCCTCACGGGTGGCCCGCCGGCCACCGGCGGGGTATCGTGGAGCGTTCCTTCCGGCAGGCCGCCAACCAGCACCTCGGGCACCTGACCGCCCCCGGGGCTCCACATCCCTTCCCATCCCTCCCCCGCCGTCATGCTCAGACCGAAGCGCTCCGTCCTCGTCCTCTGGTCCTCGGCACTCCTCCTCCTCCTGGCCGGGGCATGGTCGCTCTCGGCAGACGGGGGGCTTCCGGGTCTCGAGGCCGGGGCCGCCGTGCTCCCCGGAGCGGCCTTCGACACCATCACGGCCGACACCGCCGCGGCCGACACCCTGGCGGACGTGGGCGAGCGGGACCCGGAGGAGGCCTTCGAGGCCGAGGGGCAGGAGCCCGGTGCCGACCAGGTGGCCGACCCGGAGGATGCCCTTGGGGCCTCGGTGCAGGAGGCCACCCGGTCCCTGGACACGCCTCTCGTGGACCGGCTCCGCTCCCTCCTGGGGCTCCTCCTCCTGGGGCTCCTGGCCTGGGTCCTCTCCACGGACCGGAGGAACATACCCTGGCGGGTCGTCCTCTGGGGCCTGGGCCTCCAGTTCCTCTTCGCCCTCTTCATCCTGAAGACCCCCATGGGGGCGATGGCCTTCGCCTGGCTGAACACCCTGGTGGTGGCCCTCCTGGGCTTCACGGTGGAGGGGGCCCGCTTCATCTTCGGCGACCTGGTCTTCAACAACGTTCCCGTGGGCGAGGGCGAACCGGGGAATGCGCCCATGGAGGAAACCCCGGGGATGGTGGCCCAGACCGGGGCGTTCTTCGCCTTCAACGTCCTCCCCACCATCATCTTCTTCTCGTCCCTCATGAGCCTCCTCTACCACCTGGGGATCATGCAGGTACTGGTGAAGGGGGTGGCCTGGGTCATGCAGCGGACCATGCGCACTTCCGGGGCCGAGACCCTCTCTGCCGCAGGAAACATCTTCGTGGGGCAGACGGAGGCACCCCTCCTGGTGAAGCCCTACGTGGCCCGCATGACGAACTCGGAGCTCATGGCCATCATGACAGGCGGGTTCGCCACCGTGGCCGGTGGGGTCCTGGCCGCCTTCGTGGGGATGCTGGTCATGTACTTCCCGGACATCGCGGGCCACCTCATCGCGGCCTCCGTCATGTCGGCGCCGGCGGCCCTGGTGGTGGCCAAGATCATGGTCCCCGAGACCGAGACACCCGAGACGGCGGAGGGGATTCGGGTGGAGCCCGAGAAGCGGCACGTGAACTCCATCGATGCCGCTGCAGGCGGCGCGGCGGAGGGCCTCCACCTGGCGCTCAACGTGGGAGCCATGCTCCTGGCCTTCATTGCCCTCATCGCCATGCTGAATGCCGGGATCGGATGGGCCGGCGGGTTCGTGGGGCTCCCCCAGCTCTCCCTGGAGCTCATGCTGGGATGGGCCCTGGCGCCCCTGGCCTTCATGATGG
>REBX01000169.1 GCA_007692505.1 Gemmatimonadales bacterium | reverse complement strand
GTGCTTCTGGTGGGAGACTCGGCTTCGAATGTGATGGCGGGCTACGAGACGACCGTTCCGATCACGCTCAACCACATGATCTACCACGCGCAGTGCGTTGTACGCGCCGTGCAGCGCTCGCTCGTCGTGGTGGATCTCCCGTTTGGGTCCTACCAGGGAAATTCCAGGGAGGCTCTAGCCAGTGCCATTCGTGTTATGAAGGAGGCGGAGGCGCACGCCATCAAGCTGGAAGGTGGAGCCGCCGTCGTGGAAAGTATCCAGCGCATCATCGCGGCGGGAATTCCTGTAATGGGGCACCTCGGCCTCACCCCTCAGAGTATCTACCGCTTCGGGACGTACAGGGTGCGCGCCAGAGAAGACGAGGAAGCCGAGCAGCTGAGGGCCGATGCGAAACGGCTCGAAGAGTGCGGCTGTTTTGCCATCGTGCTGGAGAAAATCCCTGCGGATCTCGCCCGAGAGGTAACCGAATCGCTCTCGATCCCCACGATCGGAATCGGAGCGGGCCCGGGCTGCGACGGACAGGTTCTCGTCACCCACGATGCCCTCGGCCTGACGGTTGACTTCAATCCGCGCTTCGTCCGTCGTTACGAGCACCTGTCAGAGCCAGGATCCTCTGGGTCGACGACGAGATCGACCACCTCCGGCCCCACCTGCTCTTCCTGGAGCAGCGGGGGTACGACGTGGATGCCGTGGCCAACGGCGACGACGCCCTGGACCTCCTCCGGGGACAGCCCTACGACCTCATCCTCCTGGACGAGCAGATGCCCGGGCTCCGGGGCCTGGAGGTCCTGGAGATCCTCCGCCGCGAGGACCCCCACGCCCGGGTCGTCATGATCACCAAGTCGGAGGAGGACCGGACCATGACGGAGGCCATCGGCCGCCGGGTGGACGACTACCTGGTGAAGCCGGCGAGCCCCCTGCAGGTCCTCTCGGCGGTGACCAGGATCCTGGAGGGGTCCTCCATCCGGCAGCAGCAGGTGGCCCAGGACTTCGCCACCCGGTTCCGGGAGCTGGGCCGGCTCCGGGAGGAGGCCGTCACCGCAGGGGACTTCCAGGGGCTCTACTCCGAGCTGGTGGACTGGCACCTCCGGCTGGAGGAGGCCGGGGAGGCGGGTCTCCTGGATTCGGTGGAGAGCCTCCTCGCCGAGCTCCGGAGCGACTTCGGCCCCTTCGTGGCCGAGAACTACCCGGTCTGGATGCGGGACCGGGAGGACTCCCCCCTCCTGAGCCCGGACCTGGTCTCCCAGTTCGTGGTCCCACGCCTGGAGGACGGACCGGTCCTCCTGGTGGTGGTGGACTGCATGCGCCTGGACCAGTGGCGCGTCCTCCTGCCCCTCCTGGTCCCCCGCTTCGAGGTCCAGGAGGCCCTCCACTGGTCCATCCTCCCCACGGCCACCCCCTGGTCCCGGAACGCCATCTTCGGTGGCCTCTTCCCCGACGAGATCGAGGAGTTCCGGCCGGGTTGGTTCGACGGCATCGAGGATGAGGGAAGCCTGAACGCCTTCGAGGACGAGCTCCTGGAGGCACAGCTCCGACGGGAGATGGGGCGCGACGTCCCCATCCACTACGAGAAGGTGACCTCCGACCCCGACGGCGCCCGCCTCCGGGCCCGGGTCCGGGGTGCGCTGGGGCAGGGAGCCGAGGTGGTGGCCCTGGTCTTCAACTTCATGGACCAGCTCATCCACTCCCGCTCCGAGTCCAGGATCTTCATGGAGATCGCCCGGGACGAGCGCTCGCTGAGGGACCTCACCCTCTCGTGGTTCGAGCACTCGGCCCTATGGACCCTCCTGCAGGCCGCTTCGGCAGAGGGCCTCCCCGTGGTCCTCACCACGGACCACGGCTCCATCCTCTGCCGGAGGCCCACCACGGTGTACGCACGGCGGGATGCCACCTCGAACCTCCGCTACAAGTTCGGCCAGGACCTGAAGGCCGAGGACCCGAAGACCGTCTTCCGCACCACCGACCCGGAGGACCTCCGCCTTCCCCCCGGCCGACTGGGGACGAGTTACGTGGTTGCCCTGGAGGACCACTACATGGTCTATCCCACCAAGCTCCGGGAGTACCAGGCCCGCTACCGGGACGCCTTCCTCCACGGCGGGATCTCCCCGGAGGAGGTCATCGTCCCCGTGGCCCTCCTCACGCCCCGACCCCGCTGAGCCCCGCCCCGTGGCCCTCTACCTCCGCATCGTCAGCTACCTGCGCCCCTATCTGGGGGTGTTCGTGGTCTCGGTGCTGGCTACCTCCATCTTCGCTGCGCTGGACGCCTTCTCGCTGGCGCTCCTCATCCCCTTCCTCCGTACCCTCTTCGCATCGCAGGAGGACGTGGACGTGGCCCCCCCCGACGGGGACCCCCTGGGGGGGAACGGGGAGGCGGACCTCATGCAGCGCCTCATGGATGGCACGGTGGGCCGCTTCGTGGACCTGGGCGCCCCTCCCTCCGAGGCGATCCAGGGGATCATCCTCTTCATCCTGGTCATCTTCCTGGTCAAGAACGTCTTCGACTTCCTCCGGAACTACCTGGTGGCCTGGATCGAGCAGGCGGTCACCCGGGACCTGAGGAACGAGGTCTACGACCACCTGGTGGACCTGGACCTGGGCTTCTTCGGCCGGACCCGCGTGGGGCAGATCGTGAGCCGCCTGACCCACGACGTGGAGCAGCTCCGGACCCTGGTCACGAAGGAGCTGGCCCGGATCATCTCCTCGGTCCTGGAGTTCATGGCCGCCTTCACCCTCATGCTCCTCATCTCCTGGAAGCTGACCCTGGTCTCCATCGTGGTCCTGCCGGGGGTCTTCGCCATCTGGGGGCCGCTGCTTCGCAGGGTGCGCCGGGGCGATCGCACGATCCTGAACATGGCCGGCGAGGTGAACAGCCACCTGCAGGAGACCCTCTCCGGGATCCGCCTGGTGAAGTCGTCCGGCGCCGAGGACCACGAGCGAAAGCGCTTCCGGCGGCTCACCTGGGGCTACTTCAAGGCATTCATCCGGACGGAGCGCTTCCGGGCCCTCTCCCACCCCATCACCGAAATGGTGGGCGCCCTGGGCACCGTGGTCATCCTCTGGTACGGCACCCGCCTGGTCCTCACTGGTGGCGAGATCGGCGGGGAGGAGTTCATCGGCTTCCTGGCCCTCTCCATGAAGCTCTACTCGCCGGTGAAGTACCTGGGGAAGCTCCCGGCCATCATCCAGCCCGGCCTCGTGGCGTCGGAGCGGGTCTTCGAGTTCCTGGATGCCCCCGTGGAGATCCGGGAGCGGGAGGGTGCCCGGTCCTTCAGCGGCGTCCGCGATGCCATCGAGTTCCGAGACGTGAGCTTCGCCTACAGCGACGGCGACCACGTCCGGGGCGAGGAGGTGCTGAAAGACATCTCCTTCCGGAGCCCGGCAGGGACCGTCACCGCCCTGGTGGGTCCCAGCGGCGCGGGCAAGACCACCCTGGTGGACCTCCTGGGCCGCTTCTACGAGCCCACCCGTGGGCAGGTCCTCATCGATGGCGAGGACCTGCAGGCCTTCTCCATGGACTCCCTCCGGACGAACCTGGGGATGGTCTCCCAGGAGACCGTCCTCTTCCACGACACCGTGCGCTCCAACATCGCCTACGGGATCGAGGACCGGGTGACGGAGGAGGAAATCCACCGGGCCGCCGCCGCCGCCAACGCCTCCGAGTTCATCGACCGCCTTCCCCGGGGATACGACACCGTGGTGGGGGAGCGGGGCACCCAGCTCTCCGGGGGGCAGCGGCAGCGCATCGCCATCGCACGGGCCATCCTCCGGGATCCCCCCATCCTCATCCTGGACGAGGCCACCTCCGCCCTGGACTCCCAGTCGGAGCAGCTGGTCCAGCGGGCCATCGAGCGCCTCCTCTCGGGACGCACCGTCTTCGTCATAGCCCACCGCCTCTCCACCGTGCAGAAGGCGGACCGGATCCTGGTCATGGAGTCGGGGCGCATCGTGCAGCGGGGAACCCACACCGAGCTCCTGGAGGAGGGAGGGCTATACGGCCGCCTCCACGCCCTCCAGTTTGCAGACGATGGCGCCCCGGCCTGAAGGCTCCCCCCGGCTGTCCCACCGGCTGGAGGCCGTCCTCCTGGCCGTGGTGGCCGCCGTGGCCGGCCTCCTCCCGGAGCGGCTCGCCCAGGGAATGGGCAGTGCCCTGGGATGGCTGGCGGGCTCGGTCCTCCGCATCCGCCGGGGCGTGGTGGAGGAGAACCTCCGTCGGGCCTTCCCGGACCGGGACCCCCGCTGGATCCGCCGGACCGCCTCCGCCCACTACCGCCACCTGGCACGGGAGGCGATCAGCCTACTCCTCCTCCCCCGGCGGGACCGGGACGAGCTCCTGGAGCGCACCCGGGTCACGGGGCTCGAGGCCCTGGAGGAGGCCTGCCGGGAGGCCGGGGGCGCCCTCCTCCTCACGGGCCACCTGGGGAACTGGGAGATGGGCGGCGCCGCCGTGGCCATCCGGGGCGTCCCCCTGGACGTGGTGGCCAGGCGCCAGTCCAACCCCCTCTTCGACGACCGGCTGAACCGGACCCGCCGTCGCCTGGGGATGGAGGTCCTCTTCCGGGAGGAGGCCACCCGACCCCTCCTGAAGGGGCTCCGCTCCGGTCGGGCCGCCGCCCTGGTGGCGGACCAGAACCAGCGGGAGGGGGGCATCTTCGTGGACTTCTTCGGGGTCCCGGCTTCCACGACCCGGGGCCCCGCCGTCATGGCGCGGCGCACCGGGGTCCCCGTCTTCGTGGCCATCTGCCTGAGGGAGCCCGGCGCCCGGGCCCGCTACCACCTGGACATCCGGCCCCTCCCCCTCCCCGATGTGGGCACGGGCGAGGGGACGGCAGGGGAGAGCGCCGGGGTGGGCGCAGGCCCGGACCGGAAGGCCGACGAGGAGGCCTTCGACGCCGCCTTCCTCCGGCGCTACATGGCGGCCCTGGAGGAGGCAATTCGGCTGGATCCCCCCCAGTACTTCTGGGGGCACCGGCGCTGGAAGACCCGCCCCCCGGGGGAGGGGGGCGAACCCGGGCCGGTCCCCGGGGATGCCTCCCCCCACCGGGGACCCGACACCGGCGGGAGCGGTACTACGAAGTGACACCGGTGCCACCTCCGGCATTGCGGCCCCACCCCTCCTCCCCGTCGAATCCCCATGATCCACGTCTGCATCCCGGCCCGGAACGAGGGCGCCACCCTGGGCCCCCTCCTGTGGAAGCTCCGCACCGTGCTCCTGGAGTCCGGCAGGGATTTCCGCATCCTGGTCCTGGACGACGCCTCCACGGATCGGACCCCGGAGGTTCTGGAGTCGTATGCCGACCTCCTCCCCCTCCACGTGGTCCGCACGGAGGAGCCCCTGGGACACGGAGCCGCCACCGAGCGCATCCTCCGGGAGGCGGACCGCCTCACGGACTATCCCAAGCGGGACATCGCCGTGGTCCTCCGGGCCGACTTCACGGAGTCCCCCGAGGACCTGGTGGACATGGTGAAGGCCATCGAGGGCGGAGCCGACGTGGTGGGGGGCACCCTGGACACCTCCGGCGGGCCTCCCCTTCCGAGACGGGAACGGTTTGGTCGCTGGGCGGCGCCCCTCCTGCTGGGAGCCGGCTGGCGCGGTGCGCCGGTGAGCGACCCCCTCTCCAGCTACCGGGCCTACCGCATCGTGGTCCTCCGGAAGGCCTTCCGGGCCTCGGAGGACGCCCTCCTCCCTCCGGGACGGAACGGGTGGGCCGCCAACCTGGAGCTCCTCTCCCGCACGGTGGGCCACGCCCGCCGGGTGGAGGAGTCGCCGTACCGGACCCGCCGGGCCCACCTGGAGGATCCGGCCCCCTTTCCCGCCCTTGGCACACTCCGCGCCCTCGTTCCCCTCCGTCGGGTCCAGTGGCCCGCCGGACAGGAGGCCTCATGAAGCTCTTCTCCGCCACCGCAGGCCTGCTCCTCGCCGCCTTCGCCCTGACGCCGGCAACGGGTCCAGCCGAGCTGGGCGCCCAGGCCGGCGACTCGGCTCCCTGGGCCCAGCCCGTGGAGAACCGCATCGCCGCAGTACCCTTCGGACCCGGAGAGCACTCCACCTACCGGGTTCGCCTGGGCCGGGTCACCGTGGGCGAGGGCCACATGCGGGTCCACGGGGTGGAGCAGGTCCGGGGACGCCGGGCCTACCACGTCTCCATGGGGCTCAAGGGCGGCTTGCCCTTCGCTCGGGTGGACAACCTCTACCAGTCCTGGATCGACGTGGAGCGGCTCCACAGCCACCGCTTCATCCAGGACCAGGACGAGGTCCGCACCAAGCGGTTCCGCCAGTTCGAGTTCTTCCCCGATGAACTCCGCTGGGAGCGGAGCGACATCGACGAGTCCGGGGACCTGCCCACGGACCACCCCCTGGACGACATCTCCTTCGTCTACTACGCCCGCACCCTGGACCTGGAGGTGGGCGAGACGTACGAGCTGGACAAATACTTCCAGGAGTCGGGGAACCCGGTGACCATCAAGGTCCTCCGCAAGGAGACCATCGAGGTGCCCGCCGGCCGCTTCAACACCATCGTGGTCCAGCCCCTCATCCAGACCTCGGGGCTCTTCGGGGACGGGGGCCGTGCCGAGATCCACTTCTCCGACGACGCGAACCGCCAGATGGTCAAGCTGAGCGCCCGGGTGCCCGTCATCGGGTCGCTGAGCCTGGAGCTCAAGGAGCACGAGCCGGGTCGCCGCCTCCGCTGACCTCCGCAGACTCCCGCTGACCTCCGCAGACTCCCGCTGACCTCCCGGGAGACGCCCCCCCGGCGTCTCCACCTCGCACCCCGGGGCCACCCCCGTCGGGCACGAGTGCACCCCGCCGGCGTCAGTCGGTACCGCCGGCCTCCGGGAGGGGTGTCGCGCCGGGGAGGCCGTCGGGCGCCCCGGCACCGGCGGAGCCCGGAACGCCATCCACCCCATCCTCCCCTGCCTCCATGAGGAAGAGGGACGGCCCGCGCAGGCGCTTCCCCTTCACCCGAATCTCGAAGGAATAGCGGCCGGGACGGGGAAACACCACGTCCTCCAGGGGCATGATGAGGCGGGTGCGGGGCGGGGGTCGGTCCGCCGGCCGCTCGTCCACCTCCGTCTCGCCATCCACGGTGAGGGAGGGCTTCCCGTCGGGGCCCTTCAGGTCCACCCTGAACTTCATCCGGCCCCGGTCGTCCCGGTCCCACTCGATTGTGGTCACCAGGACCATGTGCTCCTGCTTGGCCGGGAAGCCGGGGGCGGCCAGGTCGTTGAAGACGCCGTGGACGTCCATCTTGCCGTCGGGGCGCATGCGGGCGTCTTCACAGACGAGGGCGAGCTGTACGTGCATGGGGAGCTGGAGCTGGAGGAGGAGGATGTGGGGGATGGCTCCCCTGCCCGTTCAGTTCGAGGGCGGGCCCCAGCCTCCACCGCCGGGGCTCCGAACGGTGAGGAGGGAGTGGGGGGCCGCTTCGAAGGTAACCTTGGCCGGCAGGGTCTCGGGAGGGCCTCCGCCGGCGGGCTCCAGGTGCGCCGAGCCCGGTGCGCCGGCCTCGCCGCCCCGGACGCCCCGGGGACCCCGGGTGCGGCGCTCGGCCAGGAGGGTCACGGTGACGGGGACCAGGGGGCGGAGGACCCGCTCCAGCCCCTCGCCGCCCCGGTGCCGGCCGGTGCCCCCCGAACCCCGCCGGATCCGGTAGGCCTCCACCTGCACGGGGATCTCGTTCTCCAGGGCCTCCACCGGAGTGTTCAGGGTGTTGGACATGTGGACGTGGACCCCGGAGAGGCCCGGTCCGTCGGGGCCGGCGCCCATCCCCCCGCCCATGGTCTCGTACCAGGTGAAGGGAGCGCCGGGAGCCCGGGGGTCGTCAGGGGGCCGGCGGCCGCCCAGGGTCAGGTTGTTCATGGTCCCCTGGGAGAGGGCGGGCATGCGGTCCGGGAGAGCCCCGCCCAGCGCCAGGAGGAGGACGTCGGTGATTCGCTGGCTGGCCTCCACGTTCCCGGCGGCCACGGCAGCCGGGGGGGCGGCGTTCACCACGCTGTTCTCCGGCAGGACCAGGCGGACCCCCTCCATGGCCCCTCCTCCGGCGGGGAGTGGGGTTCCCAGGAGGTCCTCCACCACGCAGCGAAGGACGTGGCGAAGGGCGGAGGCGGTAATGGCCCCCACGGCGTTGATCCCGCCCCGGGCCGTGGGCGCCGAGCCCGTGAAGTCGGCTACCAGCTCGTCGCCGCTGATCCGGAGGGCCACCCGGATGGGGAAGGGGCCCCCTCCGAACCCGTCGTCCTCCAGGTGGTCCTCCCCCCGGTAGACGCCGTCGGGGATGGCCCGGATCCCGGCGCGGAGGGTGCGGTGGGCGTGGGCCAGGACGGCGGCCATGTCGGCGGCCAGGTCGTCGGAGCGTCGGGCCAACTCCTCCACCCGGAGGCGGCCCCGGTGGAGGGCGGCAAGCTGGGCCTCCAGGTCGCCCTCTCGCTCGTCGGGGGTCCGGACGTTGGCCCGGATCATGGTCCAGACCTGGGAGACCCGCCGGCCCTGCCGGACCAGGTGCATGGGAGGGATCCGGAGTCCCTCCTGGTGGATCTCGGTGGCCAGGGGCATGGAGCCCGGGGTCATCCCGCCCACATCGGCGTGGTGGGCCCGGGCGGCCACGAAGGCCACCGGCGAGGAGGCCCCCTCCAGGTGCACGGGGGCCACCAGGGTGATGTCCGGGAGGTGGGTGCCCCCCTCGAAGGGGTCGTTCAGGATGAGGACGTCGCCGGCGGCGGGCTCCGGGTGGCGGGCCAGCGCTGCCTGGACGCTGGCGGGCATGGCCCCCAGGTGGACGGGCATGTGGTCGCCCATGGCCACCGGACGGCCCCCGGCGTCGAAGACGGCGCAGCTGTAGTCCCTGCGCTCCTTGATGTTGGGTGAGAGGGCGGAGCGGCGGAGGGCCGCGCCCATCTCCTCTGCCACGGCGGTGAAGAGCTGGCGGAGGACCTCCAGGCGGGCCGGATCCGGAGCCTCGGTTGGGGGGGGCAATTGCATCCTGCCTTGCGCTTGGCTACGTTAAAGTGCTGCAGACATTTCAATCATCTGCGCCCCGGCGTGCACCCGAACGCCCGTCGGGTCGTCTCGGTATAGAAGGGAGGCTACATGACCGACAAGAACAAGCTCAAGGATCGCGCCCGCGATGAGCTCTTCAGCCACATCAATCGCTGCGGAGTGCTCCAGGCCGCCGAGGAAGACCAGCGGCACTGGATGGACGAGACCATGGAGTACCTTGGAGAGCGGTACCCCGATCTCTCCGATTCGGACCTGAAGGAGCTCTACACCCTGGGCATGCGCTTCTGCAGCCCCGCCATTCCCCACGGCCGCCCGGGCGTGGGGTCCGACGAGGCCGAGGACGAGGTGGTCGAGGTGGAGACGGACGTCTCCGTCGAGGGCGAGGCTGATTCCGATTCCGATTCCGACGCCGGCGAGCAGCCGCGGACGGTGGAGGCAGCCGGCGCGGCCTGAGCCACGATCCGGTAACGGTTCCGTCGAGGCCCGCCCCCCCCGGGCACCCCTAAAAAGTCGGGCGTGGGGGCGCCCCCGCTAAAAGCGGTGCAGCCGGGGACGACCCCTCTTCGCATTTCGGCGCACCGCCCCGTCCGTTAGATTGGCCGAGACGCCGGTCCCGTCCACCTGCAGCCCGGAGCAGACCTCCTCCATGACCCAGGGTTTCCCCAGCTCGGAGGACTACGACGAGCGGGCGCACGTCCAGTACAGCGAGGGTGATCTCGACGGCGCGCTGGAGACGCTGAAGGAGGGGCTCGCCCTCTATCCCAACGCGGTGGACCTCTACGTGGGCCTCGGCTACGCCCGCCTGGCCCGGGAGGAGATCGCCTGGGCCCGCCACGCCTTCGAACGGGCGCTGGGGCTGGACGCCACCCACGAGGACGCCATGGTGGGGATGGGGGAGACCCTCCTCCGCCTGGGTCGGACCCGGGAGGCGCTGACCTTTTTCCAGGTCGTGGAGGCCCGGGGCTTCTCCGACGACCTGGAGCTCATGCTGGCCATGGGGCGGGCTCTCTACCGCCACGACCTCCTGGCCGAGGCCCGGGACCTCTTCGCCCGCCTTGTCGCCCTCCGGCCCGAGTCCGGGGAGGCGCTGGCCGCCCTGGGGTACGCACTGGCCCGCATGGGAGACGAGGCCACCGGGAGCCGCTTCGTCCGCCGGGCCCTGGCCGTGGCCCCCGACCTCCACGAGGCCCGGGTCTACCTGGGGCACCTGTACTACCAGCGCGGGAACCCCGAGGGGGCGCTCCGCCACTTCGAGCGGGTCCCCCCCCAGCACCACTGGGATCGACTGGCCCTCTACCGCATCCTGGAGCTCAAGTCCCGCATGGAGGGGCTGGAGACCGACGACCCAGGGCTCCGGGTCTGGCAGGACCGGCTCACGGAGCTCGAGGCCGGCGAGGACGATCCGGTGGACCGGCTCCTGGCGGAGGTGGAGGCCACCTTCGACCCCGAGGAGAAGCCCGGCTGGAATCCGGTGGACGAGAACCAGCTCGAGCTCTTCGAGTTCGAGCGGCAGTCCGATGCCCGGGTCCAGCTCCGCCTGCCCGGAGGGATCCGGGTGGAGGGGCGGTGGGAGGATGTGGTCTCCCGCTGGCGCACCGCCGCAGGCTTCGCCCACGAGCCCCTCTCCGACTTCATGCGTCGGATGAGCGAGCGCTGGCGGGAACTCCTGGAGCTGGAGGTGCCCTTCACCGACCCGGAGACCTTCATTCGGGCGGCGGCCATGAATGGCCTCGTCGAGTTCCGCATCCTCCCGGGCTGAACCCCGGTCCGCCGCTCCCTCTCCGTTTCCCCCAATCCGGCACCGCCATGACCGTGGACCGCTCCCTCATCGAACGCTTCCACCGGGTCCTCGTGGAGGAAATCCGGGCCCAGGCCCCCCGCTACCTCTCCAGCCCCTTCACGGTGGCCGAGATCTACCAGAGCCTCGTCCCGTATCGGACCCACCGCGACCGCATCGGGGTGGAGCTGAACGGCGACTACGAAGAGGCCCTCCTGCACCTCCTGGCCGGTGAGGGCGACTACCTGGAGCTGGAGTCGGAGCCGGCCCGCCGTCGCCTGCAGCGGGAGGCGGAAGCGCAGAACCCGGACACGGCCATCTTCCGGGAGTTTGCCGCCGTGGACGTCCGCCTGAACCCGAAGAAGGTGCCCGAGAAGGACACCCCCGAGCTCCGCCTCGAGGTGGACACCCCCGACCCGCCGGCTCCGGCAGGCCCCCGGGCGGAAGAGGGGCCGAAGTCCTCCGCACGGGCGGCGAAGGGCGGGGGCGGCCCGTCGGCCGGTTCCGGTCCGAAGGGGACCCCGGAGGCGTCCGGGGCGGCGGCCTCGCCGCTGGAGGCCGTGCCCGACCAGGGCAGGGGGGATGCGGAGCGACTCCCCTCCCGGGGAGAGAGGAAGGCCGGGGCCTCGAAGTCCACGGCAGGCGGGGACGACGTGCCCGGGGACTGCCCCGAGTGCAGTACGGCGCTCCCCCCGCGGGAGGGCCTCCGCTTCTGCCCGTGGTGCGGGGAGAACGTCCACGTGGTGCCCTGCGGGGAGTGCGGCGAGGTGCTGGATCGGGATTGGGCGTTCTGCATCGCATGCGGAAGCCCCTCCGCAGCCTGACCGGCCCGGTGAGGGGGTCACTCCTCCTGGTCCTGGCCCTCCTCCTCCTGGGGGGAGCCATGGGTTGCCTCCGGGATGCCCCCTCGGCCACCGATCCCGAACTCGCCGCCGAGTTCGGGCTTCCTGCCTCCACCCCTGTCCGGTCCGTCCACCTCCTGGACCGAGCCCGGGGACTGCGGCCCCTTCCCTCCGAGCTCCAGGTGGAGAGCGGGGGCCTGGTGGTCTTCCGGGCCACGGGGAACCTGGCGGTGGCCGTTCGTCTGGACGCCCAGGACCCCGACGGAGTGCTGGCCCGCTGGCTTGTTGAGCGAGGGGGCGTGGCCTCTCCTCCCCTCACCCGCCCCGGTGCCCGCTTCGTGGTCCACCTGGACGAGGCGCCCCCGGGGATCCTGATCATCCACCTGGACGGCCATCGACCGGGACAGAGCGGGCGTCTTGAGGTGCTGGCGCCCTAGAAGGCCGTTGAAGAAGTACAGGGGCCACCGCCTGCCTCCGGTCGGGTTCGTCGCCTGCCTCCAGGTGGGGTCGCCCCTGTTCTTCCGTTGCCACCGGGGTTGCTGGCGTCGGGAGTGGGAGTCGCCCATATTTGGCCCCGCCCGGAGGACCCCTCCCTCGCCCTCTTTCCGCTCATAAACGCCCCATGGCCCGAATCGCGATCATCCCAGGAGATGGAGTCGGGACCGAGGTCATGGCCGAGGCCCAGCGGGTCCTCCGCGTGCTGGAGACGGATCCGGCGCTGGCCCTGGGCTGGGACGTCCTCCCCCTGGGGGCGGAGCGTTACCTGGAGGAGGGGACCAGCCTGACGGACGAGGAGTTCCGCAGCCTGGAGGAGGACTACGACGCCATCCTCCTGGGGGCCCTGGGGGATCCGCGCGTCCCGGGCAACGAACACGCCCGGGACATCCTCCTGGGGCTCCGGTTCCGCCTGGACCTGTATATCAACTACCGTCCCTGCCGGCTCCTGCACCCCTCCCTCTCGCCCCTGGTGGACGGGGGGGATCGCCCCATGGACGTGCACATCTTCCGGGAGAACACCGAGGGGCACTACCTGGGAGGGGGGAGTGTGGCCCGGGAGGGTACGCCCCACGAGGTGGCCGTCGCTCAGGACCTGAACACCCGGCGGGGCGTGGAGCGGATCATTCGGGCCGCCTTCGAGTTCGCCCGTGCGCGGGACCTGGCGGCCCTGACCATGGTGGACAAGGCCAACGCCATTCCCGGGCCCGGTCGGCTGTGGCGCCGGACCCTCCGGGATGTGGCGGAGGAGTTCCCCGAGATCCAGGCGAAGGCCATGTATGTGGACGCCATGGCCATGGACCTGATCCGGAACCCGGACCTGCATCGGGTCATCGTGACCTCGAACCTCTTCGGTGACATCCTGAGCGATGAGGCGGCGGCCCTCACCGGCGGAATGGGTCTGGCCCCCTCCGCGAACCTGAACCCCGGGCGCCACGCCCTCTTCGAGCCCGTCCACGGTTCGGCGCCGGACATTGCCGGGCAGGGGTGGGCGAACCCCGTGGCGGCGATCCGCTGCGTGGCGCTCCTCATGGAGAATCTGGGCCGCGAGGACCTGGCCCAGGCGGTGGAGGACGCCGTGGCCCACGTCACGGCCCGGGGGATCAAGACCCCGGACCTGGGGGGGGAGGCCACCACGTCGGAGGTGGGGGACCGGGTGGCCGCGCGGCTGGCCCGGGCGTTGGATACCTCCGGTGATGTCATTCAACCAAGGGGAGCCTGACGGATGCGGAAGCGCCAGAATCTGGGAGAGATCCTCCAGGAGTTCGGACGGATCAAGCTGGAGGACCAGGAGCGGGCCCTGGCCCACCAGGAGGAGTACGGCGGGTTCTTCGGGGAAGCCCTGGTGGAGCTGGGGATCATCTCGGCGGAGGAGCTGGAGTTTGCCCTGGCCGCCCAGTTCGACCTGCCCTACGTCTTTCCCGACGCAGAGACCATCGACCGGGACGTGGCGGGGCTCGTGTCTCCCGAGTGGGCCCTGGCCCACCTGGCCCTGCCCATCTCCCGGACGGAGGAGCGACTCACCGTGGTGGTGGACTCGCCCCTGAAGCTGGACGTGGAGTCGGAGCTCGTGGAGCGCACCGGGCTTGAGGTGCAGTTCGCCATTGCCTCCCCGGGGAAGATCCGTGCCCTGATCCGGGACCTCTACGGAGGGCGGGGGCAGGACGGGGAGTTCCGGAAGGGAGGGTCGCGCACCGCAGTGAGCCTGGACGCCCTCCTGGACCGGGCCCTGGCCGAGGGGGCCCGGCGGATCGGGATCTCCGTTCGGGGTGAAACGGCCAGGGCGTGGTGGGAGATGGGTGGGGACCGTCGCCAGCTCCCCCTCACCGCCGGCTGGCGGACGGCCCTGGACCGACGGCTCTCCATGGGGGACCCCGAGGAGGACCCGGAAGGAACCGTCTCCATCCGTTCCCGGGCCACCCTGGAGTGGGAGGGAGCCGATCTCCCCATCCAGGTCCGGAAGCTGGAGACGCCCAGGGGGAGCGAACTCGTCCTGGAGCGGACGAAGTCGGAGGAGGGCGAGTCCTGGCCCTCCCCACCCCCGTCCGTTGTCACGGAGGTTCGTCTCCTGGTGGACTCGGGGGCCGGCCGGGTCGCAGTCCGGACGGAGCCCGCCGGGCTCCTCCACCGCATCCTGCCCGCTCTCCCGCGCCTCCTCCTGGGTCCGGAGGTACGGGCAGGTCACGTGGGGGTTGCCCCGGAGCCGCCTCCGCCGGGACTCCTGGTGGAGGTGCCCGACGACCCGGCCCGCATCCGGTCGGCGCTGGAGGAGCTCCGGGCGTTCCGACTGGACGCGGTCACCTCTCTCCTCCCCGGAGCTCCCGCCGACTGGCTGGGCCCCCTGGTCCGGGTGGCCGGCGCCGTCTTCGTGCCCCTCACCAGTCCGGAGGCCCGGGCCGAGTATTTGGAGGCGGGTGTGGGCTGGGAGCTCCGTATCGGCGAGGAGGAAGGGGGGCACCTCTCCTGGCACCTGACCCCCATCCTGGTGCGTCCCGGGCAGTGAGTCCCCGCATCATACCGGATCCATTGCAGATTCCAGCGAAATCCCAGGGAGCAACATGGCCAAGATCGACCAGTTCCTGAGAGCCCTCGCCGAGAGGGGTGGTTCGGACCTCCACCTGACTACCGGCGCGCCGCCCACCATGAGGCTCCACGGGCACCTCACGCCGTTCCCATTCCGGGAGCTCACGGCAGCGGACATGGAAAAGCTGGTCTACGAGATCATGGAGGAAGAGTGGAGGGCCCGCTTCCTGGAGACCATGGACTTCGACTTTGCCTACGAGATCGAGGGGGTGGCCCGATTCCGGGTGAACGTGTTCTGGCAGAGGAAGGGGCTTGGGGCCGTCTTCCGTACCATTCCCTCCGAGGTCCTCACCGCCGACCAGCTGAACCTCCCCCAGGCGGTGCGCAGGTTCTGCCAGCTCTCCAAG
The DNA here is from genome assembly GCA_007692505.1 of Gemmatimonadales bacterium. Taxonomy (GTDB): domain Bacteria; phylum Gemmatimonadota; class Gemmatimonadetes; order Longimicrobiales; family Gaopeijiaceae; genus REBX01. Next base: position 15,180 of record REBX01000169.1, on the reverse strand, counting down.
GGGCTCGTCCTGGTCACCGGCCCCACCGGGTCGGGGAAGTCGACCACCCTGGCGGCCATGATCGACCTCATCAACAAGGAGCGGGCGGACCACATCCTCACCATCGAGGACCCGGTGGAGTTCACCCATCGGAACATCAAGTGCCTGGTGAACCAGAGAGAGATAGGTACGAACACGAGGAGCTTCGCCAGCGCACTCCGGGCCGCTCTCCGTGAGGACCCCGACGTCATCCTGGTGGGGGAGATGCGGGACCGGGAGACCATCGAGCTGGGGATCACCGCCGCAGAGACGGGACACCTGGTCTTCGGGACGCTCCACACGAACTCGGCCCCCAAGACGGTGGACCGGATGATTGACGTCTTCCCCTCGGACCAGCAGGCCCAGATCCGCTCCATGCTGGCCGAGTCCCTGAAGGGTGTGGTATCGCAGGCCCTCCTCCGGAAGAAGGGGGGGAAGGGCCGGGTGGCCGCCATGGAGATCATGGTGGGGACGTCGGCCATCGCGAACCTGATCCGGGAGTCCAAGCTCCACCAGATCCCCTCCATGATCCAGACCGGGAAGAAGGAGGGAATGCAGCTCCTGGACCAGGCCATCATGGAGTTCCTCATGTCGGGGGCCGTCGACCCCCGGGAGGCCTACCTGAAGTCCAACAACAAGCAGACCTTCCTGCCCCACCTCAAGGAGACGGAATCCCAGGAGGAGTTCGTCTGATCGGGACCGGCACCCCGGCCCCACCCATCCAGAGTCCTACAGATCCAAGGAGTACGATACGATGCCCACCCAGGGTCACGACCGTGAAGTCGTCTTCCTGTCCGGCCGACGGACGCCCTTCGGGACCTTCGGTGGTTCACTGAAGGGTCTGACCGCCACCGACCTGGGAGCCGTGTCTGCCCGGGCGGCCCTGGAGAGTGCCGGGGTGGAGCCCGGCGACGTGGACCACGTGGTCTACGGGAATGCCCTCCAGACCTCCAGCGACGCGATCTACCTGGCTCGCCACGTGGGGCTGGAGGCCGGCGTGCCCCAGGAGGTCCCCGCGGTCACCGTGAACCGCCTCTGCGGATCGGGCTTCCAGGCGCTGACCCAGGGGGCCCAGGAGATCCTCCTGGGCGATGCAGAGGTGGCCCTCTGCGGCGGGACCGAGTCCATGAGCCAGGCACCCCACGTTGTGCGGGGCGCCCGGTGGGGTCGGGACCTCCGCCTGGGCCCTGCAGGCAAGAACTTCGAGGACCTCCTCTGGGAAGCTCTCCTGGACACCCGCTGCGACCTCACCATGGCCCAGACCGCCGAGGAGCTGGCGGATCGCTACAAGGTGACCCGGGAGGAGGCCGATGCCGTGGCCCTTCGGAGCCAGGCCCGGGCCCATGCCGCCTGGGAGGAGGGACGCTTCGAGGCCGAGATCGCGCCGGTGGAGCTCTCCAGTCGTCGAGGCACCACCCTCTTCTCCAGGGACGAGCACATCCGGCCCGATACCACGGAGGAGGCGCTGGCCGGTCTCCGGCCGTACTTCCGGAAGGACGGCCTGGTCACCGCCGGGAACGCATCGGGCATCGGTGACGGGTCGGCCTCGGCGGTCATCGCGAGCCGGGCCTGGGCGGACGGACGGGGCCTGAGGCCCCTGGGCCGCCTCGTTTCGTGGGCCTACGTGGGTGTGGAGCCCCGGGTCATGGGGATCGGGCCGGCTCCGGCGGCCCGGGCGGCCCTGGAGCGTGCCGGGCTGGGGCTCGAGGACATGGACCTGGTGGAGGTGAACGAAGCATTTGCACCCCAGTACATGGCGGTGGAGAAGGAGCTGGGGCTGGATCCCGAGAAGACCAACGTGAACGGCGGGGCCATCGCCCTCACCCACCCCCTGGCCGCGTCCGGCGCCCGGATCACCATCCACCTTCTGCACGAACTCCGTCGGCGGGGGGGGCGCTTCGCCCTGGGGTCCGCCTGCATCGGTGGGGGCCAGGGAGGTGCGGTGGTGGTGGAGGCGTTCGAGTGAGTGCACCTGATTTCCAGACCTGCAATGGAGGAGTCCTGACGTGAAGATCGAAAAGGTGGGAGTGGCCGGCTGTGGCCTCATGGGGAGCGGGATTGCCGAGGTCGCGGCCCGGGCAGGGATGTCCGTGGTGGTCCGCGAGCTGGACAGCGACGCCGTGGATGCAGGCCGGGGCCGGATCGAGAAGTCCCTGGCGCGGGCCCTGAAGAAGGAGAAGATCTCGGCCGAGGAGCGGGATGCCACCCTGGGGCGGATCGACTTTGTCACGGAGGTCGAGGGACTGGCCGACCGGGACCTGGTCATCGAGGCCGTGGTGGAGGACCTGGCGGTGAAGAATGAGCTCTTCGGCACCCTGGACGAGCTGTGCCCCGAGGACACGATCTTCGCCACGAACACCTCCTCCCTCACGGTGACGGACATGGCGGCCGCCGTGAACCGCCCGGACCGGGTGGTGGGGCTCCACTTCTTCAACCCGGTGCCGGTGATGAAGCTGGTGGAGGTGGTGAAGACCATCGCCACCTCCGAGCAGACGCTGGAGCGGGCCTTCGAGTTCGCCCGCGCCGTGGGGAAGGAGCCCATCACGGCAAAGGACAACTCGGGATTTGTGGTGAACCTCCTCCTGGTCCCCTACATGCTGGACTGCATCCGGCAGCTGGAGCGGGGGGTTGCCTCCATCGTCGACATGGACCGGGGCATGGTGCTTGGGTGCGGGTACCCCATGGGCCCCTTCACCCTCTGCGACTTCGTGGGGAACGATACGACCCTGCGGATCGCCGAGATCATGTTCGACGAGTATCGGGAGGAGCGGTATGCGCCTCCCCCCCTCCTCAAGCGGATGGTGGCCATGGGGCTCCACGGCCGGAAGTCGGGGCGGGGGTTCTACGACTACTCGGGGGACGAGCCTGTGCCCATGGACCTGGTCTGAGGAAGGCCCCTGCGCTTCCGCAGGCCTTCCGGGGATCATCGGTACACGAAAGGAGGGCCCCTGCCGGCAAAGCCTGGCAGGGGCCCTCTTTCTCTGCTGCTTCAGTCCCGGAACACCGAAGTGGTCACGAGACCGTCTGTCGTCCTGCGGGGAGTCCGCTCGTCTGGACTCAGGTCCGCCGGGAATCCCGGCGCTGGCGCCGACGTTCGCGGCGGATGGCGGCCTCGCGCTTGCGCTTGCGCTGGGCGCTGGGCTTCTCGTAGAAGCGGCGCTTCCGGAGCTCCGAGTAGAGCCCGGAACGCTGGACCTTGCGCTTGAACTTGCGCAGAGCGCGCTCGAGGTTGTCCCCGTCCTGAACGATCACTTCCAAGACAATCACCGTCCTCAGGTTGGTTGGCAAACTGGTTTAGCTTCGAAAGGTAAGCCCGACCGCTGCGACGATCAAGCCGTGTTGGGGCTCACCGTGAGGCGGTGCAGCTCGAAGGTGTAGTCCCGGTATGTGTCGGGGCTTCGGGCGTAGTCCTCGGCCCATACCTCGAAGGGAGGGAGGGGGAGCCTGGACTCGATGGCCTCCACGACCATCATGCCGAACTGGAGGCGGTCCCGGGTGCTGAAGTCGAAGGACTGCCCGTCCAGGAGGGCCGAGACGGCATCGTGGAAGTCGTCGGGTTCCACCAGGGTGATGAAGTGGGCCACCTGGTCGATGCGGTAGGAGTCGTACAGGGAGCGGAGCTGGCCCAGGGTGAGCTCCTCGGCTTCCGTGCCCGGGGGCTCCACACCATCTGCAGCCTCTCGGCTGTTCCGGGCCAGGAGGTCCCCGAACCACCTGCGGAGCTCAGGCGGCTGTCGGGTGTCGCCTCGATCCCGGGTGTGGATGGAGGAGGAGAGGAGGCCCTGGAGGAGGGGACGCCCCAACCCCCGGGCCTTGCGGTCGATCTCCGCCTCGCTGGGCTCCAGGAAGATGTTCGCCGTCCGGATCTCGTCCTCCTCGGACTCGCCGTCCCGTCTGCGGAAGGAGAAGTATCCCAGCCAGCGGCCGCTCTCCTCCTGGAAAGTGACGAGGAAGCAGGCCCATTCCCGACCCTGGTGCTCCAGGAATCCGAGGGACCTGCGGCGGGTTCGATCCATGGACAACGAGGACTCCGGGAGGGGTGCGGAAAAGGCTCGCAAGACGTGGAAGACAAGATGGATCGGCCGCCCTCCGTGGACAAGGAAGGGCGTCCCTTGCCCCCCTCCGCAGACGGGCGTTATCCTGCGAGTCCCCGTTCACCAACCACGTGGGAGTATGCCCGGATGACCTTCACCCCGAGACCGGATTTCCGGCCTGCCAGGGGGCCTTCTGCCAACGCCTCCCGCCCGGCGGAGACCGTGCCGTTGGTCCCGGTGTCCCCCCAACGGATGGCCGGGTGCCTGGTGGTCTGGAAGGAGGCGGATTCCGCCGATCGGGCTCCGCGGCTCTCCGATCTTGGGCTGGGGCTGGTCCTCCCGGCAGAGCAGGGGGTACCGCAGGGTCGCCTCCCTGTCCTGGACCTGGGGAGCCTCCGGGAGCGCACGGCCGATGCCGGTGGCCCGCTCTCCGTGCTGGGTCGGGTGCCCGATTCCGTGGCCCGTCGGCTTCGCCTGGATTCTGCAGGTCGCGAAGGGGCGGACTCCCCCGACGTGGACCCCAGGGGAGCTCTGGGCCAGGTGGCGTCCCTCCTCTCGGGACTCGAGTTCGGCCCGGCCGTCCGGCCCGTCTTCCTCCGCATGGCCATGCGGGACATCGTCCGGGACGTGGACCTCCACGACCGGACGGCGGTGCGGATCTCCCTGCCCACAGGCGGTGTGGCCCGCGCCCTCCTGGACACGGGTGCCCTGGAACTCCACCTGGACACCTCCTGCCTCCCCGGAGACGTGGGGCTGCAGGTCCTGGAGGCAGCGGTGCGCTCGGCCTTCTCGGCCCACCCCGTGTACCGGGATCGGATGGGAGGGGGGCGCACGACCACGCGTCTGAGGGTCCGTCTTCCCGAGCCCCGGAACGCTGGGGAGCTACGGCTCCTGATGGCGGGGCTGAGGGAGGGGCTGGTGGCGGTCCTTGCCGCCTGTGAGCCGGCCCGGCACCGGAGTCTGGTTCAGTCGCTGGACACGTTCGGGCCCAGGGACTCCCTCTCCCTCCTGCCGGGCTCCGGTCAGGAAAGGGTGCACTGATGGCCGGGCCGCCGGACTCCCGCCCAGCCGAAGCCGCGTCCCGGGAGCTGTCCCGTGGGACTCCCCGGGGCGGTGCCCCCGTGCCCGACACCCTCCGGGCACTCTACCGCCGGTACTGCCAGGTGGAGGCCCGGGAACTCCTGAACGTCATCCCCAGGGCTGGCGTGCGCTCCCTGTGGGCGCAGGCGAGGACCAGTTCCGACGCGGTCCCCGGTACCGAGGACGCCCTGGACCGGCTGGTGGGCGAGGCCATGGGGATCCTGCCCCTGCCCCCCTACGACGTGTGGGTCCGGGCCTGGATGGCCGACCGCCAGCCCTTCCTGGAGCGGATGGGCGTACCGGCCACCCCTGCCGGCCCCGAGCCGGTGACGGTGGCCACCCGGGAGGTGGACCAGCGCTGGTGGGCCCACCTGAACCTCTTCCGCACCGGTGATGGCCGCTGGAGGGGCTTCCTGAGCTTCCATGCCCAGGGGGAGCCCAGGACCCTCCGGACCGCGGAGATCTTCCGAGGCGACGACCCTGCGGAGCTCAGGCGCAGGTTCCGAGAGTTCACTCCCCTCAGCCTGCAGGCGTTTCTCCGTTCCGTCCTCCCCTGAGGACAGCCGTTCCGGAGCGTGCCCGAATTTTTCCGGAAATCGTTACGAGCCCGGTTTCGGGTTTTCGGATTTTCACTGCAGAATCCCCTGCCGCGCTTCCGTTTCCAGAGATGGAATCCCTGAAATCCCGGTCCGCCAAGCCTGAAAAAGCTGCAGAAGTTGTGGCCGGACTGTTTTGTGCCAAACGCGTAAGTCCTTGTGCGGCATTGTTTTCGGTTCCTGTTCGCCCCCAGTTTCGCCGTCCGGAAGGCTCCCTTGCGCCGGAAGATCGGGCTCCCTATCATCGAAGCCCTTCGACGGGGAACCGGGTGCGTCGGTGGCGGCCGCGCCGCCATGGACGAGTCGGGTCACACACCCTCGAAGTCCCGCCCTCACCGCCTTCCAGTCACTCCCGGAACCGAGACTGCCCATGTGGGACACCTGCTCCGTCCAGCTCAACGTACGACTCCCGAAGGACATAGCCCGACAGGCGGAGGAGGTGCAGAAGTCGGATCCGGAATTTCTCAGTCGCGTGGTCCTCTACGGACTGACCCGCCGGTCCATCTACCGGCACCTCCGGGACCAGAGTGCCGCCCCCTCGGCCCCCGAGGCGGACGCCCCCAGGATGTGACCGCCGGCAGGTGACCCCGGTCACCTGCCGCTTGACGCAGCCCCGTCCCCCGCCGCAGCTTCAAGGCATCCATTGCGTCGGTGCCACATGGGCACGAACGCAGCCGGCTCACTCTCTCCCGGGAGGGGGCGTGACCAGCGCCGGAAAGCTTGCGCGGGACGATGGGGGCTCGAGGGGGCCCGGCGAGGCAGTTCTTCGGGCCAAGTACCTGGACTACTGTTCCGCGCGGGTGGCCGAGGCCCTGCTCCTCCTGTCCCCCGACGAGATGTTCGTCCTGGCCGAGGAGGCCCAGCGGGACGTGGAGGAAGCCTCCCTGGATCCCCTCACCTACGACGAAGTCATGCGCCTGGCCACGGTGCGGATCTCGCAACGCCTTGACCTTCCCTCCTTCGGGGAGTGGTCGGCCCGCTACCGCGCAGACCCCGCCCGCTTCGAGGGCGACCTGCTGGGCCTCTGGGAGCGAGACGTGACTGGTGGGTCCGGGGAGGGCTGATCGGGCCCGGGCTCGCCGACCCGGACCGACTTCCTGCCGACCCGGACCGTCTTCCTGCCGACTCCCCAGACGTCGTTCCGGACCTGCGGAGGCGGCTGTGCCGCCCATCCTCCTCGTATTCGAGCCCGGGGGTGGCACCGGGGTCCGGGGGTGGGGCGACGAGCCGGGCTCCAGCCGGCAATCCGGCGCTCCTTTGCCGGCCGTGCCAGCAGCCCGTGCCTTCCGGCTTCATCTGCGGAGGCAGACCCGGAGCGCGTGCAGGAATATTCGTCAATAATGGCGAAAACCCTGCACGGAGGTCCGGCCCGGAGCCCGCGTGTATGATCTTCGCCGATAATGGCGAAAATCCGCACACAGGGAGCAGGTCGCGCCCGCCCAGGGAGCAGGTGGCGCACCCCTTTGGTGCGGGCGTGCGTCTGGGGGCGCCGGATCGGAGGGGGCCTGGGTGCGCGAGTCCGGGATGCGCGAAGGCCCGGAGGGGTGCGGGGTCGCACACCCTCCGGGCCATGGTACTGCGCGGAATTCCGGCCAGTTAATGCACGTCGCCGCAGATAACCTGTCTCAGAAGGGCAGGTCGTCCTCGGGCTCGGAGAGGTTGGGTTCCGGTGCGCGGCCGCCTCCGCCGCCACCACCACCGCCGCCACCACCACCGAAGCCGCCGCCGCCCCCGCCGCCGAAGTTGCCGCCGTCGGGGCCGCCCATGGTGGAGCCCAGCATGACCATCTCGTTGGCCACGATGTCCGTCCAGTAGCGTACGTTCCCCTTGTCGTCCTGCGTCTGGGAGTACTCCAGGCGGCCCTCCACGTAGAGGCGGTCGCCCTTCTTCACGTACTGCTCCACGATGTCCGCCAGCCGGCCGAAGAAGGTGATCCGATGCCACTCGGTCTTCTCCTGCGTCTGGCCGGAGCGATCCTGGAAGCTCCGGTTCGTGGCAATGGAGATCTTGGCGACCTTGGTGCCCGAGCCCGTGGTGCGGATCTCGGGGTCATTCCCCAGGTTGCCGATGAGCATGACCTTGTTCAGCGAACGCGCCATCTGGATGACTCTCCTCGTTTGACCGACGTGGTGCGGCGGACCTGGGACCGGGACCCTCCGGTCGCGGATCGGTCGCGGATCGGGGGAAGGGTGTGTCGGGCCCCGGCAGGGCCGCAGATTCGGCGTGGAAGGTAGCATGGCCCCGGGGGGCGGGGCCATGGCAGGATGGGCACCCATCCGGGATGGATCGGCCCCGGGGCACGGGCCTCTCCCGAGGCCGGCCCACCCCGCGGGCAGGGCCGACCCGGCCGCCGGCCGCCAGGCCGGTCCCCCCGCTTGGCAGTCCCTCCCCCTCGCCCATAGCTTTCGACTCCCGTGATTTCGTGAACCCCGAACCCCAGCCGGAGCCCGCCGTGGAATACGTTCGTCTCGACGTCCAGGACCGGATCGCCACCGTCACCATCGATCGTCAGGAGAAGCTCAACGCCCTGAACCCCGACGTGATCCGGGAGCTGGGGGAGGCCTTCGACGACCTTCGGGACCGGGAGGACGTGGGGGCCGTGGTCCTCACCGGCGCCGGCGAGAAGAGCTTCGTGGCCGGAGCCGACATCGGGGTCCTGGCCGAGATGGACTCCCTCACCGGTGTGGAGGTGAGCCGGCAGGGGCAGGAGGTCTTCCGGGCCATCGAGACCTTCCCCCGGCCCGTCATCGCTGCCGTGGGCGGTTTTGCTCTGGGGGGCGGGTGCGAGCTCGCCATGTGCTGCCACCTGCGGGTGGCCTCGGACAACGCCGTCTTCGGCCTCCCGGAAGTGGGGCTGGGCATCATCCCCGGCTACGGGGGCACGATCCGCCTGGCCCGGCTCGTGGGCCTGGGACGGGCGCTGGAGCTCACCCTCACGGGAATGAAGATCGATGCCGCCGCCGCCGAGCGGATGGGGCTGGTGAACCGGGTCACCACTCGGGAGGAGCTCCCGGAGGCGGCCCGGAAGCTGGCCGGGAAGATCGCCCGAAACGGCCCGGTGGCGCTGCAGAAGGCCCTGGAGGCCATCTACCACGGCATCGATACCTCCACCGCCGAGGCAATGAACTTCGAGTCCTCCCTCTTCGGGCTCCTGGCCTCCACCGACGACATGCGTGAGGGAATGACCGCATTCCTGGAGAAGCGGCGGCCGGAGTTCCGGGGCTCCTGAGCCCGCCATGACGGGAGTCTGCCTCCGCCCCCGCCTCCCCCACCCGGGGAAGTCGTGCTGACCGGCCTGGGGCTCGTGGGGTTCCGCAACCTGGAGGACCGGGAGCTGGAGATCCCCCCTGAAGGCGTGGCCCTGGTGGGCCGAAACGCCCAGGGGAAGTCCAACTTCCTGGAGGCGGTCTACTACCTGGAGGTCTTCCGGTCGCCCCGGGGCACCCGGGACGCCCACCTCATCTCCTTCCATCGGGACCACTTCCGCCTGGTGGGAGGGCTGGCCCCGGGCGGAGAGGTGTCTGCCGTCACGGCGGCAGTGCAGCGGGGGGGCTCGCCCACCAAGAAGGTCACGGTGGACGGGAGGGAGCCCGAGCGCCTGGGCGACGCGGTGGGCCACCTGGGGGCCGTCCTCTTCACCCCCGGTGACGTTCGCCTCGTCTCCGACGGCCCCGGGGAGCGCCGCCGGTTCCTGGACATCCTCCTGTCCGTGAACCACCCCGGCTACCTAGAGGCACTCCAGCGCTACCGACAGGTCATCTCGCACCGGAATGCCGCCCTGAGGAGCTCCGCCGGACCGGCTGCGATCCAGGCATGGGATGCCCTCCTGAGCCGGCCCGGTGGCCTGGTGTCTGCCGCCCGCGCGGGCTGGGTCCGGGACGTGGGCGAGGCGTTCGCGGAGGTCTACCGGACGGTGGCCGACGGCGAGGCCGCCACCATGGAGTACAGGCCGGCCACTCCCGGGGCCGACGACATCACCATCGAGGGTGCGGCCGACCCCGACGCCTGGGAGGCTCGCCTCCGACAGGCGCTGGCCGACTCGCTGGAGGGCGACCGGGAACGGGGGGCAACCCGACCGGGGCCCCACCGAGACGACCTCCGGCTCCGGGTGCTCCCCGAGGGCTCGGAGGAGGACGAGGGCGAGACCCGGGACCTGAGGGAGTACGGCTCCGGCGGACAGCAGCGGACCGCGGCCCTCGCCCTCCGCATGGTGGAGGCGTCCACCCGGGCCCGGCGCCTGGGGCGCCCGCCCCTCCTCCTCCTGGACGATGTCTTCGCCGAGCTGGACGAGGGGCGGTCCCGCCGCATCCTCCGTCTCCTGGACGAGACGGCCACTGGGCAGGTGCTCCTCACCGCCCCCCGGGAGGCGGACATCCGTCTCCGACCGGGCGAGCTGGCCCGGTGGACCATCGAGGCCGGCCGCATCCGGGAGGCATCGTGAAGGGACCGGACCACATCGGGAACATGCTGGACGGCCTCATGAAGAAGTGGGGCATCCGGGACGGGGTGGAGGAGCAGGAGATCCTGGAGCTGTGGCCCGAGATCGTGGGGCCCGGCATCGCGGAGGTCACCCGGGCCCGGGCCATTGCCCGGGGCACCCTCTTCGTGGAGGTCCGCTCCAGCGCCTGGATGTCGGAGCTGGGGCTGCTGCGCCACGACCTCATGCGGCGGATCAATGCGGGTCGGAAGGCGGGCCGGGTGGAGAAGATCGTCTTCCTCCTGGCCGAGGACCCGGATTTCTCCTCCGACGGGAAGGCCGACGGAGCCCGCTGACGACCTCGCCACGGGCCTCCCGGAGCCGCCCGGCTTCCCGCCGCGCCGCGCCCCACCCCCCGATCCCGCAGAGCCCCGCCTCCCCATCCCGCTCAGACGTGGTCCCGAGGGCGTAAATTCGCTAAATTTCAATATCTTTTCCGCGACCTGAGACCCCTCCAAAGAGGCATCCATGGCCGAGACTCCCAACGATTCCCCCAACGGCGACTACGGCGCCGGACAGATCCAGGTCCTCAAGGGCCTCGAGGCGGTCCGGAAGCGCCCGGGGATGTACATCGGGTCCACCTCGGCGCGGGGGCTCCACCACCTGGTCTACGAGGTGGTGGACAACTCCGTGGACGAGGCGATGGCCGGGCACTGCTCCACCATCGACGTCACGATCCACGAGGACAACTCCATCACGGTGGTGGACGACGGTCGGGGGATCCCGGTGGACGTCCATCCCACCGAGGGGCTCCCCGGGGTCGAGCTCGCCCTCACCGTCCTCCACGCCGGAGGAAAGTTCGACAAGTCGAACTACAAGGTCTCCGGCGGACTCCACGGCGTGGGTGTGTCGGTGGTGAACGCCCTCTCCACCTGGCTGGAGGTGGAGGTCCATCGGGACGGCCGCCGCTGGCACCAGCGCTTCCAGAAGGGGATCAAGCAGAAGGAGCTGGAGGACATGGGACCGGCAGAGGGGTCGGGCACCCGGATCTCCTTCCTCCCCGATGCGGAGATCTTCACGGAGACGATCTTCAGCTTCGACACCCTGAGTGCACGCCTCCGGGAAATGGCCTTCCTGAACCGGGGCCTCCGCATCGCCATCACGGACGAGCGCGACGAGGAGCCCGCCGAGGAGGTCTACCAGTACGAGGGCGGCCTGGCGGAGTACGTGGGCTACCTGCGGGGCGAGCGGCAGGCCGTGCACCCCGAGATCTTCTACTTCGAGGCCGAGCGCCCCGAGGCCGAGATCGAGCTGGCCATGCAGTACGACACGGGGTTCTCCGAGAACACCCACACCTTCGTGAACAACATCAACACCCACGAGGGCGGAACCCACCTCACGGGGCTCAAGGCGGCCCTCACCCGGACGATCAACGACTACGGCCGGAAGAACAACCTCTTCAAGAAGGCCGACAACGGGCTCTCCGGGGACGACGTGCGGGAGGGCCTGACCTGCGTCCTCTCGGTGCGGGTCATGGAGCCCCAGTTCGAGGGCCAGACGAAGACGAAGCTGGGCAACTCCGAGGTTCGGGGAGCCGTGGAGGGCGCCGTCAACGAGCAGCTCGCCATCTGGCTCGACGAGAACCCGAAGGCCGGAAAGGCCATCATCGAGAAGTCCCTGCAGGCGGCCCGGGCCCGGCAGGCCGCCCGGAAGGCCCGGGACCTGGCCCGGAAGAAGAACGCCCTGGAGGGAGGCGTCCTCCCCGGGAAGCTGGCGGACTGCTCCCTCAGCGACCCGGCCCTCACCGAGATCTACATCGTGGAGGGAGACTCTGCCGGCGGCAGCGCGAAGCAGGGCAGGGACCGCTCGTTCCAGGCCATCCTCCCCATCAAGGGGAAGATCCTGAACGTGGAGCGGGCCCGCATCGACAAGATCCTCTCCAACATCGAGATCCGGGCCATGATCACGGCCCTGGGGGCCGGGATCCGGGACGACTTCGACCTCACGAAGACCCGCTACAACAAGATCATCATCATGACGGACGCCGACGTGGACGGCGCCCACATCCGGACCCTCCTCCTCACCTTCTTCTTCCGGCAGATGAGGGAGCTCATCGAGGCGGGCTACATCTACATCGCCCAGCCCCCCCTCTACCGCATCGGGAAGGGGAAGCAGGAGACGTACGCCTACTCCGAGGACCAGCGCACCGAGATCGTGAAGCGCCTCACCAACGGGAAGGGCGAGGACACCCGGGGCCTCAACATCCAGCGCTACAAGGGGCTGGGCGAGATGAACCCGGACCAGCTCTGGAACACCACCATGGACCCGGACAGCCGGACCCTCCTGCAGGTGACGCTGGACAGCGCCGCCGAGGCGGACGCCATCTTCAACCGCCTCATGGGCGACGAGGTGGAGCCCCGCCGGAGGTTCATCGAGAAGAACGCACGGTACGTCCGGAACCTGGACATCTGAGGCTCCCGTGACTCGCCTGGCGAGGCGCCGGTGGAAGGGCTCCGGGCCCTCCGGCATCGTGGTCCTGGCGGTCCTGGTCCTCTCGGCCTGCGCCGGGGGGCCCTCCTCACCTGGCGGCCCCCCCGACCTCCCGCCGGCCCCCGGCGAGCCCGGCGGGGCAGTGCCGGCCCCGGCCGCCGCAGGGGAGCCCGCCGACCTGCCTTCCGCAGCTGGGGCCGGACTCTTCCGGGGCGATGGAACTCCGGTGGAGTGGGCCGAGCTGGTGGAGGCCGCCACCGAGGTCCGGGTCGTCCTCCTGGGGGAGGTCCACGACGACGAGGCGGGCCACAGCTTCCGGGCTCGGTTCCTCCGGGACCTGGGCGAGGTCTCGGACGTGCCCCCCGTCCTCTCCATGGAGATGTTCGAGCGCGACGTGCAGCCCGTGCTGGACGAGTACCTGGGGGGCTGGATCACCGAAGAGCAGTTCCTGGCGGCGAGCCGGCCCTGGCCCAACTACCGGGAGCACTACGCCCCCATGGTGGAGTGGGCCCGGGAGGAAGGGGCCCCGGTCATCGCCGCGAACCCGCCCCGCCGCTGGGTGAACCGGGTCACTCGGGAGGGCCGGGGGGCCCTGGACTCCATCCCGGACCACGCCGCCCCCTGGCTCCCCCCCATCCCCTGGGACGAGGCCTCCCCGGCCTACCGGGAGCAGTGGGACGAGCAGATGGCGCGCATGGCCGGAGCCCACGGCCACGGCCACGGCCACGGAGCCGCCGGTCCCGACCCGGAGGACCTCCTGGCCGCCCAGACCCTCTGGGATGCCGGGATGGCCCACAGCATCGCCATGGCCCTGGATGCCCACCCGGGGGCCGCGGTGGTCCACGTGGCCGGCGCCTTCCACGTCCAGTGGGGCACGGGGATCCCCGAGCACCTGGAGGCGTACCGTCCGGGGACCTCCACCCTGGTCATGGTGGTCGTCCCCGCGGCGGACCCCTCCGAGTTCGACCCGGAGGCCCACCGGGACCTGGGCGACTTCGTCATCCTGACCCCCGGGGGCTGACGGGGTCCGGCTCCCCATCACCGGCGCCGCAGCCACCTCCTCACCCCTCCCTCCGTCTCCAATTCCGAGTGCCATGCCGTCCGCCTCGAAGCGCCCCGTCTACATTTTCGGCCACCGGAACCCCGACGCGGATGCCATCTGCTCCGCCCTGGCCTACGCCGACTTCAAGCGAAGGACTACCGAGGGGACGTACCAGCCGGCCCGGTGCGGGAACACGAACGCCCGCATCGACGCCATCCTCTCCCTCTTCCAGGTGGAGCCGCCCCCCTTCATCGGTGATGTGACCCCCCGGCTCCGGGACCACATGTCGGAGGCCCCCGCCGTTCTGGGCCCCCGGGACACCTGTGCTCGGGCCCTGGCCCTCATGGACGAGCACGACGTGCAGGTCGTCCCCGTGGTGGACGGGAAGGGCCGGCTGGAGGGCCTGGTCTCCATCTTCCAGATGGGGGCCTACTTCGTGCCCCAGGTGGGCAGTGGGCAGGACATCCGCCGGGTGGATACCTCCCTCCAGTCCATCGTGGACGCCCTGGGGGCCGAGCCCCTCCACCTGGAGGACGCGGACACGGTCCGCACCCTCTACGTCCGGGTGGGGGCCATGCAGCTGGACACCTTCATGGAGTACCAGGAGAATGGCGAGCTCCCGCCGAACTCCTGGGTCCTGGTGGTGGGGGACCGGCGGGACATCCAGCTGGAGGCCATCCGGCGGGGGGTCCACCTCCTGGTGGTCACCGGCGGCCGCTCGGTGGACCCCGACGTGGTGGAGGCCGCCCGGGAGGCGGGCACGAGCCTGGTGGTGAGCCCCCGGGAGACCGCCACCACCGCGTGGACGATCCGGGCCGCCGTCCCCGTGTCCCGGGTCATGGACTCGGAGCCGGAGACCTTCGGGCCCGACGAGACCGTGGAGTCCGTCCGTCGCCGCACGAACGAGCTGGGCCAGTCCGTCTTTGCCGTCACGGACGAGGGCCGCCGCCTCCTGGGGCTCTTCACCCACCGGGACCTCCTCCGGCCCAGCCCCGTCCGCCTGATCCTCGTGGACCACAACGAGATGGCGCAGGCCGTGGAGGGCGCCGGGCAGGTGCAGGTCGAGGAGGTCATCGACCACCACCGCCTGGGCGACCTCCGCACCGAGGGCCCCATCCTCTTCCTGAACCGCCCCGTGGGCTCCACCTGCACCATCGTGGCGGACCTCTACCGGCAGGCCGGCCTCCAGCCCACCCGGGCCATCGCCGGCGTCCTCATGGGCGGGCTGGTTTCCGACACCCTGAACCTCCGGAGCCCCACCACCACCGACCTGGACCGGGAGATCCTGGCCTGGCTGGAGGAGCGCACCGGGGTGACCGGCGAGGAGCTGGCGGAGCACACCTTCCGCTCCGGCTCCTTCGTGGCGGCCCACGAGCCCGCCGAGGTCCTGCAGCTGGACCGGAAGGCCTACGAGGAGGATGGCGTCCGCTTCGCCATCTCCCAGGTGGAGGAGCTGGGCTTCGACGAGTTCTGGAAGCGGGCCTCCGACCTGGGCGACGCCCT
>REBX01000242.1 GCA_007692505.1 Gemmatimonadales bacterium | reverse complement strand
GCCGGACCGGGACTCGGGGGAGGGCGCCGGGGCCGCGAGTCCGGCTGCTGGGCGGCGGACCGCAGAGCAGTCCCTGGGTCGGGCCCGGGACCGAATCCGGGCCGGCCAGCCTCGGGAGGCCATCCAGCTCCTCATGGATGCGGCGTCCCGGGAGGACAGCGCCCGGGAGCGCTTCCTCCGGCGGTCGGAGGCCGCCAGCATCATGGTCCGGGAGGGGATGGAGGGGGTGGCCCTCCCCCTCCTGGAAGAGATGCTGGAGCAGGTGGAACGGCATGCCCTGGAGGACTGGGAGGCCGGCGAGACCGTGGCCGGGCCCCTCTCCCTCCTCTACCACTGCCTGGAGCGCAGCGGGGCCGACCCGTCCCGTCAGGAACAGCTCTACCTCCGGATCTGCCGCCTGGACCCCATGGAGGGCATGAGGCTCAAGTCCGGCGGGGACGAGAGCGGGACCGCCCCGGAGTCCGAACCGGACGCCGCTGGCGATGAGTCGTAGCTCCGGTGCGGGAGCGATCCCCCGGCTGTCCGTCCTGGACCGACTGGCCGGTGGAGCCGGCCCCCGCGAGGGGGGAGGGGATCCGGAGGCGACCCTGGCCCGGTACCGCCAGTCCGTGACCCGGGACCTGGAGTGGCTCCTGAACACCCGACGCCTCCCCGACCCGGGCCCCCTGGACGACTTCCCCGAACTCAGGACCTCCGTGCTGAGCTACGGCCCCCCCGACATCTCCTCCCTCTCCGGTGACTCCTCCACCACGAGGCGCCAACTCCAGCGGCAGATGGAGCAGCTCATCCGCACCTTCGAGCCCCGCCTGACCCAGGTTCGGGTCCGGCTGGAGGAGGAAGGGGCCGGTGGAGGGCGCAGGATCCGGTTCGGAATCCAGGCCTCCCTGCGCCTGGGGTCGGAGGCGGAACGAATGGAGTTCGACACCCTCCTGGAGCTGGCCAGTGGCAGGTTCATCGTGAAGGGAGGGGACCATGCGTGAGGAACTCCTCCACTACTACGAGCGGGAGCTCACCTACCTGCGACGGACCGGCGCGGAGTTCGCCCGGCGCTACCCGGGGGTAGCCGGGCGCCTGGAGCTGGAGCCCTCCCGGTGCGACGATCCCCATGTGGAGCGGCTCCTGGAGGGTGTGGCCTTCCTGGCAGCCCGGATCCACCTCAAGGTGGACGACGACCTCCCGGAGGTGAGCGAGTCCCTCCTGCAGGTCCTCTTCCCCCATCACGTCCGCCCCATGCCGGCGGCCACCATCGTCCAGTTGCTGCTGGATCCGGACCAGGGCGGAGCGGAGGAGGGCGTCCCGGTACCCCGGGGGACCCGCCTCCTCTCCCGCCCCGTGGGGGGCGTCCCCTGTCGTTTCCGCACTTGCTACGACACGGTCCTCTGGCCGGTGGACGTGGAGGGGGTGGAGCTCGTGTCGCCCCATGAGCTCGAGGTGCCCCTCCGGGGCGGGGAGGCGGCGGGAATGGTCCTCCGGGTCCGGTTGCGGGCCCGCTCCGACGAGGGGTTCCCGGGGCTCGCCCTCTCTTCCCTCCGCTTCCACCTCCCCGGGGAGTCGGGGCTGTCCGGCGCCCTCCTGGAGGTGCTCCTGAACGAGGCCCGCACCCTGGTCCTCCGCTCCCCCGACGGACCCCCGTCCGGGGCCGTGCGCCTGGACGCCCGCCGAGTCGTCCGGCCCGTGGGGTTCGAGCCCGATCAAACCCTCCTCCCGTCGCCGCGGCGCTCCCTCCTCCCCCACGCCTTCCTGCAGGACTACTTCGCGTTCCCGGAGAAATTCAATTTCGTGGACGTGTCGGGGCTGGACCGGCTGGACGAAGTGGGCGCACGGGAGGAGGCTGAGCTCCTCTTCCTCCTTCCCGAGCCCCGGAACATCCCCCGTCTGGAGCGCCTGGCCTCGGCGCTGGGCCCCGACTCCCTCCGGACCGGCTGCACCCCGGTCATCAACCTCTTCGAGAGCACCTCGGAGCCCATCCTCCTGAATCAGCGTCGCCACGAGTACCCCGTTGTGGCCGATGCCCGGCGCAGAGACACCACCGGGGTCTGGTCCGTGGACGAGGTCCGGGCGGTGCGGCCCGATTCGGAGCGGCCCATCCGCCTTCGACCCTTCTATTCCCTGGACCACGGTGAGAGCCCGGATACGGAGACGGTCTACTGGCAGGAGAAGCGGAGGCTCGACGACCTGAAGGGCGATGGTCGCACGGAGGTGAGCCTCTCGCTGGTGGACCTGGACGCCCGCTTCGTGCATCCGGACCAGGACTCCCTCACCGCCCGGATCACCTGCTTCAACGAGGACCTCCCCTCCAGGATCTCCATCGGGAACCGGGCCGAGGGCGACTTCGAGCTCCAGAGCGGGGGTGGGGTGCATCGGACCGTGGGCCTCATGAAGCCGAGCCCGGTTCGGCAGCCCTCCCTGGGGAAGGCTCGGCTGTGGCGTCTCATCTCGCAGCTCTCCCTGAATTACACCTCGCTTGTGGATGGGGGAGGGGAGGGGCTCCGGGAGCTCCTCCGCCTCCACAATCCCCCGGGGAACCGGACCATGGAGCGCCAGATCGAGGGCGTCCGTTCGGTGCGGGGCACAGCCTGCCACTCCCGGATCGAGACCGAGCAGGGGCTGGCCTTCGCCCGGGGCCAGCGAATCGAGATCGAGTTCGACGAGGAAGGCTTCGCCGGGGGGAGCGCCTTCCTCCTGGCCCAGGTCCTGGAGCACTTCATGGGGCGCTTCGTGTCGCTGAACAGCTTCACCATCCTCTCCGCCCGGAGTCGGCAGCAGGGGGCCCCCATACGGGAGTGGCCGCCCCGTTCGGGCTCCAAGGTCCTCCTGTGAGCCAGGCGCCTTCCCCCGACGTCCGGGAACTCCTCTCCGTTCTGGAGGAGCGGCCCGGGGGGTTCTCGTTCTTCCAGGCCACCCGCCTCCTGGAGCGCCTTCTGGCCCACAGGGAGCCCGTGGGCGGATGGGGGGATCCCGGTGCCGAGGCCATCCGTTTCGGGGTTCCGCCCTCCCTGGCCTTCCCCCGGGGGGATGTGGCCGGAGTGAAGTTGCCCGAGGACGAGGGGGCCCCCGCCCACGTGACGGTGAACATGATGGGGCTCGTGGGGCCCTCCGGAGTGCTCCCACACGAGTACACCCGGATGGTGGCGGACCGGGACCGGGCCCGGGACCCGGCAATGCGGGAGTTCCTGGACATCCTCCACCACCGCCTCCTCTCCCTCTTCTACCTGGCCTGGCGGAAGCGGAGGGTGGAGCTCCACGAGGAAGCGCCCCCGGAGGGAGGAGGTATCCCCCGGTATCTCCTGGACACCCTGGGGCTGGGGCTGGACGCCTGGCAGGACCGGCAGGACGTCTCGGACCGGACCCTCCTCCACTACGCGGGGCTCCTTGGGCCCGAGCCGGCCAGCGCGGTAGCCCTGCAGCAGCTCCTGGAGGACCGCCTCGGCATCCCCGTCAGGGTGGAGGAGTTCGTAGGGGGCTGGTTCCCCCTCCGCTCCGGGGACCAGTGCCGCCTGGGAGAGGAATCCCCTGCGGCAAGCCTGGGCCGGGGGGCCGTGGTGGGCGACGAGGTCTGGGATCCCCAGAGCCGGGTCCGCCTCCACCTGGGCCCCATGGACCGGGACACCTTCGACCGACTCCTCCCCGGTGGCGACCTCCGCAGGGAGCTGGCTGCCCTGGTCCGATTCCACGGGCAGGGACAGTTCGAGTTCGAGGTCCGCCTCGTCCTCCGGGCTCCCGAGATCCGGGGCATTCGGCTGGGCGACCCCGACGAGCCGGCCCCCCGACTGGGCTGGGGCTCCTGGCTCGCCACCCGCCCCCGTGCACACGACGGTGACGAAACCGTTCTCACTCTTTGAACTTCGGAGACCCCATGCAAGTCAACCTGCGGTCCCTCATCGGCAAACTGAATCACGAGACCCGGGGGGCGGTGGAGGCCGCAGCCGGACTCTGCCTGTCCCGCACCCACTACGACGTGGAGATCGAGCACTTCCTGGTGAAGCTCCTCGATGCGGGCACCACGGACCTGGCCCGCATCGTCTCCCACTTCGAGGTGGACCGGACCCGGCTCGCCGAGGAGCTCTCGGCGGCGCTGGACTCCTTCCGCACGGGGAATGCCCGGACCCCCTCCCTGAGCCCTGCCCTGGTGCAGGTCCTCCGGGAGGGTTGGACGCTGGGGTCCCTGGAGTTCGGGGGGCAGCAGCTCCGGAGCGGGTACGCCATCCTGGCCCTGGTCTCCGGGGATGACCTCCGGCGGAAGATCACCGATGTGAGCCGGGAATTCGAGAAGATCGATGCCGGCGAGCTCCGGAAGAACTTCCCGGACATCGTGGAGGGCTCCGACGAGTCGGCCCGCGCCGGGGCAGCTGCGGCCTCCCCGGGGACCCCCGGGGACCGCCCCGCCGGCGACGGGAAGACCCCGAACCTGGACCAATTCACCCAGGACCTGACCCAGGAGGCCCGGGACGGGGGCATGGACCCGGTCCTGGCCCGGGAGTGGGAGGTCCGCCAGGTGGTGGACATCCTCACCCGGCGGCGCCAGAACAACCCCATCCTTGTGGGTGAGGCCGGCGTGGGGAAGACCGCCGTGGTGGAGGGCTTCGCCATGCGCATCGCCGAGGGAGACGTCCCCCCGGCCCTCCGGAACGTGAGCCTTCGCTCCCTGGACCTGGCCCTCCTGCAGGCGGGAGCCGGGGTGAAGGGCGAGTTCGAGAACCGGCTGAAGGGGCTCATCGAGGAGGTGAAGTCCTCCCCCACCCCCATCATCCTCTTCATCGACGAGGCCCATACCATGATCGGGGCCGGGGGCCAGGCGGGGCAGGGCGATGCGGCAAACCTCCTGAAGCCGGCCCTGGCCCGGGGCGAGCTCAGGACCATCGCCGCCACCACCTGGTCCGAGTACAAGAAGTACATCGAGAAGGACCCGGCGCTGAGCCGCCGCTTCCAGCTGGTGAAGGTGGAGGAGCCCACCGAGACGAAGTGCCTGGTCATGATGCGGGGCATCGTTCCCTCCCTGGAGCGGCACCACGGGGCCCGGATCCTGGACGACGGGGTGGATGCCGCCGTGCGCCTCTCCCATCGGTACCTCCCGGACCGGCAGCTCCCCGACAAGGCGGTGAGCGTCCTGGACACGGCCTGTGCCCGTCTGGCGCTGGGACAGAGCACTACACCAGCACCCCTGGAGGACGCGAGTCGCCGCCTGGACGACCTGCGGGTCCAGGTCAGGGTGCTGGAGCGGGAGGAGGCCACCGGGGCCGACCATTCGGAGCGACTGGAAGAGCTGGCGGGAGCCATCCGTGAAGTGGAGGAGGAGCTGGAGGCCCTCGGCGGAAGGTGGGAGGAGGAGCGGGAGCTGGTCCGGGGGATCCGGGCGGCCCGCAACCGACTGGAGGGTCGGGTGGAGACGGAGGACGAGGAGGAGGTCGAGGACCTGCCCACCGACCCCGACGAGCTCCGGGAGGAGCTCTCCCGGATGGATGGCGAGCTCAAGGCCCTCCAGGGGGAGTCTCCCCTGGTCCCCGTCTGCGTGGATGGCGACCTGGTCTCCCAGGTCATTTCGGGCTGGACCGGCATTCCCGTGGGGAAGATGATGCGGGACGACATCACCGCCGCCCTCCAGATGGAGGACGACCTGGGACAGCGGGTCATCGGGCAGGACCACGCCCTGGAGGTCATCAGCCAGCGGGTTCGTACCTCCAAGGCAGGGATCGAGGACCCCCAGAAGCCTGTGGGCGTGTTCCTCCTGGTGGGCCCCAGCGGGGTGGGGAAGACGGAGACGGCGCTGGCCCTCTCCGACCTCCTCTACGGAGGGGAGCGGAACATGGTCACCATCAACATGTCGGAGTTCCAGGAGGCCCACACCGTCTCCACCCTCAAGGGGTCTCCCCCGGGCTACGTGGGCTACGGCGAGGGGGGTGTCCTCACGGAGGCCGTGCGGCGTCGCCCCTACTCGGTGGTCCTCCTGGACGAGATCGAGAAGGCCCACCCCGACGTCCTGGAGCTCTTCTTCCAGGTCTTCGACAAGGGCCGCATGGAGGACGGCGAAGGGCGTGAGATCGATTTCAAGAACACGATCATCATCCTGACCAGCAACGCCGGCACCCAGACCATCATGGACCTGACGGCGGACCCGGAGACCATGCCGTCGCCCAGGGGCCTGGCCACGGCCCTCAAGCCCGAGCTCGACGAGGTCTTCAAGCCCGCGTTCCTGGGGCGGACCGTCATCATTCCGTTCTTCCCCCTCCGGGACGAGAACCTGAAGCGGATCATCGAGCTCAAGGTGGACAAGGTCCGCCGCCGCCTGCGGGCCGCCCACCGGGTGGAGCTGGAGCTGGACCAGGTGGTGACCGACGCCATTGCGGAGCGCTGCACCGAGGTGGAGAGCGGGGCGCGGAACATCGACAACATCCTCACGAACACCCTGCTGCCCGAGGTGAGCCGCCTCCTCCTCTCGCAGATGGTGGAGGAGCGCACGCCGGCCCGGGTGGTGGTGGGGCTCGACGAGAACGGGGACTTCACGTACGAGGCCAGCGACTGAGGGCCACCACTCCTCAGGTCCGGTCAGGCCCCGTGAAAAAGGAGGGGGCGGACGCCATTTCCGCCCCCTCCTTTTGTTGCATCCCCTCTGCTGGCCGGAAGGGTCAGCGCTCCGATGGGAAGGAGGGGTCCAGGACCATGTCCAACTGGTAGATGAAGGGGCTGGACGTCACCTGGAAGTCGCCGAAGGCAAAGCCGTCGGAGGCACTTGCATCGTAGAACCAGGTGCCGGTGGGGAGGAAGTCGAAGCTGGAGTTGAAGTCCGCAATGATCTCGTAGTAGCCCGACCCGTCGGTGGTGGCGGACGTGAAGTTCTCCTCCCCGCTCGACCCGACGAAGATGCTGGCGAACGGAACGGGTTCCCCGCTCTGGTTGGTCACGAAGCCGTAGAGGACGTCACGGGGCACGTAGGTGGAGTCCGCGGGAGAGGGATCGGAGCAGTTGGGACCCTGGCAGGTCCGCACCCGGTAGGCCCAGGTCTCGCCCACCTCGGGCGGGGTGT
Organism: Gemmatimonadales bacterium; assembly: GCA_007692505.1. Classification (GTDB taxonomy): domain Bacteria; phylum Gemmatimonadota; class Gemmatimonadetes; order Longimicrobiales; family Gaopeijiaceae; genus REBX01. The sequence continues at coordinate 1,331 of REBX01000242.1, read as the reverse complement.
CCTGGAAGGTGAGAGACGATGTGGTCCCAACCTGCGAATAGCTGGCCGGTGGGGAGCCATCGGCGACCATCCCCCGCTCCACGGCGAAGGTGATCCCCTCCACTGTCGCGGCTTCCCAGCCCAGCTCCACCTGGCCCGCCCGCCAGTTCACGAAGGGGGTGGAGGGCGGATCAAGGGGGATGGGGGTGGTGAACGAACGGATCTCCCCCTCCGCGCTTCCAGCATCGGACTCGGCCTCGGCCCTGTAGTAGTAGGTGGTGTTGGAGGAGAGGCCCTCGATGTTCAGCCCCACGTTGGAGAAGGTGATCTCGTCGGGTCGGGCGATGGGAGACGAAACCCCGGCGTCGGAGAGGGATGCGTCGGTCCCGTAGCGGAAGCGCACCTGGGTGGGCAGTCCCCTGGGGTTCACCGAGGCCCGGATCCTGGCAGAGCCCGATTCCACCGAAAGGGCGTCCAGCGCCTCCACCGAAGGAGGCACGGCGTCCACCTCCACGTCTACGGAGCCGGATTCGCCCTCGGCGGTGGCCGAAATCGTTACGGGCCCGGGCCGCCGGCCCGTCACCACCCCGAACTCATCCACCGTGGCCGTGTCGGGAGCCGACGACTGCCAGCTCACCGATGGGCTCGGCAGGGGGTTGTCCAGCCGGTCCAGGGCGGATGCCTCCATCTGGAGGGTCTCGCCGGGCTCCACCCGGGCGGCGGAGGGAGTCACCTCCACCCGGACCACCACGGGGGCCACCTCCACGGCGACGGTTCCCGAGAACTCCTGGAAGGAGCCTCGGGCGCGCCCCGTTCCCTCGCCTGCGGCAGTGGCCAGGCCACCGGAGCTCACCTGCAGGACCTCGGGGTCCAGGGCGGTCCACTGGAGTCCTGCGTCGGGGATGGGGTCCCCCGTGGCGAAGACCACGGTGCCGAAAAGCTGTACGGTATCTCCCAGGGCATCGAGGGTCCGGACGTCGTCGTCCACCTGCACCCCGGCAGGCACGGCCTCCAGCTCCACCTCGGTGGTGGCCGTCTGCCCCCGTCGGAGGACCAGGTCCCCCCCGCCTGCAAAGACGGCACTCCCCGACACCAGGAGGTCCAGGTCCAGACGGGCCTGCCGCTCGGCCTCCTCCAACTCCAGTTCGACCCGGACCCGGATCTCGTCGTCGTCCCGGTCCACCGCGAGCACCTCGTCCACCAGGACGTCGCTTCCTGCAGCCAGGTGGATCCGCACCCCGTCCACCTGCTGGAAGACGGGGGCGAAGCCCGCCTCCTGGGCCAGGACGGAAGCGGGCCCCTCGGCGTCCGCTTCCCCGAGCTGGAACCGGAGCTCGATGGCTGCGCCGCCG
>REBX01000237.1 GCA_007692505.1 Gemmatimonadales bacterium | reverse complement strand
AGGCGTCCGCTCCACCTCCACGGCGACGGCTCCCACGTATCCCGGGGGGAGGCCCTGCAGGTCGGCAGTCGCCCAGCCCCGGCCCACCTCGCCCCGGAGGCGGACCCATCCCTCCCCGGCTGCGCCGCACAGGGGGTCCTCCACCTGGTGGAGACCCACGGGGATGCCCCGGCCCGTGCCCTTGGCCACCGCCTCCTTCCGACACCAGAGTCGCCGGAATCCGGGGTCCGCATGGCCGGATGGAGGGTCCAACCCCTCTCGTTCCCGGGCGGTTGCGATCCTGCCGAGGAGCGCGGCCCGATCGGGGAGGACCGGCGAATCGGGCTCCACGTCGACGCCCACGGCCCCGTTTCGGTGCACGGCCAGGAGGACCACGGACCCCGAATGGCTGAGGGAGAAGTGCAACAGGTCGCGGCAGTCACCCGTCAACTCCGGCCGTCCTTCTTGAGAGATCGCCAGGGGGACCCGGGCCGGACCCAGGTCCAGTTCGCGGGCCAGGACCGTGCGGAGGAGCCTCCGGCCCTCCAGGTATCGCTGCCTCGATGCCGGGTCGCGAAACCGGGCCAGCCGATCCCGCTCCCCGGCGTCGAGGAAGGGCGGGGGCTGGGTGCCACCCGACGGGACGAGGGACAGGTGGACCTGGATGGGCAGCGAGGAGGACATGGGACCTGCCGTGGTGGGATCGCCCTCGAAGCAGCCGGTGCGGAGGGGCGCTCGGGGGAACCGGGCATGCAACCTGCAACCTGCCATCTTCAAGCCAGGAGTTCCAGACGGCCCCTCCCCGAGCATTCCTCCGACCCTGACTCCATGCCTCTGCCCAGACACGCATTTTCGGGAGCACCAGGACGAGTGCCGGCCCTCCTGGTGCTCCTCCTCCTCCTGGTAACCGCATCGGCAGAAGCTCAGTTCACCGATACGGGGACGCTCCGGGTGGAACTCCGTGACCCCTCGGGGTCGCCGGTGGAGGGGGCCCGCATCGAGGTGGAGGGAGAGAACCTGGCCTCCATCCTGGTCCTCCGGTCGGGCTCCAACGGAGATGCCACCGCGGGCTTCCTCCCGGGAGGCATCTACACCCTCCGCGTGGAGCGCTTCGGACTCGTCCCCCTGGTGGCCGACGGGGTCCGGGTGGTGGCCGGCCGGAGGTCCACCGCCCGTCTCCAGGTGCGGCCGGGCGAACCCCCGGTTCGGGACACGGATCGGGTGACCCTGCCCGGCGGGGTTCGTCCCCCTTCCGCCCCGGGATGGGCCCCGCCGGCGGCTCGGGACCGGACGAACTCCATCCCCGGGGCCAGGCCCGGAGGCGGCGGCCTCCACGGGGGCCCGCCCCCGGTGACTGCCGGGCAGGCCGGGTACCCGGGTTTTCCCGGACAGGCCCTCAGGCTGGAGCTGGATGACCTCCTGCAGGTGCGGGCCTTCCCGGGAGGTCGGGAATCGGGCTGGGATCGGCTCCTCCTGCCCCCCATCGCGGGGCTGAGCCACTGGAAACAGGGCTCGGGACTCCTCTCCCATGCCTCCACGGGACCGGGTGACCTCATCAGGCTCACCTCCCTCCGCCCCGGGGCGGAGTCGCGAGGCGGGGTCCGTGCACTGGCGAGCCACCACGAGCGGACCGCAGGAGAGGGGCGCCCCACCTCGTCTGCCAGCGGCGGTGTCTTCGAGGGCTGGATGGAGTCCGGCCTCTCCGGCGATTCGGTGAGGGTGGCCGCGGCGCTGGGCGTCGGGCGGAGCGTCCTGTCGTCGCCTGCCGGGCTGGGCGACCCGGGCTCGGTCCCCCAGCTCGGAAGCGGTTCCGACCAGCCCGCCGAGGACCTGGTGGGCCGGAGCTGGATCTCGGGGAGCGGCATCCTGGCGTGGGACACTGGGAGCCGGACGACCCTCACCACCCGTCTCCACATGGCCCACCTTCCCGAGCAGGAACCGGTGCCCCCGGTTCCCCTGGCCCGCTCACACGCCGTATCCCGATCGGGCACCGACGTGGGTACGTCCTTCCACCTCCTCACCACCGGGGAGTCCGGGAGCGCCATCGAGCTCCGGACCGACCTGCAGCGCTCCTCACGGAGCACTGCACCCGCCGACGGGGTCGGGCTCCGGACCTCCACGGCCGTCCTGGAATCGGGAAGCCTGGCCGGGATCCAGCCCGGGGACCTGGGCGAGGAGACCCGGACCCGGATCTCCCTCACCCCGGCAGGGCGCCTGGTGCGCGGGGTCCATCTTCTGGAGGGGGGACTCGCCCTGGGGATCAACCGCCACGAGGACAGGATCGGCGTGGACTCCCACGGGCTGGTGGGCCCGGCAGGCGTGGACGGCGCCGGACCCGTGGGGCAACGCCTCGTCTCCGGCGCCGACCCCCGTACCGCCGACTTCTCCTGGCAGGAGGTAGCCCTCTTCTCGCGCTATTCCGTGGAGGTGGGCTCGGGCATCACCGCCTCCATGGAGGGCCGGGCCGACCTGGCCAACCTCCCCACCGACGAGGTCCCCGATCCTCCCGAATCCTGGGTCGCCAGGACGGGCATCGCGCTGGGGGAGCTGGACGCATCCTCCCCCCGGGGTTCGGGCAGTGTGGGTGTCCGCTGGGAGCCAGATGTCGTCCCCGGACTCGAGATCCGCACTCGGATGGGACTCCATCGTGACGGCGTGGACCCCCGGCTGGTCTCCGACCTCCTCCGCGGCGGGACCCGCCCCTCCACCCTCCATGTGGGAAGCCTGGCCGACTCCGGGAGTGGCACCCGATTCGATGCCCCCGACGTCCTCCTGGTGGGGCCGAACTGGGAGCGGGCTCGCGGGCGACACGTGGAGGCCGCCCTCTCCGTTCCCCTGGGGGGCAACGTCCGCCTCGACGCAGGTGTGGAACAGATGGCTACCCGGGGACTGTCCCGCTTGCGGGACCTGAACCGGACCCCGGGGCCGGGCCGGGTCGACCCCTTCGGCAGGCAGATCTGGGGAGAGGTGGTGGAAGAGGCCGGCCTGGTGACCCTGCGTCCCGGATCAGACCGGCGGTTCCCGGAGTTCAACCGGGTGGGGATCCTGGAGTCCGACGGCGAGGTGGAGTCCACTGCGGTCTCCACCGCCCTCTCCGTCCGCACCGACGCCTTCCACTCCACCCTCCAGTACCGCTGGAGCCGGACCGAGGACAATCAGCCCTTCGGGCTGGCAGGGCGCCCGGCACTCCGCCCCGGGGTAATGGGGATGGACGGGGCGGACGCCGCCACGGAGCTGGGTCGCTCGGACCTGGACATGCCCCACCTCCTCCACTGGAGCGGCTCGCTCCAGCTTCCCCTCCCGGGCCAACCCGTCCTGGGGTGGAGTCATTCGAGCCATTCGGACCGGCCCTTCACCGCAGGGGTCCGGGATGCCCTGGACCCCGTGGCCTGGACCGAGGGATGGCAACGCCTCGAGCCCATCCGGGTTCCCGGAGACATGGACCTCTCCGGGATCGAGTCCACCTGGCAGTCCTGCCTCTCCGGGGGAGGACGCCTCCAGCGGAATGGGTGTCGAGGCGGGATGGTCCACGCCCTGGACGCCCGGCTGGGCGTGGACCTCCCCGGCCCGGGCAATGCCCGACTGCACCTCGTGGTGGAGGCCCGGAACCTCCTCGACCAGGGGGTGACGATCCGGGACGGGGCCCTTCTGGTGGTAGAGCCCGGTGCCCCCCTTCGGACCTCCACCGATTCGACGCTGGACCTCCCGGCCCGGCTGAACCCCGACTTCGGTGCGGTCCTTGCGGACCTCTCCCCGGGGCGAAGCCTCCATATCGGAATCGAGGCACGGATCCCATGAGGCCCCTCCTCCACGCCCTCCTCCTCGTCCTCCTTCTCTGGGGCGCCTCGGCCTGCGCCGAGGACGGAAGCCCCACGGCCCGGGTCTCCGACTTCGCCGCCGTGAGCGGCGTCGTCTTCGTGGACCTGGACCGGGATGGGCAGCAGCGTGCCGACGACCCCGCACTCCCTGGCGCCCAGGTCTCCGTGGGCTTCCGGGGCGGAATCCCGGACCTGAGGACCGTGGTGACCGACGGGGAGGGGCGCTTCCTTGCCGGAGACCTCCCGCCAGGCGAGCTGGTCCTGCAGGTGGCCGGTGCCGCCCTGGGCGACTCCCTGGTCCTGGCCGGCCAGGAGCCCCGTCCCCTCCTCCTCTCGGTCCCGGACACCGTACAGGCGGCCGTCGCGGTGAGTTTTCCCATCCGCACAGTCCCCGAAGCGCTGGGTACGTCCACCGGGAGCCGCATCTTCGTGGAGGGCAGGGCCCTTGCAGGCAGCGGCGCCCTCCCCTCGGGCCAGGTGCACCTCTCCGGGTCCGGAGGCGTACCCCTGAGGACCCTGGTACCGTCGCAGCCGAGCTTTGCCGCCGGCGACTCCATCCGGGTTTTGGGTCGGGTCGCCCAGACCCCCTTCGGCCCCCGCCTGGAGGAGGGCCGCCAGGAGGTCCTGGGCACCGGCTCGTCCCCCACCCCCCTCGCGGTCACCACGGGGGAGGCCCGTTCGGCGCTGGGAGGCGACCAGCGCGGTGGCCTCGTCCGGGTGGAGGCCACCGTCCTGCAGGCGTCCGTCTCCGAGGGGGTCGCCGGGGTACGCATGGACGACGGGTCCGGCCCCGTGGATGCACGAATCCCCGTCGGTCACCTGGGCGAAGCCGGCCTCCCGGTCCCCCCGGCAGGATCCAGCATCCGGGTCACCGGGGTCCTCCTCCCCTCCTCCTCCACGGCATCGGGGTGGACCCTCCGGACCCGGGGGGGAGCCGATGTCAGCCCGGTGGGCCTGGGCACGCTGGAGGGCCGGGTCTTCCTGGATGCATCGGGCAGCGGGGACTGGGACCCCGGGGCCGGGGACCAGCCCGCCGTGGAGGCACTGGTCCGGGTCCGACCCGACGGCGTGCCCGGCGCCGACTCCAGAGAAGTCCTCACGGACAGCGAGGGACGCTTCCGCCTGGAGGACCTCCCTGCAGGCGACTGGGAGGTACGGGTGGACCCCCTCACCATCCCGTCCGGCTGGGGAGACGAGACCACGACCCCCCAACCTGCACCTGTTCTCCCCTCCGGCAGCGTGACCGTCCAGATCCGTTTCGGGATGGCGGCACCATGATTATTCCCTACTTTCCCCCACGAGACATACCGGGTTCCTGCCCGGGCGCCCCCGCAGCACGCCAGGCGCCGGCGGATCCCCCTCCGGAGACGAGACGATGACCCCCGACTCCAACGACAACGAAACCTCCACTCCGCCCCTTGTCCTCGTGGTGGAAGACGACCCCACCGTGCAGGGCTTCATCGTGAGGACGCTGAAGCGGCACGGGTACGTGTGCCTCACCGCAGGATCGGCCGAGGAGGCCCTCCGGGTCTCCAGCGAAGCGGACCGGCCGGTGGACCTCCTGGTCCTGGACATCATGCTCCCCGACTCCTGGGGCACCCGCCTCATGCAGGACGTGCGGGCCCAGCACGAGGACGTCCGGGTGATCCTGACCTCCGGCTACACGTCGGAGGACCCCATCCTCGCCGCCGGGGTGGACGCCAGGGACCCGGACATCCCCTTCCTGGAGAAGCCCTTCGCGCCGGACGGCCTTCTGGAGGCAGTCCGCACCGCACTCTCCACGAGAAGGGGCCCGGCCACCGCGTCGGACTGACGCCTGGAGCCGGACCCCTGGACCTCGTCGTCCCTCCGGTGCCCCGGAGGCCTCATCCCTGCAGGTTCAGCCAGCCGGGGACGAATCTGCGTCCTCGTCCCCCCGGGGGAGTCCGGCCTCGCCTGCGTCCACGGCAAAGACTTCGCCGTCCCGGACGAAAAAGAGCACGTGGCCGGCAAAGGAGAGGGCCGGGGAGCGCTCGTCTGCTTCCGTGTTCAGCGCTTCCAGCGGCTCGGCCTCGCTCCATACACCGTTCACCTCCCGGCTCAGGTACAGGTTCCAGGGACCGTCCCGATCCGAGGCGAAGACGATGTAGCTTCGGTCTGCGGGAACGAAAGGCTCCGTGTCGGATGCGGCGGAGTTCACCTCGTCCCCGAGCCTGGAGGGTGTGCCCCAGTTCTGGTCCGCATACTCGGAAAACCAGATGTTCCGGCCCTCTCCGTCCCGCTCCGAAGCAAAGAAGAGGGAGCCATCGGCCGCCATGGCAGGTGCCCCGTCATAGGCCGGGGAGTGAATGGCAGGGAGAAGGCGGGGGGCCTCGAAGGTGGCATGGGTGACCACCTCGGCACCTGGGACGGCTCCCTGCCTGGGGGCCAGCCAGATGTTGTAGTCCGCCGCACCGGGCTGGTCCGGATTCCGAAATGAGCTGAAGAGGATCAGGTTCTGGTCGTAGGAGAGCATGGGGTGGGCGTCCCCCTGGTCCGGATCCACGAAATCGATGTCCACCGGGTCGTACCACCGACCTTCTTCGTCACTCCAGTAGTAGGAGTGGAATCGGGCCCCCTCGACGCCATCTTCCTCCACGGCCAGGACCAGGGTCTCTCCCCGGGCGGACACACCCACTCCCCGCACCGGAGCGTCCCTCGGAAGGATGTCCTGGGGAATCGGCTCCGATGCACTGAGTGCCTCCAGGGCCGGCACCGGGAGGTCCGTCAGCTCGGGACCCTCGTCCACCTCCGGCGCCTCGCAGGCCAGGAGGAGGAAGGGCAGGGCAAGGAGGGACGCTCGGCCCGCGGGAGGGAAGCGGAACGGTGTTCGGATCACGGAAAGGCCTCCGGTGATGTGGGGGTCGTACACGGGGCTGCGAGCGGTTCGCAGCCGGTCCCGGGACCCGCCCGGGCCCCTTTCCTTTGCCCGAGGCGCCTTCAGGTTCCGTATCCCTCCGAACTCGCGCGCCATCACCTACCCCCGAGCTCGGGGTCCGGCATCCAGCGAACGGAGACAATACGGTCCGCCGGCTGGATCCGATCCATGGCGTCCTCACCCGACTCCACCCAGCCGAAGGCCGTGTAGGCTCCGTCCAGGTGGAACTGTGGAGAATGGGTGAAGAAGAACTGAGACCCCTCCGTGTCCTTTCCCGAGGAGGCCATCCCCACAACGCCACGGACGAAGGGAATCTGGGTGAACTCGCTGGTGAGCCGCGCCCCCGGGGTCCCGGACCCGTCCCCGAAGACCACGTCACCTCCCTGGGCCACGAAGTTGGGGATGACCCGATGGAAGGGGACGCCATCGAAGTGCCCTGCCTCGATGTACTCTGCCAGCGTCGTGACCGTCTGGGGAGCCTCATCGGCGGCGAGGACCACCACGATCTCACCCCCGTCCGTCTCCACCACCATACGGGGCCGGGGTCCCATGGCCCGGAGCCGCTCCGGGTCCACCGGACGCTCCACAGCCGGGATCTCAAGCCCGGCCGGGGCCTGGCCCGTGAGGAGCTCGAGCCCCCGCGCCGCCGCCCGGCGGACGCGAAAGTCATCCTCCTCGAGCCCGTCCCGGAGGCGCTCCTCCGCCAGGGGGTCGCCGGCCTCGCCCAGGGCCCTCAGGAGCACGGTCCGACCGGAGACGTCGGAGGCGGGCCGGGCTGCCTCGGCCTCCAGCAACTCACCTACGGCGCCGAAGGAGTGGAAGGCCGGTTCCGCCAGGGCCCGGGCGGCCCGGTTCGCCGCCAGCCCAGGCCCCTGGTGCACGGCCTCGGCCAGGATCTGGAAGACCTCCGAGATACCCTCCTCGGTGGCCACCCATGCAAACCAGTTCTCCGCCACAGCCGATACCACCTCGGCCCGGACCTGGTCGTCCTCGTGGTCGGCGAGGGCCATGATGGCGGGTCCCATGGCGGTGGACGGGATCTGCTGGAGCTCCTGGATCGCCCGCACTATGGCGGCGGGTTCCCCGGCATCCACCAGGCGGTCGAACCAGTCCAGGACCTCGTCCTCCCGACCCATCTCGCCCAGGAGTTGCACGAAGGGGACCTGGCGCCGCCACTGGGCGGTGCCGGCCGCCAGACTGGCCGCGGCCTCCTCCACCAACTCCCGGGGAGCGAACGGACCCTCGGCAAGCCCCACTGCTGCAGACTGGACCACGTGGTAGGAGGGGTCCGTGCGAGTGACCTCCAGGAGCGCCGAGCGGGTTCCCTCCACCTCGAGCATCCGTGGGGTCCCCAGGGCCTGGGCCGCCACGGCCCGGACTCGCCAGTCCCCGGAGGTGGTGAGGGCCCGGAGGAAGCGATGGTGGTCTTCCAGTCGGTCCATCCTGACCAGGCCCTGCAGGAGGGGGGCCAGCACCTCGTCATCGGGGTCGGCGTCGTCCACCGCCTCCCGGACCTGGTCGATCCCACCGGTCCAGGTTCCCACCAGCTGGGTCCGGGCGAAGTAATGGGCTGCACGGAGCCGGACGGCCGGGTCCTCCGCCTGGAGGAGTCCCAGCAGTTCCCGGACCAGAGAGGTGACCAGTTCCCGATTGGGATCGGCCACCGTGCT
>REBX01000138.1 GCA_007692505.1 Gemmatimonadales bacterium | reverse complement strand
CGCCCCCCCCCCCCCCAAGTCAAACGAATGGGCCCTACAGGGCGGGCCAGAATCCCTCGGGCCACCGCCAGCAGCCGCACCCGCCGAGGCAAGGCTTCCGCTGAACTCCTGGCAGGACGTCATCCCGAGCGTCGGTGGGGAGGGCATTGAGACTCGTGCCACAGGATGCGCTTTTCGCGTCGCCTACGATCTGGCGCCCTGGCGCTCCCAACGGTGGCGCCCTCTACTTCTTAGAACAGCCTTCTAAAGCGGCAACTCCGGGTCCACCTCTTCCGGGGGACGCACCAGGGAGTCGAATCGGGAGCCCTCGGAGCGGACGCCCTCCATCTTCAGTAGGGCGACCTTCCGCTCCAGGCCGCCGGAGTAGCCTCCCAGGCGCAGGTCTCCGGTCACGACCCGGTGGCAGGGGATGACCACGGGGACGGGGTTCGCGCCCACGGCCTGGCCCACGGATCGGGGAGAGCCCTGGCCCACCGTCCGGTAGAGGTCGCCGTACGTGACCAGGGTGCCCCATCGCACGTCCCGGAGGGCCTCCAGGACTGCCACCTGGAACTCGGTCATGTGGGTGAGGTCCACCGGGAGCTCCCGGACGGACTCGGTGTTTCCGCGAAACCGGATCCGGAGGCAGCGGAGGGACTCGTCCAGGACCGGGTGGTCCCCGGGGCGGACGGAGCGCTCCGTGGGCGCGGGCCCGGCAGGTGCGCCGAACCGGAGTTCCCGGAGCCCCACGTCCGAGGCCACCAGGGTGAGGGCCCCCACCGGGGACTCGGGAATGACGACGCGGGCAAGATCGGGTGTGGACATGAGACGGCTCCTTCAGCCCCGGAGAGGTGGGCCGGCAAACAACAGGGATCCCCTCCCCAACCATAAGGTGGAAGAGGCGTCATCGCAGCCCGCAGGCCGGCTCCCCCGGAACTCGGGGCAGCGCCTACGCCCCGCTGGCCCCGCTTTCTTCCACCTGGTCCAGGGCCACCCGGAGCGCCTCGAAGCCCAGGAGGGCGCACTTGATCCGGACCGGGAAGCGGCTCACGCCCTGGAGGGCGCGGAGGTCGCCGAGCTGGCGGAGTTCCTGGCGGCGCTCCTCCTTCCCGTGCATGAGCGCCGTGAACCGGTCCGCCAGGGCCCGGGCCTCCTCCAGGGTGGCTCCCTCCAGGAGGCAGGTCATCATGGAGACGGCGGCCTGCGAGATGGAGCAGCCCTCGCCGTCGAAGCGGGCCTCCCGGATCACCCCGTCCCCCACCTGGAGCCGGAGCACCACCTGGTCGCCGCAGGTGGGGTTCAGCCGCTCCACCTCCACCGAGCACGGATCGAGTTCGCCCCGGTTCCGGGGGGATCGATAGTGCTCCAGGATGAGCTGCTGGTAGAGCGAGGAGAGCTGGACGTCGTCGACCACGGGGGTGCCGCCGGGTTCAGCCGAAGATGGACTGGACTCGGCCCAGTGCATCTGCAAAGCGGTCCACTTCCTCGTGGGTGTTGTAGAGGTAGAACGAGGCGCGGGCCGTGGCCGGCACCCCATACCGCTTCATGACGAGCTGGGTGCAGTGGTGCCCCGCCCGCACGGCGATCCCCTTCGAGTCCAGGATCGTGGCGATGTCGTGGGCATGGGCCTCCTCCATGACGAAGGAGACCACACCGGCCCGACGGGTGGGGTCGGCCGGCCCGAACATCCGGAGCCCCTCCACCTGGGAGAGCCGCTCCATGGCGTGGGCCACCAGGGCCTGTTCGTGGCGGAGGATCTGGTGGTGGCCCACCCCCTCCAGGTAGTCCAGCGCCGCCGCCATCCCCACCGCACCGGCGATGTTGGGGGTCCCCGCCTCGAACTTGTGGGGCAGGTCGGCCCAGGTGGACGCGTGCCTCTCCACCAGGGAGATCATCTCGCCTCCGCCCTGGTAGGGGGGCATGGCCTCCAGGAGCTCGCGGCGGGCCCAGAGGGCTCCGATCCCCGTGGGGCCGCACATCTTGTGGCCCGAGAACGCGTAGAAATCCGCCCCCAGGCTCGCCACGTCCACCGGGGCGTGGGCCGCGCCCTGCGCCCCGTCCACCAGGAGGAGGGCCCCGGCGTCGTGGACCTGGTCGGCGATCTCCCGAATGGGGTTGATCGTCCCCAGGGAGTTGGACACCTGGGTGAGGGCCACCAGCTTCGTCCGCTCCGAGAGGAGCTCTGCGAGCCCCTCCAGCGCCAGCGTGCCGTCGTCGGCCAGCTCCACGAAGCGGAGCCGGGCCCCGGTGCGGGCCGCCAGGAGCTGCCAGGGCACCAGGTTCGAGTGGTGCTCCATGTCGGAGAGGACGATCTCGTCCCCCTCCCCCACGTTCGCACCTCCCCAGCTCGAGGCCACCAGGTTGATGGCCTCCGTGGTCCCCCGGGTCCAGATGACCTCGCCGGGGTCCTCCGTGCCCAGGAATCGGGCCACCCGCTGCCGGGCCCCCTCGAAGGCATCCGTGGCCCTGCGGGAAAGCTCGTGGATGCCCCGGTGCACGTTCGCGTTGTCGGAGGCGTAGTAGCCCGAGATGGCCTCCAGCACCTGGCGGGGCTTCTGGGAGGTGGCCGCGTTGTCCAGGTAGACCAGGGGCTCCCCGTTCACCTCCTCCGACAGGATGGGGAAGTCGGCGCGGAGCCGCTCCACGTCCAGCGAGGAGGCGTCCCGGGCAGGAGCGTCCGGGGCAGAGGAGACGGGCTCCATGTCAGCCTCCCACCTGGACCCAGATCTCGTCGCCGCGGACCTCCACCGGGTACGTCTTCACCGGCTTGATGGCCGGGAGGCTCTTCGCCTTCCCGGTGCGCACGTCGAAGCGGGCACCGTGGAAGACGCACTCGATCTGGCCGTTCTCGATGCTTCCGTCGGACAGGGGGAAGTCCTGGTGCGAGCACCGGTCCTCCAGGGCGAAGTACTCCCCGTCCACCTTGACCACCACCACGGCCTCGCCCTCGGGGGTGGCCGCATGCACGCAGCCCTCCCCCGAGCACTCCTCCGTGGTGGCCGCCTTCACCCACTCAGCCATTCAGCTTCTCCTCGATTCCGCGGGACACCTTCTCCACCACGCCGCCCAGGGGAAGCCGCTGCAGGACCTCGCCCAGGAACCCGATGACCACCAGGCGCTCCGCCTGGGGCCGGCTGAGCCCGCGGCTCATGAGGTAGAAGAGGTGGTCCTGGTCCAGCTGCCCCACCGTGGCCCCGTGGGAGCAGCGCACGTCGTCGGCCTCGATCTCCAGGTTCGGCAGGGAATCCGCCCGGGCGTGCTCGCTCAGTAGGAGGTTCCGGTTCGTCTGGTACGCGTCCGTCTGCTGCGACCCCTTGGCCACCCGGATGATGCCCCGGAAGACGGAGCGGGCCCGGTCGTCCAGCGCTCCCTTGTAGAGGAGGTCGCTGTGGGTGTGGGGCGCGTCGTGGTCCTGGGAGGTGTTGTGGTCGAAGTGCTGGTCGCCGTCGCCGAAGCAGAGCCCCAGCATGTCGGAGTTCGCCCCGGGGCCCATCAGCCGGGCGTTCAGGTCCAGGCGCGAGATGGAGGCGCCCATGGTCACGTTCAGGGTGTCCAGGGTGGAGTCCTTCCCGGCAATGGTGCGCTGCTGCGCCAGGTGGAAGGCGCCCCGTCCCATCCGCTGGAGGGACACGTACTGCACCTGGGCCGCGTCCTCGGCGAAGATCTCCACGGCAGAGGAGAAGAGGGTCTGCTCCTCCAGGTCCTCGGAGACGATCTCGTCCACGAAGGAGACCTGGCTCCCGGGCTCCGCCACGATGAGGACCCGGCTGAAGATGGCCTGGCCGGTCCGGGACACGTGCCGGGTGACCCGGATGGGGTCCTCCATCCGGACGCCCCGGGGCACCACCAGGACGATGCCGTCCTGCCAGAGGGCGGCGTTCAGCGCCTGGAACTTCCCGTCCGTGGCGGGCAGGGCCTCGGTGGCCAGCCGCCGCTCCAGGACCTCGGGGATCTCCTCCACCGCATCCCGCAGGGAGAGGAGCCGCACGCCCTTTTCGGCGAGGTCGGCATCCAGCTCCACGTGGGCCACGGAGCCGTCCAGCTCCACCACTCGCCCGGAGGCCTCCCGGTCCGCCTCCAGGGCGGCGTCCAGGCTGGCCGGCGCCGACGCCCGGTCGAAGGTGCGCTTCGACCAGGGGAGGGGCTCCAGGGAATCCAGCTCGAGGAGCCGGGAGAGGTCCGTGTAGCGCCACTCCTCCAGCCGGGTGCTGGGCATGGGGGTGCGCTCGTACGTGGCCCAGGCGTCGAGGCGACGGTTCTGGAGCCACTCGGGGGCACCGGACGCGAGGCTCTGCACCGCGTCGGCGTTGAGGGCGTCGGTCACCCCTTCCATGAGGCCTCCGATGGGCTGATCGAGGGTGGAAATATCGGCCATGGTCATCCAGTTCGTTCGAAGCGTGCTTGGGCGAAAGCGAGTCCCGGTCCCCGCACCGGAGGGATCCGGCACGGGGGCGGGGCTCGCCGGGAGAACGTGGGCAGGCGCCGGCCGGTCAGCCGACGGAGCCCTCCATCTCCAGCTCGATGAGGCGGTTCAGCTCGACGGCATACTCCAGGGGGAGGAGCTTGGCGATGGGCTCGATGAAGCCCCGGACGATGAGGGCCATGGCCTCCTCCTCCGACATCCCCCGGCTCATGAGGTAGAAGAGCTGCTCGTCGCCCACCTTGGAGACCGTGGCCTCATGCCCGATGTTCGACTTCTTCTCCTCGATCTCGATGTACGGGTACGTGTCCGTCCGCGAGGTTTCGTTGATGAGGAGCGCGTCGCACTCCACGTTGGACTTGGCGTTCGTCGCCCCCTCGTGCACCTGACAGAGGCCCCGGTACGTGGAGCGCCCCGTCCCCTTGGAGATGGACTTGGAGACGATCTGCGAGGTGGTGTTCGGGGCGGCGTGGACCACCTTGCCGCCCGTGTCCTGGTGCTGCCCGTCGCCGGAGTAGGCAATGGAGAGCACGGAGCCGTGGGCCCCCTCGCCCATGAGGTAGCAGGAGGGATACTTCATGGTGAGCTTGGAGCCCAGGTTCCCGTCCAGCCACTCCATGGTGGCGTTCTCGTGCACCATGGCCCGCTGCGTGACCAGGTTGTACATGTTGTTCGACCAGTTCTGGATCGTGGTGTACCGGAAGTGCGCCCCGGGCTTCACGACGATCTCGATGACGCCGGAGTGGAACGACTCCGTGGAGTACACCGGCGCGGTGCAGCCCTCGATGTAGTGGGCCTTGGAGCCCTCCTCGGCAATGATGAGGGTCCGCTCGAACTGCCCCATCTGCTCCTGGTTCACCCGGAAGTAGGCCTGGAGCGGGGTGTCCAGCTCCACGCCCTTCGGGATGTACACGAAGGAGCCGCCGGACCAGACCGCCGCGTTCATTGCCGAGAACTTGTTGTCCGCCGCCGGAATCACGGTGCCGAAGTACTCGCGGAAGAGCTCCGGGTGGTTCTTGAGCCCGTCCTCGATGGAATCGAAGATCACGCCCTTGTCATCCCACTCCTTCTTGAGGGAGTGGTAGACCATTTCCGACTCGTACTGGGCACCCACGCCGGCCAGCACCTTCTGCTCGGCCTCGGGGATCCCCAGGCGCTCGAAGGTCTCCTTGATGTTCGGCGGAACGTCATCCCAGGAGTGCTCCATCTTGTCCTGGGGTCGCACGTAGAAGAAGATGTCCTCCAGGACGTTCTCCAGGTTCGACAGATCGCCGCCCCAGGTGGGCATGGGCTTGGAGTTGTAGATCTCCAGCGCCTTCAGCCGGAAGTCCAGCATCCACTGGGGCTCGTCCTTCTGCGCGGAGATCTCGCGGACGACCTTTTCGTTCAGGCCCCGCCCCGATCGGAAGACGGGCTCGTCCTCGGTGATGAAGTGGTACTTGTACTCGTCGAGCCCCAGGTCCTGTACGACCTCGTTCTGTGGCATCTGTTCCTCCGTGGGGTGTGGGCAGCTGGCCGGCAGCCCCGGGGGTGCGGGGCAGTCAGCCGAATTCGGGTTCGGGTCCGGATCGGGCGGGGGTTCGGTCGGGGGCGCCGGTCAGGCGCCCACCGTCCTGAACTCCTCGTACCCCTCGGACTCCAGCGCCTCGGCCACCTCCGGTCCGCCGGAGCGGACGATCCGGCCCTTCACCATCACGTGGACGTGGTCGGGCTTGATGTAGTTCAGGAGGCGCTGGTAGTGGGTGATGATGAGGACGGTCATCTCCGGGTTCTCCTCGGAGAGCCGGTTCACGCCCTCGGCGACCACCTGAAGGGCGTCGATGTCCAGCCCCGAGTCCGTCTCGTCCATGAGGGCGAGGGTGGGCTTGAGCATGGCCATCTGGAGGATCTCGTTGCGCTTCTTCTCTCCACCGGAGAACCCGTCGTTCACGGGCCGCTCGGCGAAGGCGGGGTCCATCTCCAGGACCTCCATGGCGGACATGAGCTGGTCCTGGAAGTCGAAGAGGTCGATCTCCTCGCCCTCGTCGAGGCGGGCCTGGAGCGCCGTGCGCAGGAAGTTGGCGATGGACACGCCGGGCACTTCCACCGGGTACTGGAAGGCCAGGAAGATGCCGGCCTGGGAGCGCTCGTCGGGCTCCAGCTCCAGTACGTCCTCGCCCTTGTAGGTTACGGTACCATCGGTGACCTCGTAGCCCGGGTGGCCGGCCAGGAGCTTGGCCAGCGTGCTCTTGCCGGAGCCGTTGGGGCCCATGATGGCGTGGATCTCGCCCTTGTTGAGGTCGAGGTCGACGCCATGGAGGATTTCGATGTCCTCGTCCGCCACCTTGGCGTGTAGGTTTCGGATGGAAAGAATGGGAGCGTCGCTCATCCGTCGAACCGCCTCGTTCAGTACCGTGGAAGTGGACGCGCGGGCCAGCCACCGGGGCAGGCACCGCACGCTGCTGGTCGCCTTATCAAGAATGATTCTTGTTTTTAAAAGCTATCCCGGCCTCCGGGGAGCGTCAAGGGAGATCCACCCGTGTTCAGGCTTTTGAAGCGCAGTGGGACCCGAACCCCTGAAGGGCCGGTCCTGGGCGGCATTCCCCTGGGCGAGCGCCCCTGGCTCGTCCTGGGAGGAGGCGGCCTCAAGGGGCTTGCCCACCTGGGGGCCTGGCGGGCCCTGAAGGAGGCCTCCTTCGCCCCGGCAGGCATCGTGGGCTCGAGCATCGGGGCCCTGGTAGGCGCCTGCATGAGCGCCGGTCGACCCCTGGAGGAGCTGGAGGAGCAGGCGCGCACCCTGGAGCGCACCGACATTGCCCGCCTGCAGCGCCGCGCCATGTGGGTGGGGGGCATCCGGGCCGACTCCATCCTCCGGGACAGTCCCTTCCGGGGCTACCTGGAGCGGGTCCTGCCTGCCGGGGGCTGGGAGGACCTGAAGATCCGCTTCCAGGCCAACGCCATGGAGCTTTCCACCGGGCGGGAAGAGTGGTTCGGGATCGGGGCTCGCACCGATGTGAGCCTGGTTGAGGCCGTCTACGCCTCCGCAGCGCTCCCGGTGCTCTATCCACCTGCCCGGCTCCCGGGCGGTCTGTATGTGGATGGCGGATCCAGCAGCGCGCTCCCCCTGGATCGGGCAGCGTCGCTGGGGGCCACGGGAATCGTGGCGGTGGACGCGGGCTCGGGCGGCGACATGCCCGTGGAGAAGATCCTGGAGGACGGCATGGTGGGAGTCCACCAGCGGGTGTTCTCCCTCATGTCGAGGCGCCGCCGCATGGAGCTTGTGGAGGGCTGGACCGGGGTCCCCCTCCTCTACGTGCGCCCCGAGCTGGACGGGTACGGAACCTTCGACTTTGACCACGTGGAGTACTTCCTGGACGCCGGCCGCCAGGCCATGGCGGAGGCGCTGGGCGCCGACCGGGCCCGGGCGACGGACTGACGAGGGACCGGGGACGACGGGAGTCCCCATGCGCCAGCGCCGGCTGGCGCGCCCCGTGGGCGGACGGGCCCCGTCTTCCTGCCCGGCCCCGCTGCCACCCTTCCCCCACCCCCCACCCCGGCCCATCTTCGGTCGGGTCCGGCCGGGCACCGCCTGCAGGAGGTGCGGGCGCCCCGCCGGCCATCCCCCTGAAAGACCGCCCTTCGAACCGAATCCACACCCCCACCGCCAGGAGTCCGGATGAGCGTGGCCCAGAAGCGGGAGCGCATCCTTCCACGTCTGATCGAGGAGGAGATGCGCGAGGCCTTCCTCGACTATTCCATGAGCGTGATCGTGCAGCGGGCCCTCCCCGACGTGCGCGACGGGCTCAAGCCGGTGCATCGGCGGATCCTCCACGCCATGAACGAGCTGGGGCTCCGGTCCGACCGGCCGTACAAGAAGAGCGCCACGGTGGTGGGAGAGGTGCTGGGCAAGTTCCACCCCCACGGGGACTCGGCGGTCTACGACGCCCTGGTCCGCATGGTGCAGGACTTCTCGCTCCGCTACCCGCTGGTGGACGGGCAGGGGAACTTCGGCTCCATCGATGGCGATTCGGCGGCGGCGTACCGGTACACGGAGGCCCGCCTGGCCCCGGTGGCGGAGCAGCTCCTGAAGGACATCGACCTGGAGACGGTGGACTGGTCGCCCAACTTCGACAACCGGCTCCTGGAGCCGTCCGTCCTCCCCTCCCGCTTCCCCAACCTCCTGGTGAACGGGGCGGCGGGGATCGCGGTGGGGATGAGCACGAACATCCCGCCCCACAACCTCCCCGAGGTGGCGGCGGCCTTCCGGCACCTGGCCCGGCACCCCGACTGCACCATCGACGACCTCATGGAGCACGTGCCGGGGCCCGACTTCCCCACCGGCGGCTTCATCGTGGGCGAGGACGGGATCCGGGACATGTACCGGACGGGGCGGGGCCGGGTGGTCATGCGGGCGCGGGTCGTGAAGGAGGCGCTTCGGGGCGGACGCGAGCAGCTCGTGGTGACGGAGATCCCCTACGCGGTCTCCAAGTCGAAGATCATCGAGCAGATCGTGAAGCTCTCCCGGAAGGGGAAGCTCGAGGACGTGACGGACGTGCGGGACGAGTCGGACCGGGACGGGCTCCGGCTGGTGATCACCCTGAAGCGGGGGGCCGCGGCCGAGGGGACGCTGGCCACCCTCCTCCGGCGCACGTACCTGCAGCACACCTTCGGGGCCATCCTCCTGGCGCTGGACGGGGGCGAGCCCAGGGAGTTCGACCTCAAGCGCATGCTGGAGCGGTACCGGGACCACCGCATCGACGTGGTGGTGCGCCGGTCCCGCCACGAGCTGGAGAAGGCCGAGGCGGAGCGCCACGTGCTGGAGGGGCTCCTGGTGGCGCTGGACCACATCGACGAGGTCATCTCCATCATCCGGGACTCCAGGGACCGGCCCCAGGCGGCGGCGCGGCTGGAAGAGCGGTTCGGGCTCTCGGACACGCAGGCCGAGGCGATCCTCAACATGCGGCTGGGGAAGCTCACCTCCCTGGAGGGCGAGGCGCTCCGGAACCGGGTGGCGGAGCTGGAGGAGGTCATCGGGCGGCTCCGGGCCATCCTGGAGAGCGAGGGGGCGCAGATCGACGTGGTCCTGGCCGAGCTGGAGGAGGTGGTGGAGGTGTGGGGGGACGAGCGCCGCACCGAGATCCTCCGGGACGCCGAGGAGCACGAGGCGCCGGTGGAGGACGCAGTGGCGGACGAGGACGTGGTCATCACCGTGTCCCACGAGGGCTTCGTGAAGCGGATCCCCATGCACCTCTACAAGCGCCGGGTGAAGTCGGGGAAGGCGCTGGCCGGCATGGAGAACTTCGAGGACGACTGGCTGGAGCGGGTCTTCGTGGCCCGGACCACCGGGTGGCTCCTGGCCTTCACCGAAGGGGGGCACTGCCATTTCGTTTCGGTGCTGGACGTGCCCGAATCGGCGCGGGCCTCCCGGGGGCAGTCCGTGTACGCCCTGGCGGAGGCGGACCGGGGCGACCGCATCGTGGCGCTGGTCCCGGTGGAGGACCTGGAGGCGGAGGACCACTGGCTGGTGTTCCTCTCGGAGGGCGGGGTCCTCAAGCGGACGGAGCTCGGGGAGTTCTCGAACCCCCGGGCCGGCGGGCTCATTGCGGCGGGCACGAAGGACGGGGACCGGATCCTGGACGTGCGCCTCTCCGACGGGCGAGGCGAGATCATGCTCCTCACCCGGGGCGGCCGGGCGATCCGGTTCGAGGAGGAGGAGATTTCGGTGATGGGCCGCACGGCCCGGGGGGTGAAGGGGATCGGGCTGAGGGGCGACGACCGGGTGGTGGGGATGATCCTGGTGCGCCGCGAGGCCCACATCCTCACGGTCACGGAGCAGGGGTGGGGCAAGCGGACCGCCATGTCGGAGTTCCCCCTGCAGAAGCGGGGCGGGCTGGGCACGCAGGCGGCCACCACCAGCAAGGAGGCCGGAGTGCTGGTGGGCGCGCTGGAGGTGGTCCCCACCGAGGAGATCACCCTGGTGACCGCCGGGGGCGCCGTGCACCGCCTGGAGGCCGGCGGGGTGCCGGAGCAGGGGCGCCGGACCCGGGGTCGCCAGGTGGTGGAGGTGGGCGCCGGGGACCGGATCGTGGAGGTCACCCGGAGCCTGACGGATCAGAAGCCGAATGATGGTTCTGATCTGGTGGACGAGGATGGGGACGAGGAAGTTGAAGTGGAAGTAGAGGCAGGAGTGGAGGGCGACGAGGCGGACGAGGCCGCAGGCGACGAGGAAGACCAGCCCGACCTCTTCGGCGGCTGACGGGCGCATCCCCCCAGGGCGGGCACGAAACAATCCAACGTGAATCCGGGCCTTCGGCTCCTGCCGCACTGCGGCGGCAGGGGCGGGATGGCCCCGAACGACAGGAAACAGTATGCGCATTCTGGTTCTTGGTGGCGGGGCACAGGGCTCCGCAGCGGCCCACGACCTTCTTCAGGACCCCCAGGTGGAGGAAGTGGTGGTCGCCGATGCGAACCCCGACGCCCTCCCGACCTTCCTCCGCTCGCAAACTGAGGGCGGGGAGCGGCTCCGCCTGGAGACGGTGGACGCCCGGGACCCGGCCACGGTGCGCCCCGTCATGGAGGGGATGGACGCCGTGGTCTGCGCCCTGCCCTACTACTTCAACCTGGAGATGACGGAGCTGGCCATCGAGGCCGGGGCGCATTTTGCGGACCTGGGGGGCAACACCGAGATCGTGGAGGGGCAGCGGAAGCTGGACGACCGGGCCCGGGCGGCGGGGGTCAGCGTGATCCCCGACTGCGGCCTGGCCCCCGGGATGGTGAACATCCTGGCCCAGTCCGGCATCGACGAGCTGGACGAGACGGAGGCGGTCCGCATGTGGGTGGGCGGCCTCCCGCAGGAGCCGGAGCCCCCCCTGAACTACCAGATCGTCTACTCCATGGAGGGCGTGCTGGACTACTACACGACGCCGGGTCTGGTCCTCCACGAGGGGGAGCCCGCCGACGTGGAGCCCCTCACCGGGATGGAGCAGGTCACCTTCCCCGAGCCCCTGGGCACGCTGGAGGCCTTCTACACGGCGGGAGGGATCTCCACCCTCCCCTTCCGGTACAGGGGCCAGCTGCGCACAATGGAGTACAAGACCCTGCGCTACCCGGGGCACGCGGCCATCATGCGGGCCATTCGGGACCTGGGCCTTCTGGACGACGAGCCGGTGAAGGTGGGCTCGGCCGAGATCACCCCCCGGCAGTTCTTCATCGACCGGGTGAGCCCGAAGCTCCGGAAGCCCGACGGCCGGGACCTGGTGGCCCTCCGGGTGGAGATCCGGGGGAAGAAGAACGGGCAGGACACCGGGATCCGATACGACCTGCTGGACTACTATGACGAGGGCACGGGGATCACGGCCATGATGCGGACCACCGGGTACTCCCTGGCCCTCACCGGCGTCATGCAGTGCCGGGGCGACATCCGGGAGCAGGGCGTGCGCACCCCCGACGAGACCGTGGTGCCCCAGGCGTACCTGGAGGGCCTGGCCCGCCGGGGCATCTCCATCCACCGAACCGACTTCTGACCCCAGCATGATCCGTCCACACCGCCGGACCCGCCAGCGCCATGGGCTCCGCCACCGCAGGGTGGCGGGGCTCGTGGCGCTGGTGGCGTTCCTGTGCGGTTGGACCATCGATGTGGGGGCGCTCCATGACTGCCCCCATCACGAGCTCGGGCACGGGCACGGACACGGGCACGCTCCCGGGCAGGTCGACGGGCACAGCGATGGGCACGACGGCCACGGCCATCACGACCACGCCGGCCATCACGGCGAGGCACCAGGCGCGGCTGCGGCCGACGCCGACGCCCCCTCCCACCATCACGGGCACGAGGGGCCCTGCACCTGTCGCTCGGACTGCACCGGCGCCAGCGCGGCCTCCGTGGCCAGCCCCCACCCCGTCCGCTCCGCTCCGGCGCCGGCAACCCCCGGGCCCATTCCTGCGGCCCCTGCCGACCTGCGCCCGAACCGGGCCGCGGTGCACCACGTCCTCCACTGGCCCACTGCACCACCTCTCCAGGGCTGACTCCGACCCCTTCGAACAGCACATCGAACTGCATCCTGCTCCCCGGCAGGCGGCGGGCCCAGTGCCCGTGCGTGCCGGTGACCGCCCTGCGCCCGTGGGCGACGGCGACGGGGCAGGGTGCGCACCTCGGAATCCCTGGAGAGACACACATCATGTTTTCACGACACACGACCCCCCGCCCCCGGCGGCGGGGGCTGCTTCCCGCTGCCCTGGCTCCTTCGGCCCTGGCTCCTTCGGCCCTGATCCCCGCTGCCCTGACGGCCGCTGCCCTCCTGGCAGGCCCGTCCCTCACACAGGCCCCCCACTCCATGGCGCTCGGGGCGCAGGAGGTGGACGCGCGCTGGAGCTCTGCCGGCCCGGCCGGCCATGCCCCCATGGGGGTCATGGGCGATCACACCCACCACGCCGGCGAGTGGATGGCCTCGTACATGTTCAGCCGGATGACCATGTCGGGGCTGCGGAATGGCCGGACCAGCCTTTCGGTGGACCAGGTGTGGGAGACGTATCCCATGGTCCCCCTGGAAATGACCATGGACATGCACATGCCCCACCTCATGTACGCCCCGTCTGACCGGGTGACCCTCATGGTCATGGGCATGTGGATGGACCACCGCATGGACGTGCGGATGGCGAATGACCTGATGGCGGGTCATGGCCATGGCCACGGCGGCCACGGGCATGGCCAGATGGGCCAGATGGACGATGGGCACGGCGATCATGGCGACCATGGCGGCGACGGCGGCCACGGCGACCACGGGGACCACGGCGGCTTCCACACCCATGAGCACGGCGTGTCGGGTTGGGCCGATACCGAGGTGAGCGCCCTGGTCACCGTCTTCGACCGGAACCGCCAGCGCATCCACCTGAACCTGGGCGTGGGGATCCCCACCGGGAGCACCACCGCCACGGACGACCGCATGGTGCCCGAGCACAGCCGGCTGGGTTATCCCATGCAGCTGGGCTCCGGGAGCTGGGAGGCCCGGCCCGGCGTGACCTGGCTGGGGCAGACGGACCGCCTCTCGCTGGGCGCGCAGGGGATGGGCGTGGTCCGGGTGAACGAGAATTCGGAGGGATGGCGTCGCGGCGCCGAGGGTGCGCTGAACGGCTGGGCCATGCTTCGCGGCCACCGATGGGCCGCGCCGGGGGTACGCCTGGAGGGCCGCACCCGGGGCAGCGTTTCGGGCTCGGACGCGGTGATGGATCCTGCGGTGAGCCCCGAGAACGACCCGGCCCTGCAGGGCGGGCAGGTCCTGAACGGATTCCTGGCCCTGAACCTCCAGGTGCCTGGCGGCCGGCCCCTGGCCGGACACCGCCTGAACCTGGAGTGGGGCGGCCCCCTCCTGCAGTCGCTGGACGGGCCCCAGATGGGCACGGACTGGACGCTGAACGTGGGGTGGGAATACGCGTTCTGACCGGGAAGGCGCCGCGGTCCCCAGGTGGGGCCGCGGCGCGCCGGGGTCGGGCAGGTCAGATCAGAGGATCCGCTTGCCCAGCGCGCTCTCGATGAGGCCCACGCCCAGCTTTCCGGTGCGGTTGGAGTCGTCCAGGACGGGGTTCAGCTCCACGAGCTCGAAGCCCCGGAGCCGCCCGGAGCGGGCCGCCTTCTCGCAGACCAGGTGCCCCTCCCGGTACGTGAGTCCACCGGCCACCGGGGTCCCCACACCGGGGGCCACCATGGGCTCCAGGACGTCCAGGTCGAAGGACATGTGGAAGCCCGCCGTGCCCCTGTTCGCCCGCTCCATGGCCTCGTCGATGCACTGGGCCAGTCCCCGCTCGTCCACTTCGGACATGGTGAAGACCCGGATGCCCAGCTCCGCGATGGCCTCCCGCTCGCCGGGGTCGATCTGCCGGGCCCCGATGACGGAGACGTGGGCCGGGTCGAAGGCGGGCACCCCGCCGGCCAGCCCCACGAGGGATTCGGGCCCGTGGCCCGTGAGGACGGAGAGGCTCATCCCGTGGATGTTGCCGGAGGGAGAGGTCTGCGGCGTGTTCATGTCCGTGTGGGCATCCACCCAGATGAGCCCCAGGGACTCGCCCTTCTCCCGGTAGTGGTCGGACATGGCCGCGCCCGTCCCCATGGTGAGGGAGTGGTCGCCCCCCAGGACCAGGGGGAACGCGCCCCGGGAGAGGGCCGTCCGGACCAGCTTCGCCGACTCGGAGCACACCCCGGCAATGGCCTCCAGGTACTTGGCCGAAGCCTCGCCCTCCTCGGCGACCTCGGGACCCGGCGCCGTCACCGTGCCTCCCTCCTGCACGGGGTAGCCCAGGGCCTCGATGGCCTCCACCAGCCCGGCGATGCGGAGGGCCGAAGGCCCCATGTCGACGCCCCGGCGACCGGCTCCCAGGTCGAGGCTCACCGACACGAGGGACACGTGGCGTCCCTCCACCGTCCCGATTCCGCCCCTGGATCCCAAGTCCGTCATGGTGCTGACTCCCTGCTGGATGGATGTTCCTGCCTGGTTTGCCCGCCAGGCGATGCCGGACGGGGATGCTGCAGTGACCCTGCGCGGGCGAGGAGCCGAACGGGCCCCCGCCGACCGCCCACTGCCGACCGGCTACCGGTCGCCGGACCCGGGCAGCTTCCGACGGGCGGCGGCCCGGTCCTCCAGCTCCTCCCGGGCCTTCTGGCGCTCCTGGCCGAGTCGCTTCCGGCGCCGCCGGGCCTCCCGGGGCGACTCTCCCGGGTGGCGGGACGTGATGTCGACCCCGCCCAGGAAGGCAGCGCCCGTGATCCGGAGGACGGGGGCGTCGTCCTCGAAGCCCCCCTGGTCCGGATCGAGGGCCTCGTCGAAGCCCCCCAGGAGGGCGATCCCGCCGGTCTCCACCCGCACCCCGGGCGGCACGGTGATGTCGACCCCGCCCATGATGGCCACCACGTGGAGCCGGATCTCGCCCTCGGGGAAGAGGGCCTCCCGGAAGTCCAGCTCGATCCCGCCCATGAGGGCCACGGCCCGGATCGTCCGGGCCGGGATCCAGGGCCCCGTGCGGGTCCGGCCGCTCCAGATGGCCAGCTCGGTCTGGTTGTCCCGCACCTGGCCGGCGCGGGCCCGGGCCGGCGCCGGAGTGCTCCCGGCAGGCTCCAGGCCCGTCCGGGAGGAGGACGCCGTGCCGGAAGCGCCGGAGGCACTGCCCTGCCCCGCCTGGAGGCTGGGGAGGTCGGCCAGGAGGGCCCGGAGTTCGTCCTGGGTGGCGGCCCGGTGGACCAGGGTGATCCGCCGCTCGAACTCCTCCATGGCCAGGTGGTCGGCGGCGTAGTGGTCGCAGAGCCGCTCCACCACCTGCTCCCGCTCCAGGGGCGACCCGGGCACCTTCCGCTCCTCGTGGGGGCTCATGTCAGGCTCTCCTCGGGGACGTCGTCGCTGCGCCACACCGGCGCTCCGTCCACGAAGGTAAGGTGAACCTGCACGTCGGTGGGAAGGCGGTGGGACTCCACCTGGAAGGGATCGGAATCGAGGATGGCCAGATCGGCCGCTTTTCCTGCCTGGATCGTTCCCGTGTGGGCTTCCATCCCCGCTGCCACCGCTCCGCCCCACGCATGGGCACGGAGGGCCTCCGGGAGGGAGATGCGTTCCGCCGGGTTCCAGGCGGCGCCCGGGGCGCCCTGACCCGGATCCCCCGGCACGCGGCACACGGCGGCGGCCAGCGCGACCCGGGGATCCATTGGGGCCACGGTCCAGTCCGAGCCGAAGGCCAGCACCGCCCCGGCATCCAGGAGGCTCCGGAACGGATAGGCCCAGCGGGGCCGATGGGGCCCCAGGCGGCGGTGCACCCACTGCCCGTCGTCCAGGAGGTGGGCGGGCTGCACGGAGAGGACTGCCCTGCGGGCGCCGGCCTGGCGGATGCTCTCGGGGCCCAGGTGCTGGGCGTGCTCCACCCGGGGGCGGAGGGCCGGGTCCACCCCGGAAAACGTCTCGAGGAGCCATGCGTTTGCCCGGTCCCCGATGGCGTGGACCACGGGTTGCAGTCCCAGCTCGGCGGCCTCCAGGAGGGCTCGGGCCAGCTCGGCGGGGTCCGTGCTGGGGGCGCCCCGGTTCGTGGGCTCGTCGGAGTAGGGGGCCTCCATCCACGCCGTGCCTGCGCCCAGCGAGCCATCCACGAACCCCTTCACGGCGCCCCATCCCAGGCGGAGGTCGCCCCGGCCTTCCCGGGCCACCAGGCGGGCCAGGCGGTGGCGGGTCTCCAGGGGGACGGCGGCCCGGACCCGGAGGGGGAGGCGGCCTGCGGAGCGGAGACGGCGGAGGGCGTCCAGGGAGGCCCAGCTCTCGTCGGGGCTCTGGAGGGCGCCCATGTCGTGGACCTGCGTGACCCCCAGGGAGAGGGCGTGGCGGGCGGCGGCCATGAGGGCGGCCTCGCGCTGGGCGTCGTCGGGGGCGGGGACCACGGCGGCCATGGGGAGGAGGGCCTCTTCCCGGAGGATGCCCGTGGGCTGGCCGGTGGCCGGGTCCCGATCCAGGGTGCCCCCCGGGGGGTCGGGGGTTTCGTGGTCGATGCCGGCCAGGGCCAGGGCCCGGGAGTTGGCGGCGCCCATGTGGAGGTCCACCCGGAGGAGGAAGACGGGGTGGTCCGGGGCGGCCCGGTCCAGCCATTCCCGGGTGGGGAGGGTGCCCCCCCAGGCATGGTGGTCCCAGCCCCCGCCCAGGATCCAGGTGCCCGGCGGGGTCTGGAGGGCGCGGCTCCGGATCCGGTGGACCAGGTCGTCGGGGGAACGGGTGCCCCGGAGCTGGACCCGGAAGAGCTCGAGCCCGCCGGAGAGGAGGTGGACGTGGGCATCCACGAAGCCCGGGAGGACAGTGCGGCCCTCCAGGGGGTGGATTGCCGTGTGGGGGCCCCGGAGCGACAGGACCTGGGAGGCGGGCCCCTCGGCCAGGATCCGGCCGTCCCGGATGGCGATGGCCCGGCCCGGGGTGGCGGCCTGCGGGAGGTCTCCGTCGGGGCCCGGGACGCCGGTCCAGACGCGGGCGTCCGTGAGGATGCGGTGGGCGGGCCCGTCTGTCACAGGGGGAGGGGGTCCGTGGCCAGGCGGGTGAGGACGCGGGCTGCGGTCTCGATCTCCTCCACCGGGCAGGCCTCGTCGGCGGTGTGGGCCCGGCCAATGGAGCCGGGGCCGAAGCAGAGGGCGGGGATGCCCGCCTCCAGGAGCCAGGACGCTTCCACCCAGGCGGTCATGCCCCGGAGCTGGAAGGAGGCACCCTCGGCCTCCATGGCGGCGGCCAGGGCCGTGACGCCGGCGTGGTCGGGGGAGAGCTCGGCGGGGGGCCGCTCCATGCCGGGCTCCAGCTCCACGCGGAGCCCGTCGCGGGCCACGGAGTCCGCCAGCGACTGGATCCGGTCCCGGACGGACTCGGGGGTCTCGCCGGGGAGGGTCCGGGCCTCCAGCACCACCTGGCAGTGGGCCGGGATGACGGAGGGCGACGTGCCCCCGCGGATGGGCCCGGCGTGGATCGTGCCCCGGCCCAGGAGGGGGTGGGGCGGGGGGCTCCCCTCCAGCTCGGGCCATCGGTCCAGGGCAGCCAGGATCCGGCCGGCGTGGACGACGGCGTCCCGGCCCTCCTCGGGGCGGGAGCCGTGGGCCGCGCGGCCGTGGACCCGCAGGGTGGTCCAGACGAAGCCCTTGTTTGCCGTGGCCACGGCCAGGGAGGTGGGCTCGCAGACCACGGCGAGGGCCGGCTCGGGCGCCTCGAAGCCCCCGGCGATTTCGGCCTCCAGGCCCACGGAGGCGTGCTCCTCGTCGGCGGTGAGGAGGACGATGAGGGTGCCCGGAGGCGAGCTGGCGGGGGCGGCGGCGAGCTGCCGGGCCCGGGCCCGGGCGGCCACCAGGAGGGCAGCCAGGCCGCCCTTCATGTCGGCGCTGCCCCGGCCCTGGAGGAGGCCGTCTTCGGTCACGTGGGGATCGAAAGGGTCGAGGGTCATGCCCTCAACGCCCACGGTGTCCAGGTGGCCGTTCAGGACCAGGGTGGGGCCCCCCCCACCCACGCGGGCGACCACGTTGAAGCGGCCGGGCGCCACTTCGGTGCGGCGCACACGAAAACCCCAGTCCTCGAGCCAGCCGGCCACGAGGGTGGAGATGTGGTCTTCGCCGTCGCCACCGGCCTCGAGCTCGGGGTTGACCGAGGGCACGGCCACGAGGGCTCGTGCCAGGTCTACCGCCGAGGCGGACTCACTCGAAGTGGGCGCGGTTCTTCTCGATGTAGCTCGTCCACTCCGGCGGGACATCGGTGTCCGGGAAGATGGCCTGGACGGGGCATTCCGGCTCGCAGGCGCCGCAGTCGATGCACTCGTCCGGGTGAATGTAGTACTGGTCGTCCGCCTCGTAGATGCAATCCACGGGGCAGACCTCGACACAACTCGCGTCCTTCGTGTCGAGGCACGGCTCGGTGATGATGTATGCCATCGGTCTCTTTCCTGACGTCGGTATCGGGGTGCGGGCCACCATCCGGGCAGGCCGAAACGGTGCCGTTTGCACCGTCCGTGGAGGGGCGCCCCCGCAGGGCGCCCTAAGAATGACCGAAGCCCCCGGGGTCCGCAAGGATGGGGCGGCGGCCCGTGGGCGGGAGCGGGGTCTCGGCCCTCACCCCACCTCCACTCCCTGGGCCCGGGCGGCCTCCCGGATCTGCTCCGCGATCCAGTCCGCCTCGTGCTTGTCCTGGATCCGGTCGATGCGGCCCAGGTGACGGCGGATGTCGCCCAGGCCCTGGCGCACCAGGTTCCCGGCCTCGCCGCCGGCGGTGGAGGCAATGCGGAGGACCAGGCCGCCCACGCCCTCTTCCGGCTCCCCGTCCGAGGTGTCTTCCCGGAGGAGGACCACCGTGTAGGCGCTCTGGTTCTCGTCGCCGGAGATGCGGGTCTCCACGGTGGCCAGCTCGGCCAGGTCGTGGACGACCTCCTTCCTGCCCCCACGGCCCGTCTGGATGCGGAGGGTGCCGGGCTCCACGACCACGGCGGTTTCGTGGGTGAGGGTCGTCCAGGCGCCCGCCAGGCAGAGGACCCCGAAGACCCCGAAGATGAGCCCCCCCAGGATCGACTGGCCCAGCACGGGCACCGTGATGGCCAGGAGGACCACGCCCATCCCCAGCGCCACCCAGAAATTCGTGCCCAGGCCGGTGGGCCGGATGCGGACCCGGACGCGATCGGGAGAAGGGCGCTCCAGCTCCAGGTGCCGGCTCGCCGCCTCCTTCAGGTCGGGCTCGATGGCGTGGGTCCGCCAGGGGACGTCGGGCCCCGGGGGCTCCGGGGGCGCGGGCCGGGCCTCGGGGGAGGTGTCCTCCTCCAGGTCGAAGACGGGGACTTCGAAGGTGGCGTCGTAGTCCAACCCGGGAAGGTCGCCGTGGACCTCCACCCGCCAGAGGATGTCGTGCTCCCCGGTGCGGGCCAGCTCGGCGGCGGACCGCTTCACCGGCGACGCGGAGGGGACGTCTTCGGGAAGCCCGAAGCCCACCGGAATCTCGAGGCCGTCGCCCCGGTCCCGGAGGACCTTCATGTGGGCCTCCTCGCGGTGGAGGAGGCGGAGGTGCTCCCGCAGGGTGGAGCCCCGATCCCCGCTCTTCTCCCTCCGGGCCGTGCGGTGGTAGGCCGACACCTGCACCCGGATGCCGTGGTCCGGCACGTCGCGGGGCGGGATCCGGGCCTCGAGGGTGGCCGCCAGGTGGTGCCCCTTCCACGCCGGACGGGTCTCCAGCTCGAGGACGGACTCGCCGAACCGGGCCCTCCGGCGGAAGCTGTTCCGGGCCCGCCCCAGGATGAAGAAACCGACGGCCGGGAAGACAAGCACCAGGAGGGTGGCCCACTCCGGATCGTCGGCTCGCACCAGACCGTCCAGGATGACGAACGCGGCCATGGCCAGTCCGCCCAGCCCGAAGACGATCCCCATGAAGAGCTCGATGCGGGGCACCGGGGTCTCGTGGACGATTCGGCCTTCCCTCCACTCTCGGCGGATGGCCCAGGGCTCGTCGTGCTCCTCCACGTAGGCATTCCGGGCCAGCTCCCGGTCCCGCCGCTTCACCCCGGAGCGGATGGCCAGCCCGGCAAACCCGGCCATGACGGCGCCCACCAGGCGAACCGCCGAAGTGTCATCCAGGGGCTCCCCGCCCAGGAGGGTCAGGACCGGCTCCACCAGGAGCCAGGCCGCCAGGAGGATGAGGCCCAGCCCCACGATGGAGCCGATCTGGCCGCCCAGACGGGAGTTGTGGTTCCCTCCCAGCTGGATGCGGACGGGCACGAGGAGGAGTGTGGGGGCGGGGAGGGGTGCAGGCATGGGGGAGGCAGGAGGGGCGGAAGGGGGTGGGCAGGGGCACACACGCATGTGCACTGAAGGTTCACACCCATATCCTGCAGAGTGCCGGCGTGTCAACGGGATTGGATGCCACACCGTGGGCTCCGCCGAGTCCCCTCTCACCCCGTCCTGCTCCTCCTACTCCTCCCCCTACCCCTCCACCATCCGGTACTGGATGATCTGCTGCTCGCCACCCTCTCCCTGGGCGGTGACCCAGAGGTACTCTCCGCGGGCCTCCATCCAGCGGACGCCGAGGTCCAGGCGAACCGATCCCACCGGCGTGCCATCGGCGTTCCAGACGTGCCAGAGGACCTCTGTTTCCTGCCACTGGAAGCCGGGGCCGTCCACCTCTTCCGCCTCGGTGCGGAGGCGGGCCCAGACACGGTCGTCCAGGTCCAGCTCGAGCTCGGCCAGGATGGGTTTCTCGGGATTGAGGGAGGGGGGGCTGTCCACCCGGGGGTCCTCGCCAATCCGCTCCTCCAGCTCGCGCCGCTCCGCCGGCGTCTTGAGGACGGGCGGGGCTGCCACCTGCACCAGGGTGTCCGCCTGCCCGTCCGCCTCCACCTCCAGGGTGTAGCTCCGGTTCCAGGCGTGGATGACCCGGCCCTGTCGGTCCAGGACCTGGAGCCGCTCGGACAGGCCCGGCACCACGGGTCCGGCGGCGGTGGAGAAGACCATGCCTCCTCCCAGCTCCCGCTCGGCTGGAGGGGTACGGATCGTGTCCATCACCTCCATTTCATTCCCAAGGCGGATCCAGACGATGGGGGCTTCGGGCAACTGGCCCTGGGCGCCCCCGCCGGCCGCGCCGGCCTCGGCAGCCTCGCGCATGGCCTGGCTCCGGGCCTCATTGTCGCGGGCCTCCACGTAGACGGTCTCGCCAGCCTCGTCGACCCGAAACCGCTGACCGATGCCGGACGGGAGGGGCCAGGCGTCCACGAAGGCGCCCTCGGCATCGAAGTGGGAGAGGCGGCCCTGCCTCGAGTCCAGGACGAGGACGCCCCCGTCGGGGAGGGGCTCCACGGCGTTCAGGGCACCGAACTCGCCCGGCCCCTCGCCCTCGCGCCCGGATGTGCCCAGGAAGGTGCCATCCTGCGCGAACCTCCGGAGCATGGGCGGGCGTATTTCCATGAGCCACACCTCGTCGTTCGAGGTGAGGGTGAGGCCGCGAATGCCCCCGAACTCCTCTCCTTCCCGGCCCTCCACCACGCCGAGGCGAAGCTCCTCCTCGAGCTGGATGGTGGGGAGGTCGGCCGGGTCCAGGCCCGTGTGGTCAGCGTCCCCCGCGCACCCGCCCAGGACGGCAACGGAGAGGGCCACCAGCCCCGCGAGCACTCGCATGGTTGGATGCACGGACGATCTCCTTCGGGTTGGGGCGGTGTCGGCTTCCTGCCGAATTCCACGGTAGCCCGGCTGGCAATCCCCGGCAAACCGGGCCCCTCTTCCCATGTACGGGAGCCGGGGGGTGGCGCTCCTTCTGGGGTCAAGATCCAGACAGAGCCGACGCGGAACTTGCCGGCGCCCGTGGTAGTACATATGATACCGAATGATTGTGCAAGACGTGGTCCTCGACACGAACGTACTCATTGCCGCACTAAGGTCCAGAGCGGGAGCATCGTTTCGACTGTTGTCTCTTGTGGGCACCCATCCGGCCTTGCGGGTCCACCTCTCAGTCCCGCTGGTCCTTGAGTACGAAGAGGTCGGGAAGCGGCAAGCGGGTGAGCTCGGGCTCGATCCCCAGGACATCGACGATGTAATCGACTACCTGTGTCAGGTCGGGATCGCGCACGAAATCTATTTTCTGTGGCGGCCGGTACTTCGGGACCCGAAAGACGACATGGTGCTCGAAGTGGCAGTCGCTGGCGAATGCAGGACCATCGTCAGCTACAACAAACGGGATTTCAAGGGAGCGTCGAAGTTCGGGATCAAGGTGATCACGGCGCGGGAGCTCCTGGAACGGATTGGAGAGCTGAAATGAGTACCATGAGCGTGAGGCTTCCGGAGTCGCTGCATCAGAAGGCCCGAGAACTGGCCAAGCAAGAGGGTGTCTCCATCAACCAGCTTGTGACGACGGCGCTCGCAGAGAAGTTGTCCGCGCTCCTCACCGAGGAGTACATCGAGGAGCGAGGCCGCCGAGGCAGCCGGGAGAAGTTCGAGAAGGCACTGTCCAAGGTACCCGAGCGGCAGCCCCTCCCCGAAGACGAGCTGTAGAAGGCTGCCGGTCAGGTGGAGTTGCAGTTACTTCCTAACCTGCAGCAGTAGGTAAAAAAAAAGCATACTTATCTCTCACCCTACTGCGGGAAAAGTATACTTGGTGCCCATGCAAGCGGGAGGATCGGCAGTCAGTTCACCGGAATCCGACGGAGATACTGGAGGTCGACCTCGTCCCGGACCACTACGTAGAGGGCATCGGGGGAGGATGCGATGATGCGCTCCCCGGGGCCAAGGCGGATCTGCCCACTCCGGGTGCCGTTCCTGGCCAGCACGTCGTACCGGGTGGAGTCCGACACTCCCAACTGGGTCCGAAGCACGAGGAGTTGGCCGTCCGGTGCGAAGAGGACGCCCCCGGGATCGTTGGCCTCCCTCAGATAGGGGGGCAGCTCGGTCACACCGTCGGAGTTTTCCACCAGGTGATCCATCTGCTCGCCTTCCCGGGGCAGACCTCGGAGGCGCTCCAGGATGTCTCGCCGGAGGGCCGCATCCACGGAGACCGCCTCGAAGGAGAGCTGGCCTCCACGATGCCACTGTCCGTCCGGATCGAGCCACTCCACCCGGTAGGGATCGGGGTGCAGGATTGCGACCCACCCATCCGGGGCGAGGCGCTCGTGCATACGTGCGTCGAAGTCCCGAACGGGCGGTGGGTCCTCCCCCCTCCGAAGCGCCGTGAAGGGCGAGCTGGCCTCCACCTCGCGGGAGCGCACCGTGTCGGGGGGCGTGCCCTCCTCTCCCTCCATGAATCGGACCAGGTGTCGGACCGAACCGCCGCCGCCTGCGGCCGCGTCTCCAGCGCTGGGTGTGACGAGCCAGTGGCCCAGGGTGTCACGCTGGGGAGGACCCAGGATGTCCAGGGGCACGGATCGCTGGCCCACGATCTTGCCGCCTGAAATGAGCTGGTAGGCGGCGTTTCCGGGCATCACGGCCGCCAGCGTGTCTCCAGCCAGGCGAATGACATTCCCGAAGGAGCGCACCTCCTGCGGCCCCTCTCCGTCCTGGAGCACCTCAGCGACCTCCCCGCTTTCCGGATCCAGCGAGAAGAGGGCCCCTTCGCCGCGATCCAGGACCAGGAGCGTGCCGTCTGCCAGTTCCCAGACGTCTTCGATGGACCAGAAGGCGTGGTCGAAGTCCGTGGCCTCCGACAGCTCCAGGGCCCCTGCGGGCTCCGGGTCCTCCGGCCCTTCGCTGCACGCGGCCAGGGCGAGGACAAGCAGAAGTGCAAGGATTATCGGCATGGTGCCTCCGGGTGTGCAGAGCAGGTTGGGGCACGGAGACGGAAGGGCCACCAACCGCCGGCCTGGCCCAGGGGAGCCGCGCGTGCCCGCAGTCGTCCTCCCAGCAAGCCCTATTTGGTCCAACCAGCGTCCGGGTCCCACTGTCCGAGGTCAGGGTCGCTGTCCGCCTTGGCAGCACGCAGAACCGGGTGGATGAAAGCTCGAACCCGTCCGACGACTCGACCAAACTTCCCTGGCGCATCGACGGCGGCGCTCCGTCGGACAAAGGCTTGCCACTGTACTTGGCTAGAGGGATCGCTACCGAAGCCGTCACTTAGTCCTCCTGGGATTTCGTGAGGCAAAGTCGTGCCACGGTGGTCGAAGGTTGCCCGTACCTGACGAACCAGGTCAGACCCGTCAAAATGCTTTTCATTGCTGAGGAGGAAGAGGTCGAAGAAGTCTTTGAAGCGAGTCGTGATCGTTCCAAGCTTCACGATGGCTTCCGCTTTTTCCGCGACAACGATTTCAGGGCTGTACGCCTTCGTTTCAGGTGCCTCGAAGTCGAGGAGAACCGGCAAGGTGACTTCGACCGGGTCCTGAAGTGTGGCCTCACTGAACCCCAGGTCGACCTGAGTGGGGATCCTGGTTCTGCCCAGCATCGCAATCAGTCGAAGGCGAACACCGGAGTACTCGGCATCCAACTGGATTTCATGGACCTGAAATGAATCGGGGTCGAAGGTCAAGCCGTCGTCATGTGGCACGACTACCTCTACGATCTCCGTGAAGATCTCTTGAACTGCGTTGGCTGTATTCGAAATCTTGGCCAGGAAGTCCACATCCCGGGTGGCCCGTCGTGAAATACCCCAAACGTGGAATAGCCAGGCGCCCCTTAGTATGAAATTGTCCGAGTACCTTGAGATGCTGATCCGATACATCAATCTTTCGGTGGCGAATCGGCTCAACACCACCTTCATGTCCTGATTGGTTCCCCGGGAAATATTCCGAAGGCGCTGAAGCACGGACCCCGGAACGTTGGACAAACCCTCGGTCCAGTGAGGCATCAGGCCGTCATGCCCTGGATGAACGGCCTCATCACACTCCATACTCGACAGGTGCGGGCGAACTGCTCCACCTCAGACGGACTGAACCGCCGTTCACCAAGCCCTTCCCGAAGAGCCTCGATTGCAACGTCCAGACCGATCTTGTGTCGATACTTGAAGAGGTCCGCCGTCGTCTTGGCCGGCGAATAGACCTGTACGGAGACTCCTCCGACTTCATGGCTCTCCCTGCCTTCCGTGAATGCAGGGCCGCTAAACCAGACGAACTCCACGTTTCGACCCTGCAGGCGAGGGCGCGAACGTGTTGTTCCCCGATCCAGTGCCATCCACACAGCCCCGGGCATCTGGGTCCCGATCCCGTGGAAGGACAGGGCGGACAAGAGGGCGATGACTCCATGCGGAACGAGGTGGGCGACCTCTGCCAGTGATTCGTGCTCGCTGGACATCGCACCTGGCAAGCGGTAGAGGCCGCGGGCAACCCTTTCTATCTCATCACGCTCCAGCAAGTGATGGAGTAGTCCTCGATGAAAGCCGGCAGCTGACACCTCCCTTGGGCGGACTTGCCCGCGGGTGCGAATGAACTTCAGGAGCTCCTTGGTTTCGGTCATGGTAGGGCGGGTGCCTTGGCGTTTTGATGACACATACAAATATATGTCATGCATTCGGCAACCGCAAAGCCGCAGCCTGGTGGTGCCTGCCTGGACCGCTAGCGAAGCTCGAGCCCGACGACCACGGCTCTCACCCCTCGGGAACCGTGGACCAGGTGGCGTAGAGGACGTCGTGGGTCTCCACTTCGACGGATCCGTCCTCCATCGAATGCACGCCGAGCCTGTAGTGCCGCTCCGCCCCGCTGACGATCTTTCCCCGGCCCTCGAGGCTCGCCGGGCGGTCGTGGATCGTCCACACCGAAATGTTGAAGCGGGTCTCAGAGGCGGATGGGTCGGCCCCCTCGGCAGCCGCGGCCTCCTCGTCGAGCTCGATCCAGACCGGGTTCCCGGAATGAACCCAGCTGCAGGGGCCACTCTCGGGCTGACCATTCGCCATCTCGGCGCACCGCCACTCCCTCAGGTCGTCGGAGTCGTCGAAGGCGGCGCCCAGGCGTTCGGCAATGGTGGCCAGGAAAGCCAGCTGCTGACCGGCCTCCTCGGGCTCCAGGGCGGCCGTCCGCTTGCTCGTGGGGATTCCCATGCGCACGTCCACGGGAAGGGCTCCCTTCTCCTGGAGGTGCTGGATCGCCACGACGGCAGCGTCCTCGACGCTCTGCTGTGCGGCCAGGCCCTGGGGCGCCAGCAGGAAGAACGCGAACAGGACGGCAAGGATCCTGGACATGGGGTCTCCAGGTGCTGTGGGCGAGGGATCGCGCCGGGGGTTGACGACATGCGGCAGGTGCCAGCTTCAGGGGGAAATCCCGAGAAGATCGAGGGTCCGGGGCGAGACCGAATCCTGGAGGAAAGTGCCCAGGCGCAGGGATGCGGGCAAGCGGCTCTCCAGTCCGGTCGCTCCGAGATGGCTGTCGGCACCCTCCGTGCCCGACGCGGCCGCCCCTGAATAGCCGGGGCAGCCGCTCGAGACCTGCACCTGGACGCCGCGGGCGATGAGTGCGGGGATGTCCAGACAGAGGGCCTGCTCGCCCAGGGGGTTGCCCCGCACGTCGACAAGGTCCCCATCCCCCAGACCGCTGTTGGCCACGAGGGGACCCAGGTCGGTGATGGAGTTGCCGGCCAGGAAGACGGACTCGAGCTGCAGGAGGTTCCGAAGGGGACCCACGTGATCGATCTGGTTGCCATTCAACCCCAGGAGCTCCAGTTGGGTGAACGCCTCCACCGGGCCGGCGTCCTCGATGAGGTTCCCTGCTACCTGCAGGGCCCGGAGAGCCCCCAGGTCCTGCAGGGGCGAAAGGTCCAGAATCAGGTTCGAGTCGGCAAAGAGAGCCTCCAGCTCCAGGAGGCCCGAGAGGGGATTCAGGTCCTGGACGGAGTTCCGTCCCAGACCCAGTTGGACAAGCCGGGACAGCCCGGCCAGCGGGCTCAGGTCCGACACGAGGTTGTCCGCCACATTCAGGAAGACGAGCCCCTCGAGTCCCGAGAGGGGCGCCAGGTCGACCAGGTCGTTTCCAGCGACGCCCAGCAGCTGCAGCTCGGCAAGGCTCTCCAGGAACCCGATGGACGTCGCACCTGTGGAGCCGATGTTGAGTTCCACAAGGCTCGTCAGCTGGCTCACCTGGGATGGGTCCGACAGGGGGCTTCCGAAGAGCCCGAGAGATGTGATCGGGAGTTCGAGGATCGGGGTCAGGTCCTGGACCAGGTTCAGGTTCAGGTTCAGGAAATCCAGGTTCAGGGCGCCCTCGAGCCCCCGCAGATCCGAGATCCCCCTTTCAAAGGCCACCAGGACCGTGAGGGAGAGGAGGTCCTCGGGCAGGATGTCGCCCGTGGGGAGGTCCAGGGCGGAGCGCACCGCCAACTCCAGCTGAAGGTCGGGGAACTCCACCGGGAGTACCTCCTCCTCCACTTCCACCGTGGCCTCTCCACTCGCACCCTCGCTGGTGGCCGTGATCACGGTCACCCCCTCGGCCAGGCCCACCACCACCCCGGCCGCATCGACAGAGGCCACCAGGGGGTTGGAACTCGACCAGCTCACGCCGCGACCCTCCACGGGGATATGGAACCCGTTGGCGTCCCGAAGCCTGGCCTCCATGACGAGCTCCTCGTCGATCCCGACGAGCGACCCGTCGGGAGCGACCAACACGCTGGCCACAGCCTGTTCCACCTGCACCACCAGGGAGGCGGAAAGGTCCTGGAAGGTCGCCGTGACGAGTGCCTGGCCGGGGGTGACGGCGCGAACGCGGCCCGCCTCGTCCACCTCCACGGCCGCGGGGTTGTCCGACCTCCAGTCCAGGACGGCGTCGGTGAAGGCATCGCCTGTGGCAAAGACCACCTGGCCTGCCACGAGTTGCTCGGCCTCCAGGGCCGTGAGGACGAGGGGCCCGGATTCGAGCTCGACCCGGTCGGGGAGGGGGAGGAGTGGCACCTCGGCCGTTGTGGTCTGCCCGGCCCTGAGGACCACGGCATCGTTGCCCCCCCGGAAGAGCGGGGCCCCCTCGAAGAGCAGGACCACCTCCAGCTGAAGTGTCTCTGCCTGCGGACCGACCTCCACCTCGATGCGGAGCCGGGTCTCGCCGCTCCCGGGCTCCAGTGGCTCCACCACGTCCACCACGACGTTGCCATCTCGACTCAGTCGGACGCGGGCCGCGTCGGAGGCATTGAACGCATCGAGGACCATGGCGGCCGGGGAGGCCTCTGCTTCCTGCCCCATGACCACCAGCTCCAGGGCAGCCGGAGACGGATCGGCAGGGTGAAACCAGAGGTCTCCACACCCCGCCAGGAGGAGCGGGAGAAGCGCAGCAGCCGGGAGCTGGAGGCAGCGGCCGGGAGGAGCCCCGAAACGACCCGCTGAGGGGAGAGGACGCGGCACAGGAACGGGGCTCATCGGCCTCTCCGGGAGGGGGGTGCGATGTTAAACCATGCAACCGGCCACCGGGCCAGACAAGCATTTTCTTGCCATGACGGGCGGCAGGCCTCCTTCCGGACTGCTCAGCCAGCTGTTCCCGTCAGCCCGAGGGCGATACGGCCCGTTCCGTCAGAACCGCTTCGTGGACCGAGGCGGCGAAGTCCCTCGTGCCGAGGGGCTCAAGGCGTCACCACATGCCGGCTCAGGGAGTGGTTCCCGGATCGGGCGCTCCCGCCTGGTCCCGGCGGCAGCCAATCGCCTGCAGTTCGAGGGGCTCGATCATCTCGCGCTCCTGCATCCCCCGGACATCGGCCGAGGCCCAGACCAGGCCGCAGGGGCCCGAGGGGCCATGGATTGGAACCACCGCTCGGGTCAGGGGAGGCGAATCTCCTTCGGATTCCAGGACATCGACCCATTCGCCGTCCAGGCGAGTCCAGACTTCGACGTTGAGCCAGGCACCATGGGGGGCCTGGGGATTCACCACCTCCAGGCCCACGGCCATCTCGCCGGTTTCCCCCAGGGGGAAAGGTGCGAACGCGAAGGCCGTCTCGATTGGGGTCCCGCTGCTCGGGTTGCGAAGTTCGATCTCTTCCCATTCGGACTCCGGGGACGCTCGGGCGACGTACCGCGGGCGGGGGCCCGAAACGCTGGTCCAGAACAGGTGCATTCCGTCGGCACCGTCGAAGAAGACTGCGAGGTCCGCTACGTCGTTTCTCTCCTCGATGGTGGCGGGCAGGATGGCGGGCGGGCCATCGTCGAGACCGTCCGGGCCAAGTCGGTGGACATGGAGACGGATGTCGCCTGCATCGGTGGTGTCGGCCCAGGAGAGCCAGAGGTCTCCCGCACCGTCTAGCCCCAGGGAGGGCTGTCCGCCCAGGGAGGGAAGCTGACCCGGGAAGGAGTGATGGGCCGGATCTCCTCCCGTCGTCCAGCTCACCACTCCGGGATAACCCCCATACGAGAGGACCGAGTGAAATGTCTGCGTCAGAAGGACGGTGGTCTGGCCATCCCGCGTCACGAGGTTCCGCATCGACCCCGGCCGCCCCACAAGGCTGCGGTCCTCCGACAGGATCGTCTCGGTGGGTTGCCAATGCCCGTCGTGGAACTCGCTGGCCAGAACGCGCGATGTCCAGTCGACAGGCCAACCCTCTTCGGGGCTTGTCCTGGAGTCCGGCGCAACGGCCTCACCCCATACAAGGCCCCAACCGCCTTCCGGGTAGTGAACCGGGAACACGAAGGTCACCGGATTCTCCGAACCGAATGGAGGGGCCTCCCGTTCGGAAGGGGTCAAGCCCTCGCCCTCCAGGAAGACTGCCGGGGCCGGGCCGAAAGGGTCGAGGCTGGATTCGAACTCGGGCTCTTCACCAACGACATAGGTCTCGCATCTCGCGCTCTTGAGCAGCCCGGCAACGATGATCCGGCCCTGGTGGTGGATCGCTCCCCCGTCGTCCGGATAGCAGCTGAGCGGGAGACTTCCCACGACCACCGGAGTCATGCCGCTCGAGGACGAGGTGTCCGGCAGTTCCTGTCCCGGAACCGGGGTGCGGCTTGCGCCGAGGGTGAGGGTTTCGAGGGTGAAGTCCGCTTCAATAACCCCCTTCTGTCGGGTGTAGCGCCCCCCACTCCGCGCCATCCTTGCC
>REBX01000235.1 GCA_007692505.1 Gemmatimonadales bacterium | reverse complement strand
CTGGCCGCACGACCTGCCCGCCCGTCCCCGGGCCCCACCCGGCCCACCCGTCCCGCGCCTTTGCCCGCCCGACCCACCCTCACCGGGACTCCTCCTGCCGGACGCGGGGGTCCAGGAGGGCGTGGAGGACATCGGCCAGGAGGTTGCCCAGCACCACCAGGAGGGCGAAGAGGAGGGAGGCGGCCAGCACGACGGGGTGGTCCCGCTGGGCAATGGCATCGATCATGAGCTTCCCCATCCCCGGCCACCCGAAGACGATCTCCACGAAGACCGCCCCCCCCATGAGGGCGGGCACGTAGAGCCCCAGGAGGGTGATCACCGGGGGAAGGGCCGCCGGGAGGGCGTGTGTGGCCAGGACCCGGCTCCGGGAGAGCCCCCGGGCCAGGGCGGTGCGCACCCAGTCCTGGCGGATCACCTCCAGGACCGAGCTCCGGGTGTGGCGGGCGATCCCTCCGGCCAGGACCAGGGCCAGGGTCGTGGCCGGGAGGACCAGGTGGCGCAGCCGATCCAGGAGCTGCTGGGGCCCCGACATGGCCTCGTGGCCCACCGAGGTCATCCCCGAGGCCGGGAAGTGGATGGGCCAGCCCCACGCGGTCCGGGCCCAGAGGGCGAAGACCAGGATCATCATGAGGGCCAGCCAGAAGGACGGCATGGAGTGGAAGAAGAGGGTCACCACGGTGAGGACCCGGTCCGTCACCGAGTCCTGGCGGACCGCCTGCACGGCCCCGATGGTCACCCCCAGCCCGAAGGCCAGTGCCAGCGCCACCCCCGACAGGAGGAGGGTGTTGGGGAGCCGGTCCAGGATCACGTCCCGCACGGGCTGGCCCCGGGCGATGGAGTGCCCCAGGTCACCGGTGAGGGTCGCCCCCATCCACCGCACGTACCTCACCGGGAGGGGATCGTCCAGCCCCAGCCGTTCCCGGAGCCCATCCAGTACTTCCGGCGCCACACCGGGCCCGGAGTAGACGTCCACCGGGTCGCCGGGGGCCAGGTGGAGGGCCACGAAAATGAGGGAGGCGACCCCCAGGACCAGGGGGACCGTCCCCAGGAGCCGCCGGATCAGGAGGCGGCGCATGCCTGGGCCGTCTCCACCCGTCCGGTGCGTCCACTCCTCCCCGCCACCTCCCTCATGGGGACTCCGTGTCCATGACCCACCAGCGATGGATGTTCGCCCACTCCCCCCGGACGTCGGGCTCTGCCCCGTGCAGCCTCCGGTTCGTCCCGGCGAGGCGCTCCGGAAAGTAGAGCCAGGTGTAGGGTTGGAGCTCCACCAGCCGGAGCTGATACTCCTCCCAGAAGGGCGCCGCCTCCTCGAGGTCCTGGACGAGCTGGAGGGTGTCCAGGAGCACGTCCAGGCGGTCGTCGGCGATCCCGGACCAACCGTACGGGGTGTCGGCCCGGGTGGAGTGAAAGAGGTCGTGGTCGTCCACCCGGAAGTCCGTGACCCAGCCCACCACCACGCCGTCGAAGTCCCGCACCTGGGGATCGTTGATCAGGTTGATGAGGGAGGCGAACTCCACCCCCTCGGGCCGGATCGCCACCCCCACCTCCCGGAGCTGCGCCTGCATGATCTCGGCGATGTCCCGCCGCATCTGGTTCTCCACGTTGAACTGGAGGCTGATCTCCAGCGGCTCCCCGTCCGCGTTCGTCCGGATGTCGCCCCCCTCCGGGAGCGTCCAGCCCGCCTCGTCCAGGAGCCGGGCGGCCCGCTCGGGGTCGTGGGCCAGGGAATCCTCCAGCGCCTGCATGTAGGCGGGGTGGAAGGGAGGAACGCCGGAGTTGGCCACGGTACCGTAGCCCCTCAGGAGGGCGTCCACGATCTGCTGCCGGTTCGTCCCCAGCGTCAGGGCCCGCCGGACCCGCACGTCGGAGAGGTGGGGCCGGCGGGTGTTCCAGCCCACGAAGTCGTAGTTGCGGGACAGGAAGTCGTGGACCTCCAGGTGGTCCGCCGCCTCGATCTGGGGGACCTGGTCCGGCGAGGGCCCGATGTAGACGTCCACGCCACCGGTGAGGAGCTCGGTGAGGAGGGTCGTCTGCTCGGGGATCACCCTGTAGACATAGTGCTCCAGGGGCGCCGGACCTCCCAGGCCCTCCGGAAACGCCGGGTTCCGCCGAAAGGTCCAGGAGGCGTCCTGCTGGTGGTCGCGGAAGACAAAGGGACCGTTGCCCACAGGGCAGCGGTTTCCGTAGGGATGCTGCCGGAGCTCGGCGGGGGGCACGTCCTCCAGGAGGTGACGAGGCATGACGGCCACGGAGAACCAGGGGTTCAGGGGGCCTGCGTGGGGGTGGAGGCGGAATCGGATCGTGTGGTCGTCCACCACCTCCACCCCGCCCTCACCCTCCACGTAGTGCCGCCAGAAAGCCGCGTTGGGGAAACCCGTCTCGGGGTCCGTGACCCGGAGGAAGGTGAAGGCCACGTCGTGGGCCGTGGTGGGGGTCCCGTCGTGCCAGAGGACGTCGTCCCGGATCCGGAACTCCAGCTCGGTGCCGTCCTCCGAGAGTTCCCA
Organism: Gemmatimonadales bacterium; assembly: GCA_007692505.1. Taxonomy (GTDB): domain Bacteria; phylum Gemmatimonadota; class Gemmatimonadetes; order Longimicrobiales; family Gaopeijiaceae; genus REBX01. The sequence continues at coordinate 5,885 of REBX01000235.1, read as the reverse complement.
GGCCTCTGCCAGCCAGGGCTCGGGCTCCAGCTCCTCGTCCAGGCGGAGGAGGGTCATGAGGTTCACGTGGAGCTGGTGCTGGTTCGCGGCGTAATCCGCCGACACGAAGGCGTTCATCCCCCCGGCGATCTCCCCGCCGCCTCCCACCACGGCTCTGCCACCAAAGCGGTCGCCCTCGGGCTGGGGATGCGCCTCCAGGAAGGCCTCCACCTCCGGGAGGACGGCCTGGCAGAAGTCCGGCATCCCGGCCCAGCGATCACCGTCGCCGCAGGCGGGCACCAGGAGGAGGAGGAGGAGGACCGGGGCCAGCCGGGCGGCCGTCCCTCGGAAGCAGGTGGGCGAAGGTCGTGGAGATCGGGTCATGGGCCCCCGGGGGTCCGTGGCAAGGCATGGTGTCGTCCGGGCTGTCCGGCGAAGCGGAATCCCGGAACGAGGCGCTCATCGGCGCCAGGTCCACTCCGGGGATTCATAGTGCCCCTGGAGGCTCGCCGCCACCTCTTCCTCGTCGCGGCGGAGGTCGTCCCGGCTCCACTGGCCCCCGTACTCTGCCGCCAGGGCAGCCTCCACGGCCCGGGCCACCACGTCGAAGGCCACGGGCCCGCCCAGGAGTTCCTCCAGGTGTGCGGCGTCTTCCTGCCCGGAGATGGCCTTCCCGGGGCGGCCAAGCCCCTGGATGCGGACGCAGGAGGGGGCCAGGAGGAGGGAGCCGTGCTGCAGGAGGGCGTTTCCCACCCGGCGCTGTGCGCTTCCGGCCAGCTTCCGGCCCCCGGCCATGACCTCCCCCTCTGCAGGGAGCCGGAAGCAGGCGCCGGCATCCGGGGAGGCCGCCGGCCCCGGGCCGGCGGAGCCTGCGTCCCCCAGGCCCAGGCTCCGGACAGCGGCCACCAGGGCCCGGTTCACCCGGGTCCAGGTCCCCCTGAGCCCGTCGGGGTTCCGGAGGGGGAGGGCCAGGGACCAGGTGAGCTCCCGGTCGTGGAGCACCTCCCTGCCACCGGTGGGGCGCCTCACGAACTCGACCCCCAGCGCCGATGCGGCGTGGGGGTCGAAGCGGTCCCGGGCAGACTGGTTTCGGCCGAAGGAGAGGGTGGGCCGGACCCACCGGTAGATCCGGAGGATGCCCTGGTCGGGCTCCAGACAGCGGGCCAGGGCCTCGTCCACCGCCATGTTCCAGGCTCCCGCGGAGGGCGGATCCCGGAGGATCCTCCAGCGGCGGGGGAGGTCCACCGTGCCCTCAGTCCAGGGCCAGGGAGTCCCCGGGGGCCATGACCTGCACCCGGGCTCGATCTCCCACCATCTCCCGGAAGCGGTCCGTGTCCTGGGCGATGAGGTCGAAGGTGTCGAAGTGGATGGGCACCACCACGGAGGGCTCCATGAACTCGATGGCCCTCACTGCATCCTCGGGCCCCATGGTGAAGTTGTCGCCGATGGGGAGGAGGGCCACGTCGACCTGGCCCTTCAGGAGCTGCATGTCGGTGATGAGGGCCGTGTCCCCGGCGTGGTGGAGACGGGTGCCGTCCACCTCCAGGAGGAACCCCCCGGGAACCGTGGTCCACTGCCCCGTCTCGTCGCCGTGGACCTGACCCCCGTGGAGGGCCGGGGTCATCTTCACCCTGCCGAAGGGGAACCGGTGGGCCCCGCCGATGTGCATGGGGTGCACGTTCTCCACCCCCTGCGAGGCCGCGAACTGGACGATCTCGAAGGTGGAGACCAGGGTGGCCCCGGTGCGCTTTGCCAGGGGGATGGCATCCTCGAAGTGGTCCTGGTGCCCGTGGGTGCAGAGGATGTAGTCCAGGGCCTGCAGGTCGGCGGCGGCGATATCCGCCACCGGGCTCCCGGTGAACCACGGGTCCAGGACGAGCCGGGTCCCGTCGGAGGTCTCGAGGGAGAAGGTCGAGTGGCCGTGGAAGGTCAGGGTCGCCATGTCAGCTCCGTGGAGTTCGGGGATCAGCGAAGACGGGGGGGCTCGAACCCAGCGGGGTCCGCGCCCCCCCTTGATGGCCGGGCGAACCGGGTCAGGAATAGGCCTCCATGGGAGGGCAGGCGCAGACCAGGTTCCGGTCGCCCGAAGCGTTGTCCACCCGCCGGACGGTGGGCCAGAACTTCTGCTCCCGGGTCCAGGCCGCAGGGTAGGCCGCCTGCTCCCTGGTATAGGCGTGGTCCCAGGTGTCGGCCAGGACCGAGGCCGCCGTATGGGGGGCGTGCTTCAGGGGGTTGTCCTCCCGGTCCAGGAGGCCCATCTCCACCTGCTGGATCTCGGCTCGTATGGAGATGAGGGCGTCGCAGAACCGGTCCAGCTCGGCCCGGGACTCGGACTCCGTAGGCTCCACCATGATGGTCCCGGCCACCGGCCAGGACATGGTGGGCGCGTGAAACCCGTAGTCGTTCAGGCGCTTGGCCACGTCCTCCTCGGTGATGCCCCCGGTCTTCCGGAAGGGCCGCAGGTCCAGGATGAACTCGTGGGCCACCCTCCCCCCTGCGCCGCGGTAGAGCACGTCGAAGTGCTCCTCGAGGCGCTTGGCCATGTAGTTGGCGTTCAGGATCGCCACCTCGGTGGCCCTCCTGATGCCCTCCCGTCCCAGAAGGACGATGTAGGCCCACGAAATGAGGAGGATGGAGGCGCTGCCCCAGGGGGCGGCGGAGATGGGGCCGATGCCCCGCTCCCCGCCGGTGGGGACCACGGGGTGGGTGGGGAGGAAGGGCGCCAGGTGCTCGGCAGCGCAGATGGGGCCCATCCCCGGCCCGCCTCCCCCGTGGGGGATGGCGAAGGTCTTGTGCAGGTTGATGTGGATGACGTCTGCACCGTAGTCGCCGGGCCGGCAGAGCCCCACCTGGGCGTTCAGGTTCGCGCCGTCCAGGTAGACCTGCCCGCCCCGCTCGTGGATGATGTCGCACACCTCCCTGATGTGGGTCTCGAAGACCCCGTGGGTGGAGGGGTACGTCACCATGAGGGCGGCCAGCCGGTCCGCATGCTCGTCGGCCCGGGCCCGGAGGTCGGCCAGGTCGATGTTCCCGTCGTCGTCGCACTTCACCACCACCACGCGCATCCCCGCCATGACCGCCGATGCCGGGTTCGTCCCGTGGGCGGAGGAGGGGATCAGGCAGACGTCCCGGTGGTCCTCGCCCCGGTCCTGGTGCCAGGCACGGATGACCAGGAGGCCCGCGTACTCGCCCTGGGCCCCGGAGTTGGGCTGGAGGGACACGGCGGGGAGACCGGAGATCTCTCCCAGCCACCGCTCCAGGTCCTGGGTGACCCGGGCGTAGCCCCGGGCCTGGTCCGTGGGTGCAAACGGGTGGAGGGCACTGAACTCGGGCCACGACAGAGCCATCATCTCGGCGGTGGCGTTCAGCTTCATGGTGCAGGAACCCAGGGGGATCATGCTGGTGTTCAGGGAGAGGTCCCGGCTCTCCAGCCGGTGCATGTACCGGAGCATCTCCGTCTCGGAGTGGTACCGGTTGAAGGTGGGGTGCTCCAGGTAGCCGGAGGTGCGGACCAGGGAGTCCGGGACGGCCAGACCGTCGTCCAGGGCGTCGAAGTGGTCCTCCGCCGACCCGCCCTCCCCACCGAACACCTGCAGGAGGGCGTCCACCTCGGCGGCTCCTGCGGCCTCGTCCAGGGCCACGCCCAGGGTACCATCCCCGAAGTCCCGGAGATTGATGCGGGCGGCGCGGGCCCGCTCCAGAACGGCCTCCGTCCCGCCGTCGGGGCGGATGCGGAGGGTGTCGAACCAGGCGTCTCCCTCCACCTGGTGGCCCCGGGCGTCCAGGCCGGCAGCCAGCGTCCGTGTCAGGTCGTGGATCCTGAGGGCGATGCGGCGGAGTCCTTCCGGCCCGTGGTACACGGCGTACATGGAGGCCATGACGGCCAGGAGGACCTGGGCGGTGCAGATGTTGGAAGTGGCCCGCTCCCTCCGGATGTGCTGCTCCCGGGTCTGCAGGGCCATCCGGAGGGCCGGGTTCCCGTCGGCATCCTTCGAGACCCCGATGATGCGGCCCGGCATCCGGCGCTTGTAGCGTTCCCGGGTGGCCATGAAGGCGGCGTGGGGGCCTCCATACCCCATGGGCACGCCGAACCGCTGGGAGTTCCCCACCACCACATCGGCGCCCATCTCCCCCGGGGGCACCAGGAGGGTCAGGGCCATGAGGTCGGCGGCGACGGCCACCTGCCCACCGGCCTCCCGAATGGCCTCGATGACCGGTCGCAGGTCCCGCACGGAGCCGTCCGTGGCCGGGTAGGCCAGGAGGGCGCCCACCAGGTTGCCGGCGGCCTCCACAGCCTCCTCCGGCGAGCCCGTCCGGACCTCCACGCCCAGGGGGAGGGCCCGGGTGCGCAGGACCTCCAGCGTCTGGGGATGACAGCCCTCGTCCACGAAGAAGACGTTCCGGTCCCCCTTCGCCTGGTCCAGGAAGAGGGACATGGCCTCGGCGGCCGCCGTCCCCTCGTCCAGGAGGGAAGCGTTGGCGATTTCCAGACCCGTCAGGTCGATGACGACGGTCTGGAAGTTCAGGAGCGCCTCCAGGCGGCCCTGTGAGATCTCGGACTGGTAGGGCGTGTACTGGGTGTACCAACCCGGGTTCTCCAGCACATTCCGAAGGATGACCGGGGGAACCACCGTTTCGTGGTACCCCATGCCGATGAAGGATCGGTGGGGCCGGTTCTCCGACCCGATCTCCCGGAGACGGGCAATGAGGCGGCGCTCGCTGATCCCGGAGGGGATGTCCAGCTCACCCTCGAAGCGGATGTCTGCGGGAATGGCCTCGTCCACCAGCTGGGCCAGGGAGTCCACTCCCAGGGTGTGGAGCATGGACTCCACCTCCTGGGGGGAGGGTCCGAGGTGCCGGGAGACGAACCGGTCCGTCCGGTCCAGAGACCGGTTCGCAGTCCCGGCGGCGGTGGCGGAGGAGGAGGGAATATCTGAGGCGACGTGACTCATGGCGCGTCCGATTGAAAGCCGTATGAAGTCGACGGAGACCCCCACTGAAGGTCCGGAACATGGGCCGGACCGGCCACCTGGCACTCGCCGGGGTGGTCTGCCGGAACCCGCGGGCGGACAGGGGGGTCCATCGGTTGGGACGGGAGCCCGTGATTGGACCCCCGGCGCGGCGGGGCGTTCCTCTCCGCCAGGCCCCTGTCCCGCCGGGGCTGCGCTGGTAGGGGGAGCCGGGCTCAGCTGCCCTGTACGAGCTCCCCGTAGGCCGCGGCGTCCAGGAGGTCGTCCAGCTCCGAAGGGTCGGAGACCCGCAGCCGGATCATCCAGCCATCGCCGTAGGGGTCGGCGTTCACCAGGGCCGGGTCGTCGTCCAGCGCCTCGTTCACCTCCAGGACCTCCCCTCCCACCGGGGCGAAGAGGTCGCTCACCGCCTTCACCGCCTCGATGGTTCCGAAGACGTCGTTCCGGTCGAAGGACTCGCCGGAGCCGGGGAGCTCCAGGAAGACCACGTCGCCGAGCTCTCCCTGGGCGTAGTCAGTGACTCCCACGAGGTACACCCCATCCTCGTCGGTGGCCTTCAGGTACTCGTGCTCCTCGGAATACAGCAGGTCGTCGGGAATCTGAGACATGGGACCTCTCTGGGTGACGGGGCGGGCCGCCCGGAACCGGGACACCGGAGGCCGGGCCGGGGGAACCGTGTTGAGGGACGGGGCGCGCAGGCGAACCTGGACGATCACGAAGCGGCAAGGTGACACGCGCAGGTGGGCACAGGCCCCGGGAATAGACATTTTCCCGGGGGGACCGTCAAGGCATCCCTGGACGGTCGCAGAGGGCCACGGGTGGATTTCCGGGCCGGTTCCACCGACATTTCGGAGTTGGCGTCTTTCCCGGCCGGGGAGATGCCCAGACGCGGGCGTGGCGCATGCCGCCCCCCCGCCCTCGCCCCCGCGCCCCAAT
>REBX01000231.1 GCA_007692505.1 Gemmatimonadales bacterium | reverse complement strand
CCGCCCCTACTTCCGCCCCTACCGGAGGGGCCTGGTCCTGGGGCTCGTCCTGGTGGCGGTGTCGAACCTCTTCACCGTGGCGGGCCCCTGGCTCCTCCGGCTCGCCATCGACGCCCTGGAGAACCCCGAGGTGGCCCGGGGCCTCATCCTCCGCTACGCCGGCCTGGTGGTCCTCTTCGCCCTCCTGGGGGGCGCGGCCAAGTACGGGATGCGCGAGCTCCTGAACGGGATCTCCCGCCGGGTGGAATGCGACCTCCGGGCCGACTTCTTCCGCCACCTCCTCCGCCTGGACGCCTCCTTTCACGGGCGGGAGCGCACCGGCGACATCATGGCCCGGGCCACGAACGACACACTGGCCGTCCGACAGGCCGTGGGCCCCGCCGTGATGTACGCGGTGAACACCGTGGTCATGACGGTCTTCGTCCTCTCCCTCATGCTCTGGATCAGCCCGCGCCTCACCGCGCTGGCCCTCCTCCCCATGCTCCTCCTGCCCCCGTCCGTCCTCTGGTTCGGCCGGGTCATCCACCGCCGCTTCCAGACGATCCAGGAGCAGTTCTCCACCCTCTCCACCATGGTGCAGGAGAACCTCACCGGGGTCCGCCAGGTCCGGGCCTACGTGCAGGAGAAGGACCAGGCCCGCCGCTTCCACGACATGAACCGGGAGTACATGGACCGGAACCTCCACCTGGTGAAGGTCCAGGGGGCGTTCCACCCCATCATGGGCCTCCTCACCGGGGTGGCCACCATCGTGGTCCTCTGGGTGGGGGGCGGCGAGGTCATGCGGGGCGCCATCAGCGTGGGCGACTTCGTGGCCTTCTTCTTCTACCTGACCCTCCTCACCTGGCCCATGATCGCGCTGGGCTGGGTCGTGAACCTGGTGCAGCGGGGCGAGGCCTCCATGGGCCGCATCAACCGGGTGCTGGACACCGCTCCCGCCATCCGCACCGGTACGGGGATCCGTCCGGGGGATGGCCTCGCGGGCACCGTGGAGTTCCGGGGGGTGAGTTTCCGCCATCCCGGCACCGATCGGGACGTGCTCCGGAAGGTGAGCTTCACGGTGGCAGCGGGGCAGACCGTGGCCGTGGTGGGCCCCACGGGGTCGGGCAAGTCCACCCTGGTCTCACTCATCCCCCGCATCCACGACCCCACGGAGGGTGTCGTCCTCCTGGACGGGGTGCCCCTGCAGGAGTACGACCCCGCCGAGCTCCGTCGGGTCATGGGGGTCGTGCCCCAGGACACCTTCCTCTTCTCCGAGACCATTGCCGAGAACGTGGGGCTGGGGCTGGACAGCCGGGGTCCCGGGGACGAGGACCGGGAGGCGGCCGGGCTCGAGGAACGGGACGTGGCGCTGGAGGACCGGGAGGCCGGGCTGGGCGGGACCGCCTCCGACGAAGACGACCCGGAGGCCCCCGATGCGCCGGACCCCAGGATCGTGGCGGCAGCCCGGGTGGCCCAGCTCCACGAGCAGGTGGCGGACTTCCCCCGGGGCTACCTCACCCCCCTGGGCGAGCGGGGCATCAACCTATCCGGGGGCCAGAAGCAGCGTGCGTCCCTGGCCCGCGCCCTGGCCCGCGACCCCCGGATCCTCATCCTGGACGACGCCCTCTCCGCCGTGGACACGCAGACGGAGGCCCGGATCCTGGGCGAGCTCCGGGACCAGCTGGACACCCGGACGGCCTTCCTGATCAGCCATCGGGTCACGGCGGTGATGAACGCGGACCGGATCCTGGTCCTGGACGACGGAGAGCTGGTGGAGGAGGGCACCCACGCGGAGCTCCTGGCCCTGGGCGGGGTCTACGCCACCCTCCTCCGCAGGCAGCTCCTGGAGCAGGAGGTCTCCGGCGAGGAGGCCGGGGCCGTGGCAGCTGCGGGAAGCGGACCCGCCTCCGCCCCGGCCTGACTCTCGGGCGGTCCACATCTCCCGGGAGGCAGACCGCCCGGAAGCCCTCGACCGGGGCCGCCGCCCTGCTCCTGCGCCGGGGGAGGGAGGCCTGGAGCGCCTACCCGATTCCCGCGGTCCGGGCCTTTTCCTCCTCCCCATTCCGGAGCGCCCGGGCCTGCTTGCGGGCCCTCCAGCGCTGGGCGATCCCCCGCATGGCCAGAACGATGCCGAACCAGGCCATGAGGGCCCCCAGGGTCCAGGCCACGGCCCGGGGGAAGAACACCGCCAGGGCCGCCCCCACCAGGAGGGCCATGGTGAGGGCACCCAGGACGGCCCGGTCCTCCCGGCCCACCACGCGGTGCCCGGCAATGGCATCCCCCAGGGAGGACCCGGCGCGGACCAGGTCGGCCAGGGTCAGGGTCTGCCGGCCGGCGGGGCTCAGGGCCCAGCGTCGCCAGCGGGAGGCCAGGTCCGGATCCTCCTCCAGGAGGGAGGTGCCCTTCCCCGCCAGCACCTCCTCGGCCTCCCTGGATTCCGCCGCGGTCGGCGCGCCCCGGCGTCCCGCCGATGGCTCGGGCGCAAGGGCCCCACGGTCCGAGCCGGGCTCCCCCGATGACTCGTTCCTCGAGTCGGCCTGCCCCCGTCCCGGCGCCTCGAACCCCATCCCGGGCCGGTACGCCCAGGGGAGCACGATCTCCACGGCAGAGGCCAGGTCCGCCATGAAGAGTCCCTCCACCTGCACGGCGAGCTCCCGGTCCACCACGCCGGCGTCCAGCTCCCAGTTCCCCAGGAGGGAGGCGGCGTTCAGGTTCGAGGATCCCACCCGGCACCAGTACCCGTCCACCACGGCGGTCTTGGCGTGGATCATGGGGCCCTCCCACTCGAAGATCCGGACTCCGGCCTCCAGGAGCTGGCGGTAGCCCGAGCGGGAGAGGCTGCCCACCCAGGGCCAGTTGTTGTGGGCCGGGACCAGGACCCGCACGTCCACCCCATCCCGGGCGGCGCCCATGAGGGCCTCCCGGACAGCCCGGGGAGCCACGAAATAGGGATCCGTGATCCAGATTCGCTCCACCGCGTGGGCCGCCATGAGCTGGGTCACCCGGTAGATCCGGGTCCGCCAGGGGACCCCGTCGATGAGCCAGACCGGGGTTTCTCCCACAGGCTCCACGTCGGCGGGGTCCATCTGGAGCTCCAGGGGCACGGGGGAGCCCATCTCGGCCCACACCCGCTCGAAGGTCCGGGAGGCCTCGGCGGCGGCGGGGCCCCGGATCTCCACCCCCGTGTCCCGCCAGGGGGCCTCGGTATCGGAGCCGGCCCACTCCTGCCCCACGCAGAAGCCCCCCAGGAAGCAGGTGTGCCCGTCCACCACCACCAGCTTTCGGTGATCCCGCTGCAGGAGGCCGAAGGGGTCCCGGAGGGAGGGACGGTTGAAGGCCCGGACCTCCACCCCGGCCTCCCGGAAGGGCTTCCAGTAGCGCCGGGGGGTGGCCCAGCAGCCCACCCAGTCGTAGAGGACCCGCACGGGTACCCCGGCCCGGGCCCGCTCCACCAGGGCATCCCGGAAGCGGCGCCCCATGGGGTCGTCCCGCAGGATGTAGTTCTCGAAGTGGATGAACCGGCGGGCGCCGGCGATGGCCTCCAGCCAGGCCTCGAAGGCCGCCGGGCCCTCGAACTGCAGGGTGATGGCATTGCCCCCGGTCCGACCCGTCCCGGCGGTTCGGGAGAGGGCACGCTCCGGCGCCCTGTACTCCTCGCGGGCGGCCTCGGTCACGCCGGAGGGTAGAAGCGGTAGGCCAGGAGCTTGAGCACGAGCTTGGCCACCAGGAAGTCGGGGGCGTGGAGTCCCGGGGTCGGGGCGAGCTCCACCACGTCCATTCCCACCACGTCGCGCTCCGCCATGACCCGGCGGAGGAAGCGGAGGGTCCGGTACCAGTCGCCCCCCCCGGGCTCGGGGGTGCCGGTGGATGGGACCAGGGAGGGGTCGAAGTAGTCCACGTCCACCGTGAGGTAGACCACCGGGCCCAGCGCCTCCAGGGCCCGGTCCATCCAGGCGTCGTCCTCCCACATGTCGTCTGCCCAGATCATCTCGATCCCGCTCCGGGAGCGGGCCACCTCCATCTCCTCCGGCGACACGGCCCGGAGACCCACCTGGACGAAGTCCGCCACGTCCAGGGATCGGTAGGCGAAGGAGGCATGGGACCAGGGGGCACCCTGGTAGCCGTCCCGGAGGTCGGCATGGGCGTCGAGCTGGAGCACCGAGAGGCGGCCATCGGCCTCCGCCTCCAGCCGCGCCCGGTGGTGCCGGGCCGTGGCCCGGATGAGGGGCGCCGAGATGGCGTGCTCGCCCCCCAGCGCCAGGGGCACCCGATTCCCCAGCTCCCGGAGTACCTCGCCCCAGCGGACCTCCAGCTCCTCCATGGCGGCGGTGGAGCCTTCCCGGGTGAGCTCCAGGGGCGGGAAGGTGTGGATCCCCAGAGCGCCGTCCTCCCCACAGATGACCCGGTCCAGCTCCCGGTCGTAGAGCTCGATGTACCGGGAGGCCTCGAGGATCGCGGCTGGCCCCCGGGCCGTGCCTCCCCCCCAGGAGACGGTGGCCTCGTGGGGGATGGGAATGATGGCGGCCCGGGCGGACTCCAGGGCCTGGTGGGGCCCTTCCAGGCCCATGAAGCTGGTTTCGACGGGCATAAGCGGACTCAGACCGTTTCGATGGGACAGGTGAGGCCCTGTTCCTCCAGGGTGGCTCCGGCTTCCCGGCAGGGAGCACAGAGTCCGTAGATCTCCAGCTTGTGTCGGGAAGTCACGAAGCCGTGCTCCCGGGCCACTCGCTCCTGCATGCGCCTGAGCTCCGGGTCCTTGAACTCGGTGACCTGGCCGCACTCCCGGCAGATGAGGTGGTCGTGGTCGGGCTGCCGGCTCAGCCGGTGCTCGTACCGCTTGAACCCCTCCCCGAAGTCGTGCTCCTCCACAAGCTTGCTCTTCACCAGGAGGTCCAGGGTGCGGTAGATGGTGGCCTTCCCGATCCGATCGCCCTCTTCCCGGAGGATGGATTCGATCTCCTCCACCGAGAGGTGGGCGTCGGAGCCGAAGACGACCTGGGCCACGGCCTCCCGCTGCTGGGTCACGGGGAGGCCCTGTTCCCGGAGGTAGCGCCCGAAGAGGCGCACGAAGGGAGCGATGGGAACGGAGGTGGTGCTCATGGCTGGGGCTCCCGTGTGGGGGCGGGGCTGGTGGTGGGTGCGGAGGCGGGCTCCCGGAGGGACTCGGGTTCACGGAAGACCTCCGGCATGGGGGCGTCCAGTTCTGTCAGGAGGGACCGGATCCGATCCGGCTCCCCGACGAGCTCGATGCGCTCCGGAGAGCCTGGAACGTCCCGGGCCCGCCGGACCACGCCCTCCATGATCCGGGGGAGGCGATCCGGGGGGGCCTCCCCCTCCTCGGAGTAGCGAGTCTCGAAGGTGACCCCCTTCCCGGTCTCCTCTGCCGTCCAGGCCAGGGTGACCAGGGTCTGTCGCGCCGGGTCCGAGCCGCACCCGGCGGCCAGGACCCCCCGCTCCCGCCGGCCCTTCCGGAGGGGGGGGAAGATCCAGAGGACGACGAGGGCGTCGAGGCCCACCTGGTCCACCAGGCGGGACAGGGCCCGGCCCAGCGCCTCCGGGACGCCGGGATCCTCGTCCTCCCTTGGAAGATACGTGGGCCGGGGGGTCATCGTTCCCCGGCCCCGGGGTCGCGGCCCAGGTCCTCCACCGCCGCCTGGCTCATGGCGGCCCGGACCTCCTCCAGGGGTCGGCCCGGGACCAGGGCGCCGGAGGCCTTGGGGTGGCCCCCGCCCTCGAACTTCCGGGCCACCCGGTCCACCCGGGCGTCCCCGTTGGCCCGAAGGGAGACCTTCACTCCCTCGGGGACCTCCCGGAAGAGGAGGGCGACCCGGACGCCCTCGATGCTCCTGGGGATGTCCACGAAGCCCTCCAGGTCCGGGGCCCGGCAGTCCAGCTCGTCCCAGGCGTCGGGGGGCACGGTCATCCAGGCAACCCGGCCACAGGGGCTCCGGGAGAGGGTGTCCAGGCTCCGGGCCAGGAGGCGGAAACGCCGCTCCGGGAAGGCCCCGTAGACCCGGTCGTGGAGGAGGTCCGGACGGGCCCCCCGGTCCACCAGCTCGGCGGCTATTGGGTGGGGCCCCGCGGTGTTATTGCAGAACCGGAAGGAGCCCGTGTCCGTGAGGAGGGCCACCCAGAGACCCTCCACGACGCTCCGGGTCCAGGGACCGTCCGCCTCCCGGGCCAGGGCGTGGACCAGCTCCCCGGCCGCCGCTGCCGACTCGTCCCGGAAAGCGAAGCCCTCGATGGGACGGTCCCCCTCGGGGTGGTGGTCCACCACCAGGTAGGGCAGCTGGTCCGTGAGGGGCCGGACCCGCCCGATGCGGGTCACCTCGCCGGTGTCCACCACCAGACAGAGATCCGCCCCCATGCACCACTGGGCCGCCGCCTCCGTGCCTGCCTCGAGGACCGGGTCCTCGTCGGGGAGGAGGAAGCGGAACTGGTCCGGGAAGCGGGTGGGGTTCACGATGCGCGCCTGGATCCCGCGGGCCTCCAGGAGGTCCACCAGGGCCACCTGGCAGCCCACCCCGTCGCCGTCGGCGTTCACGTGGGTGGTGAGCACCACCCGGCCCACGTCCTCCAGCCGCTCCAGGACGGCCCGGGCCCCGGCGGAACGGTGGGCGGGCACCGGCGTGAGCTCCTCCGGATTCCCGAAGGAGAGCGGAGGCGTGGAGGGGGCGGCTGCGGACAGGTCGTCCGTGCGGAGATCGGTCATCTGGGAAAGGTGGGGGGGCTCGGGGGAAGGGGTCAATCGGAAGACATTGGCGAGGCCGCCGGTGGAGGCGCATCAGGGGCGAGCCCCACCCGCCGGGCCAGCTTGGCCCAGTTGGAGGCCGCAAACACGGCGAGAGGCGCCCGTCGTCCGTGCACACGCCCGTGGCGGAGGGCCTCCAGGAGGTGCTCCGGGGTGCTCGCATGGTGGGGCACTTCGACGAAGGTGTACCCCACCTCTCCCACGGTGTGCGCGTCGGAGCCCGCCCCTCCCGGCAGGTCGTGCTGGACGGAGAAGGCGGCGGCCCTGCGGTTCCGATGGGCGGACTGGAGCCGGGCATTGAAGACCTCCACCGCATCCAGGTGGGGGGCCAGCGCCTCCGCCAGGCGTCCCGACCCGCCCTTCCCCCGGGCAAAGGGATGGGGGAGGTAGACCAGGCCGCCCTGTTCCCGGATCTGCGTGCACACCTCCCGGGCCGGGGTCCGCCCCGGGATCTCCCGGGAGAGGTACCACCCGATGACGTCCACGCCCTCGGCGGTCTTCACCTCTTCACCGGCGATGACGTGCTCCGGGAAGCGCTCCGCCAGCTCCAGGGCGACTGAAAGGCGGTCGTGGTCCGTCACCGCAATGCGGTGGATCCCCCGGGCCCGGGCCCGGTCCAGGACCTCCTCCGGGTCCGAGAGGCAGTCCCAGGAGCCCCGGGTGTGGAGGTGGAGGTCCAGGCGGATCCGCACCGAGGGGAGCTCCGCCTCGTCCCGGAGGAGGTCCAGGACGGCCCGGGCCCGGACCTCCAGCTGGACCCGGCCGGCATCGTTGGCGATGCGGTGGTGGTGCCCGTCCTCCGGGGGGTCCTCCTGGGCCCCCATGATCCGGAGGGCCTCCTCCTGCTCCAGCCCCCGATCCTCCTCCATCCGCCGGAGCCGCTCCTCCCGGGGCGCAGTCACCGCCACCACGCGGTCGAAGCGGTTCTCGAGCCCGGCCTCGAAGAGGAGGGGGACCTCGCTCACCACGAGGCGGGCGCCCTCCGCCCGCCGGGCGCTCTCCCACCGGTCCCGTCGGCGACCGATGAGGGGGTGCAGGATGCCCTCCAGCCGCCGGCGGGCTTCGGGGTCGCGGAATACGATGGCCCGGAGGGCTGCGCGGTCCAGCGAGCCATCCTCCGAACGCACCTCCGGCCCGAAGGCCTCCGTCACGGCCTGGAGCCCCTCGGTCCCGGGCTCCACCACCTCCCGGGCCAACTCGTCTGCGCTGACCACGGGAATCCCCCACCGGGCCCAGAGGCGGGCCACGCTGGACTTCCCCGAAGCCACATTCCCCGTGAGGCCGACCCGGATCACCCTCCGCCGCCTTCCCGGAAGAGGTCGTCCTCCGTGCCGAACTCCCCGTCGGGCCCGGCCGAGACGACCCGGAAGGTCCGGCCCTGTACCACCAGGCCGTAGGGGGTACCCCAGGGGTCCTGGTGGAAGCGGTCGTCCCGGTAGCGCCTCTGGACCCAGGCGGTGAACTCGGCGCTTCGGGCGGGAAGGGCGTCGCCGGCCCCCTGCAGGGTCTCCAGGTCCTCCACGATCTGCTGCATCTCCTGGCCGGCCATCCAGCGGAAGGCGGGGTTCGCCATGGGTGCGGTGCGCTCCAGGATCCAGGCGCGGGAGTCGGGGATCACCAGGGCGACGCCCAGGGCAACGAGGCAGAGGAGGAGGAATCGACCCATGT
>REBX01000228.1 GCA_007692505.1 Gemmatimonadales bacterium | reverse complement strand
TGGACCTCTTCACCGTGGATTCCAGGGTGGGATCCGGGCTCATCCTCTGGCAGCCGGCAGGTTCCATCGTTCGTGAGGAGATCGAGCGGTTCGAGAAGGAGCTCATCCTCCGGCACGGATACGAGATCGTCCACACTCCCCACGTGGTGAACGAGCGCCTTTTCGAGATTTCGGGCCACCTGGAGAACTTCCAGGAGAACATGTTCGGCGCCATGGAGGTGGAGGGCGCCCGGTACCGACCCAAGCCCATGAACTGCCCGGGGCACATCTGCATCTACCAGGCGGCCCAGCGGTCCTACCGGGAGCTGCCCATCCGGTACGCCGAGTTCGGCACCGTCTACCGGTGGGAGAGGAGCGGGGTCCTCCACGGAATGCTGCGGGTGCGGGGCTTTACCCAGGACGACGCCCACGTCTTCTGCACCGAGGACCAGGTGCCCGGCGAGATCGAGGCGCTCCTGGACCTGGTGGAGGAGATGATGACTACCTTCGGGTACCCCTACTCCATCGAACTGGCGACCCGGCCCGAGAAGGCCCTGGGCTCCGAGGAGCAGTGGTCCCGGGCCATCGGGCAGCTGGAAGACGTCCTCACGTCCCGCGGCCTCGAGTACGGGGTGGACGATGGAGGGGGCGCGTTCTACGGACCCAAGCTGGACTTCAAGCTCATCGACGCCATCGGGCGAGAGTGGCAGGGCCCCACCGTGCAGCTGGACTTCAACCTCCCGGAGCGTTTCGAGATCGAGTACGTGGGGGAGGACAACGAGGGGCATCGCCCGGTCATGCTCCACCGGGTCCTCATCGGGTCCATGGAGCGATTCGTTGGGGGGCTCATCGAGCACTACGCCGGCGCCTTCCCCGTGTGGCTGGCCCCGGAACAGGTGCGCATCCTCCCCATCTCGGAGCAGTTCTCGGAGGCCGCCCGAGCGTTCCGGGAGGAGCTTGCGGCTGCGGGGGTTCGGGCCACCGTGGCGGATCGGGATACCCTGGGCTACCGGATCCGCGAGGCGGAAATGCGGAAGATCCCCTACATGGCCGTTCTGGGGGAGCGCGAGGTGGAGGCCGGAACCGTGGCGGTCCGCCGCCGGGGAGCCGGGCGGAAACAGGAGATCCTCCCCCGGGAGTCGTTCGTGGGGCAGGTGCAGGAGGAGATCCGGACCCGCGCCCTCTCCACTTGACCGGTTCTCGGCACCTGTTAGCTTGAACTCATAATCAGGAAGTGGGGACCGCCCGTCCCCCACCTTTCGGCCCGCCCACCCTCACCGGGGAGACGCGGAGACGCCGCCGGGTCCGCAGCAAGGGCAGGGAGGGCCGGAGTCCGGCCCCTCCCTGCTGCAGCTTCGGCCCGGTCCTCTGCGTCCGGGCCGTTTTTCGTTCCGAAACGGTCCAGCCGGACCCAGCGGAGGGTGAAGCCATCAGGGAGCAACGGGTGCGCGTCAACGAGCAGATCCGGATCAGCCCGGTTCGGCTCATCGGCGCGGAAGGAGAACAGATCGGCGTGGTATCGGTGGACGAGGCCCGGGACCGGGCCGATGACGCGGGGCTCGACCTGGTGGAAGTCGCACCGGATGCCCGCCCTCCGGTCTGCCGCCTCATGGACTACGGGAAGTACCGCTACGAGATGCAGCGGAAGGCCCGGGAGGCCCGCCGCAAGCAGCACACGGTTTCGGTGAAGGAGGTGAAGTATCGCCCCGGCATCGAGAACCACGACTACGAATTCAAGACGCGCCATGTCCGTCGCTTCCTGGAGGACGGAGACAAGGTGCGGATCACGATCATGTTTCGTGGCCGGCAGCTCTCGCACCCCGAGATCGGGGTGCAGGTGATGGAGCGGGTCATGGAGGATGCGAAGGACCTGGCGAAGGTTGAGGCCCGCCCGAGTCGGGAGGGCCGGACCATGACCATGGTCCTCGCCCCGCTGGTGCAGAAGGACTGACATTCGAATTGGGAGGCCGGTCCCAGGACCGGTATCCACAGGGACCCAACGGGTCCGAGAGGAGAGAACGACATGCCGAAGATGAAGACGAACCGGGCAGCCGCGAAGCGGCTCAAGCGCACCGGGAGCGGGAAGCTCCGCCGGAAGCGCGCCTACCGGAGCCACATCCTCACCAAGAAGTCCTCCAAGCGGAAGCGCCGGCTGCGTCAGGCCACCCTGGTGGACAAGGCCGACGAGAAGCGCATGAACCGGCTGGTGCCGAGCATTTGAGCCGGCACCCCCAGACCCACGCTGCAGGAGGAGACTGAACTATGCCGAGATCGACCGGCGCACCGGCTCGCAAGGACCGGAAGAAGAAGATCCTGAAGGAAGCCAAGGGCTATTTCGGGGGACGCAAGAACCTCTACCGCACCGCCAAGGATGGGGTGGAGAAGGGGTGGGAGCACGCCTACCGGGACCGGAAGAAGAAGAAGCGGAATTTCCGCCGGCTCTGGATCACCCGGATCAACGCCGCTGCGAGGCAGCACGACCTCTCCTACTCGCGCTTCATGGACGGCCTGAACAAGGCTGGCGTGGAGGTCGACCGGAAGGCCCTGGCGGATCTGGCCATCCGGAGCCCGGAGGCCTTCGAGGCCCTGGCTGCGGAGGCCAAGGGCGCTCTGGAAGCCGCTTCCTGACCGGGAGCGAAGGAGCGGAGCAGGTTCTGCTCCGCGTCCTGTACCTCTGTGCCGGAGGGATTCCAAAGGAGGGCCCCGGGCCGGGAACAGGGTCCGGGGCCCTCCTTTCGTTCGGGACCATACACCCACCGGTCGACGGGCCGGACCTTCGAGGAGAAGCGGGCGCATGAGCGATGCAGCAACGCTGGAGGGAGAACTCGAGGCGCTGGAGGCCCAGGCGCTGGAGGCTGTGGCCACAGCCGACTCGGAGTCGCTGGAGGAGCTCCGGGTCCGATACCTGGGGCGGAAGGAGGGTCGGGTCTCCGCCATCCTTCGGGGGCTGGGCGGGCTCGACCCCGCGGCCCGGCCCCGGGTGGGACAGGCGGCGAACCGGGTCAAGGGCTCCATCGCCAAAGCTCTGGATGCCCGAGCGCAGGCCCTGGCCGAGGCCGACGTGCGCCCCTCGGGCCACGGGGACCTCTCCCTGCCGGGACGGTCGGGCTGGCGGGGTGCCAGGCATCCGGTCACTCTGGTCATCGACGAGCTCTGCACCCTCTTCGGGGAGATGGGGTTCAGTCGGGCCCGCGGTCCCGAGATCGAGACGGACTGGTACAACTTCGAGGCCCTGAACACACCGCTGGACCACCCGGCCGCCGACGAGCAGGACACCCTCTACCTGGCCGACGGCACGCACCTCCTCCGGAGTCACACTTCCCCGGTGCAGGTGCGGGTCCTTCAGACCCACGAGCCCCCCATCCGTGTCCTCGCTCCCGGGATGGTCTTCCGGCGGGACACCTGGGATGCCACCCATGCTCCAGCCTTCGCCCAGCTCGAGGGGCTCGTGGTGGACGAGGGGGTCACCTTCGTGGACCTGAAGGCGACGCTGGCCGAGTTCGCCCGCCGCTTCTGGGGCCCCGGGACGGAGGTGCGCTTCCGTCCGTCCTTCTTCCCCTTCACCGAGCCCTCCGCCGAGGTGGACGTGAAGCGGGTCCGGACGATCCGGGAGCCCGACGGCTCCACCCGGACGGAGGAGGGCGACTGGCTGGAGATCATGGGGGCCGGCATGGTGGACCCCGCCGTCCTGGAGGCCGCCGGGATCGACTCCGAGCGCTACACCGGCTTCGCCTTCGGAATGGGGCCGGCCCGGATTGCCATGCTGCGGCACGCGATCACGGACATCCGCTCCCTCTACGAGAACGACATCCGCTTCCTCTCCCAGTTCGGCCCATCATGAATGTTTCCCTGCGCTGGCTCCGTGACCTGGCCCCCGGGCTCCCGGAGGACCCCGAGGAGATCGCCCGTCGCCTCACCGCCCGGGGCTTCCCGGTGGAGGGGGTGGAGCGCCTGGGCGCCGAACTGGACGGCCTGGTGGTCGCCCGGGTCCAGGAGGTCTCCGAGCACCCCGATGCCGATCGGCTGAAGGTGTGTTCCGTGGATGGGGGGGAGGGCGTGGTCCAGGTGGTCTGCGGGGCTCCCAATGTGGAGGCCGGGGGCTGGTACCCCTTCGCTCCGGTGGGGGCAGTCCTCCCCGGGGGCATGGAGATCGGCGAGGTCCGTCTGCGGGGCCAGGAGTCCCGGGGCATGCTCTGTTCCGAGGTGGAGCTGGGGCTGGGGGAGGACGCAGGGGGGCTCATGGCCCTCCACGATCCCGACGGCTCCTTCCGGCCGGGACTCCCCCTTCGGCGTGCCCTGGGCCTCCAGGACGTCCGCCTCGACGTGGAGGTGACCTCGAACCGGCCCGACCTTCTCTCCCACGTGGGGCTGGCTCGGGAGTGCATGGAGGAGGGGGATGGCACCTTCGCCCTCCCCCCCGTCCCGGGCCTCGACGCCCCGGTATCCCAAGCCGGGCCGGAATGGCTGGAGACGGGGCCGGAGCCCGTGGAGGGGAAGGCACCAGTCGCGGTGCAGCTGGAGGACCCGGACCGCTGCCCTCGTTACCTGGCCGGGGTGATCCGGGGCGTCACCGTGGGGCCGAGCCCCGCCTGGCTCCAGCAGCGCCTTCGGGCCGTGGGTGCCCGGCCGGTGAACAACGTGGTGGATGCCACGAACCTGGTCCTCCTGGAGCTGGGACAGCCCCTCCACGCCTTCGACCTGGCCAGGGTCCGGGGTGGGGCGGTCCGGGTCCGACGGGCGACGGACGGCGAGACCCTCCGCACCCTGGACGGGGTGGACCGCACCCTGGATCCCGACATGCTCGCCATCTGCGATGCCCGCGGTCCCATGGCCGTGGCCGGGGTGATGGGGGGTGAGGACTCGGAGGTCACCGCCGAGACCCGGGACCTCCTCCTGGAGTGCGCACTCTTCGAGCCTGGCCCCATCCGGGCCACCCGGAAGGCCCTCGGGCTCTCAACCGATGCCTCCTACCGCTTCGAGCGGGGCGTCGACCCCCTGGGGCTCAGGACCGCACTCCTCCGCGCCGTGGACGTGATCCTCGCCGTGGCTGGGGGAGAGGTGGATGGCCCCCTGGTGGATGCGGCGGCCCACCGCGCAGTGCCTGCCACGGTCCCCCTTCGGACCTCCCGGGTGGAGGCGCTTCTGGGCATCTCCATCCCCGCCCCCGACGTGGAGGCGCTCCTGGCCCCGCTGGGCTTCCGGGTGGCGGAGCGGGAGGACGACGTCCTCCAGGTCTCCGTTCCGGGCTATCGGAGCTGGGACGTGACCCGGGAGGTGGACCTCATCGAGGAGGTGGCCCGGGTCCACGGCTACGATCGCTTCCCGGACACCCGCCGGGCCTGGCGCCCCGGTACGGTGCCCGATGATCCCCTCACCCGACTGGAGGACCAGGTGCGGGACACCCTGGTCCGCCTGGGGCTCCTGGAAGCCAGGACGGCGGCGTTCGTCCCCCGGTCCCAGGGCGAGGTGGAGGTGGCGAATCCCGTCAACATGGAGGAGCGCTGGCTCCGGTCCGCCCTGGCGCCCCCGCTGGGCCGCCGCCTCGCCTGGAACCTGGCCCGGGGCAACCGGGATGTCCGCCTCTTCGAAGTGGGTACCGTGTTCCGGCCGGCCCCGGCCCCGGGAGACCGCCCTCCCGAGGCGACCCACGTGGCCGGCATCCTCCACGGCCGAGCGGAGCCGGAGCACTGGAGTCGTCCGGACCGGACCCTGGACGCCTGGGACCTGAAGGGAATCATGGAGGAGCTGTCCCTGGTGGTGGGTGCATTCGACGGAGCCACCAACCCCTGGAGGGTGGCACCCGTGCCCGAGGACGAGGCCCGGGCCCGTGGCTGGCCGCCCCTCTACTCGGTCCTGGACGACGCCGGTGGGACCCGGGGCGTGGGCGGCGTGGTGCCCCCCGGTGCCCTGGATCTGCCCCGGTGGGCCGGGTCCGTATGGTGGTTCGAGATGTCCCTGCCGCCGGCCCCCGAGCCCGGCCGGGTCCCCCCGGTCCGCATGCCCCCGACCCACCCTGCAGTGGAGCGGGACCTGGCCCTGGTCGTTGCCCGGGACCGCGCGGCCTCCGATGTTCTGGACGCCGTCCGGGACCGGGGCGGACCCCACCTGCAGGAGGTGGGCGTGTTCGACGTCTACCAGGGGGAGGGGATCCCGGAGGGAACCCGGTCCCTGGCGGTCCGCCTCCGGTTCCAGGCACCGGACCGGACGCTGGTGGATGCCGAGGTGGACCAGGCAGTGACCCGAGTCGTGAACCATCTCCAGGAGGCATACGATGTCCACATCCGGGGAGGCTGAACGGCAGGAACGGGAAGCCCTGTCCCTCCTGGAGCGGGCGGTGGGCCGGCTCCTGGCGGAGATGGAGGCCCACGAGGTCCGGACCCGCAGGGCCGAGGCCCGGGTCCGGGACGTGGAGGCCCTCCTCCGGCGATTCACTCGGGGCGATGCCGACCCGGCCCGCCTTCAGGAACGGGTGGGCGAGCTGGAGGAAGAGAACCAGGAGCTGCGCCGCCGCCTCGACGAGGGGCGCGAGAGCGTGGACCGGCTCCTGGCCAGGATCCGCTTTCTGGAGGAACAGGGATGACGGACGAGAAGGGAAAGACCACGGTGACGGTGCGCATCGCAGGGGAGGAGCACGTGCTCCGTTCCTCGGCAGACCCCGAATACACCCGCTCGTGCGCGGCCTTCCTGGACGAGCGCATCCGGGAGATCCGTGAGCTCTCCGGCCTGGTGGAGAACCACCGGGCCATCATTCTGGCGGCCCTCTCCATCACGGATCGCTACTTCGAGGCCCGGGAGGAGCTGGAGCAGGTCCGGCGTGAAGTCGCCTCCAGGAGCACGAACCTGGTCCGTCGCATCGACCACGCCCTGGACGTACCTCCCGCCGGGGACTGACCGGGGCGTCGGGCCAAGGGCCGGGCTCCGGGGTTCGCCGCTTGCCCCCGGGCCTTCCCGGCTCCTATTCTGGGGAACGAACGATGCAGGCCTCAGGCACTCCCGGGGGAGTGCCCTCGCCCGGGCATCCAACCGGGCGGTCCGGCTTCGCGATTCGAGACCCTTCCCGTCCCCTGTTTCGGGGTCGGTTCTGGAGATAAATCATGGAAACCCCGCTGGCAATCATTGCCCTGGCGGCGGGACTCGCCCTGCTCCTCGGACTGGGAGGCGGGGTCCTCCTGGGGCGCAGGCAGGTGGAGTCCCGTCGGGCCCGGGAGCGGGCCGATGCCCGTTCCGAGGCCGAGGAGATCACCGCACGAGCACGGGAGGAGGCCGACCGCATCGGCCGCGCCGCTGCAGTCGAGGGCCGGGAGACGGCGCTCCGTCTCCGGGAGGAGTGGGAGGCGGAGGAGAGCCGTCGCAGGGAGGAGCTGGAACGGGCGGAGCGCCGCCTGGAGGAGCGCTCCGACGCCCTGGATCGGCGCTTTGACGAAGTGAGCCGTCGGGACGCGGACCAGGAGCGCCGGGCCGACCGCCTCCGGGACCGGGAGGAGGCCCTCCGCGCTCGGGAGGAGGAGTCGGAGAGGACGCTTCAGGGCGCCCGGAGCCGCCTGGAGGAGCTGGCCGGCATGGGAGCCGAGGAAGCCAGGGCCCAGCTGGTCTCCGGTCTGGAGGACGAGGCCCGCTCGGAGGCTGCCGGCCTGGTTCGGCGGATCCGGGACGAGGCGGAGCGGAAGGCGGAACGGGAGGCCCGCTCCATCATCGCCCAGTCCATCCAGCGCATGGCAGCCCAGGAGAGCCAGCAGCTCACCGTCTCCGTGGTCCAGCTCCCGTCCGATGACATGAAGGGCCGGATCATCGGCCGGGAGGGCAGGAACATCCGGGCCTTCGAGCAGGAGACGGGGATCGACGTCATCATCGACGATACCCCGGAAGCCGTGGTCCTCTCGGGGTTCGACCCCATCCGCCGGGAGATGGCCCGCATCGCCCTGGAGAAGCTGGTGGAGGACGGCCGGATCCACCCCGGGCGCATCGAGGAGATGGTGGCGAAGAGCCGGGAAGAGGTGGAGACCGTCATGCGGGAGGCCGCCGAGGAGGCCCTCTACGACCTGGGGATCCACGGGGTCCACGACGAGATCGTCCAGGTTCTGGGCCGCCTTCGGTTCCGGACCTCCTACGGCCAGAACCAGCTCCGTCACGCCCGCGAGGTGGCTCGCCTTGCCGGTCACATGGCCGCCGAGCTGGGGGCCGATGTGGCCATGGCCCGCCGGGCCGGGCTCCTCCACGACGTGGGCAAGGGGCTGACCCACGAGCAGGAGGGCACCCACGTGGAACTGGGCTGGGAGCTCTGCCGTCGTCGAGGCGAGCCCGACGTGGTCCTGAATGCGATTCGGGCCCACCACGACGAGGAGCCCCACGAATCGGTTGAGGCCTTCCTTGTCACGGCCGCCGACGCCATTTCCGGGTCCCGGCCCGGCGCCCGCCGGGAGATGTTCGAGA
>REBX01000225.1 GCA_007692505.1 Gemmatimonadales bacterium | reverse complement strand
AGGAGCTCCTGGACCTCATGTACTGATCTCCGGCCCCCCCCTGCACGACAGTCCGGAAGGGGTTCTCCGTCAAGGGTTTTCGGGCGTCCAGCGGCGTTGACACCCCGGGAGAGGCTCGGTAGCTTCGAACGGTTCGTTTCCCGCCCTTGTACCCCATCCAAGACAGGATTTCATGCGGAAGATCACCGTGGTGGGTGCCGGCAATGTCGGCGCCACGGCTGCACAGCGACTGGCCGAGAAGGAACTCGCCCGCGAAGTCGTCATGATCGACGTCGCCGACGGCATCCCCCAGGGCAAGGCCCTGGACCAGTGGGAGAGCGCCCCCGTGGAGGGCTTCGACACCCGGGTGACCGGTTCCACCTCCTACGACGCCGCCGAGGGCTCCGACCTCTTCATCGTCACGGCGGGCATCGCACGGAAGCCCGGCATGAGCCGGGATGACCTCCTCCGCACCAACGCCGACATCGTCCGCTCGGTCTCCAGGGAGATCGCCAGGGTCGCACCCGATTCCATCGTCATCGTGGTCTCGAACCCCCTGGACGTGATGACCTGGGTGGCTCGGGAAACCACCGGGTTCCCCCGGGAGCGGGTCCTGGGCATGGCCGGGGTCCTGGACACCGCCCGGTACCGGTCCTTCATCGCGCTGGAACTGGACTGCTCGGTGGAGGACATCCAGGCGCTGGTCCTGGGCGGCCACGGCGACACCATGGTCCCCCTGGTGAACTACACCACGGTGAGCGGGATCCCCCTGACCCAGCTCCTGTCCCGGGATCGGATCGACGCCCTCATCGACCGAACCCGGAAGGGCGGCGCCGAGATCGTGGGCCACCTGAAGACCGGGAGCGCCTACTACGCCCCGTCCGCCGCCGCAGTCCAGATGGCCGAGGCCATTTCCCGGGGCAAGAAGCGCATCCTCCCGGCCTCAGCCTACCTCCAGGGCGAGTACGGCTTCGAGGGGCTCTACCTGGGCGTGCCCTGCAAGCTGGGTCCCGACGGCCTCGAGTCCATCATCGAGGTGGAGCTCACCGATGCGGAACGGGCCGAGCTCGAGAAGAGTGCCGAGTCCGTCCGGGCCACCCTCGCGAAGCTGGACTGACCCCTCTTCCCTCCGGTTCCCCGTCCCGAGTAGGGCGGGGGACCGTGCATCCGCCCCCATGAACCCACCCCGGGGCGGGTCCTGACCAAGGAGTTGCCACGCCATGCGACGGGTTCTCTCCCTATTTGATTCCACCGTGGGCAAGAAGGCGGTCATGGCCGTGTCCGGCCTGATCCTCTTCGGGTTCGTGTTTGCCCACATGGCCGGGAACCTGAAGGCGTTCGAGGGGCAGGAGTCCTTCGATGCCTATGCCCAGTTCCTCCGGGACCTGGGGTATCCGGCCCTGCCGGAGTACGGGGTCCTCTGGATCGCCCGGATCGTCCTCCTCCTGGCGGTGGCTGTCCACATCATCGCCGCCATCCAGCTCTGGAGCCGGTCCAGAAAGGCCCGGGGGAGCCGCTACCGGAAGTCGGACTCCCAGGTCTTCAGCTATGCATCGCGGACCATGAGGTGGGGGGGCGTCATCGTCGCCCTCTTCGTGGTCTACCACCTCCTGCACCTGACCACCGGAACGGTCCATCCGGACTTCGAGTACGGCTCTGTGTACGCCAACTTGGTGGTGGCCTTCCAGTCCGTGCCCGTGGTCCTCTTCTACGTGGTGGCCGTGGGGGCTCTTTCCCTGCATCTCTACCACGGGCTCTGGAGCGTGTTCTCCACCCTTGGGGTCCAGAACCCGAAGATCGATCGGATCCGCAGGCCCCTGGCCGGGGGCGTCGCGTTCGTGCTCTTTGCAGGGTACGTGGCGGTCCCCCTGGGTGTGCTCTCCGGCATCATCTCCCTCTGATTCCCCCATCCGACCGGGGCTCCCGTCCAGCTGACGGCCCCCTCGACCCCGCTTCCCCGGAGGACTCCCCGACATGGAGCTGAACGCCAGGATCCCGGATCATCCCATCGAGAAGATGTGGACGAACCATCAGTTCGACATGAAGCTGGTGAATCCGGCGAACAAGCGAAAATACCGGGTGATCGTGGTGGGCACCGGCCTGGCAGGTGGGGCCGCTGCCGCCACCATGGGCGAGCTGGGATACAATGTGGAGTGCTTCACCTTCCACGACTCCCCCCGGCGGGCCCATTCCATCGCGGCCCAGGGAGGAATCAACGCCGCCAAGAACTACCAGGGCGACGGGGACTCCATCCACCGCCTCTTCTACGACACGGTGAAGGGAGGGGACTTCCGGTCCAGGGAGGCGAACGTCCACCGGCTGGCCGAGCTCTCGCTGAACATCATCGACCAGGCCGTGGCCCAGGGCGTGCCCTTTGCACGGGAGTACGGCGGGCTCCTGGCGAACCGGTCCTTCGGTGGCGCACAGGTCTCCCGGACCTTCTACGCCCGGGGCCAGACCGGCCAGCAGCTCCTCCTGGGCGTCTACCAGGCGCTGGAGCGCCAGGTGCATGCCGGCACGGTCAACATGCACGTCCGCAAGGAGATGATGGACGTCATCGTGGTGGACGGGCAGGCCCGGGGCATCGTGACCCGCGACCTGGTCTCCGGGAAGATCGAGGCCCACATGGCCGATGCCGTGGTCCTGGGCACCGGGGGCTACTCCAACGTGTTCTTCCTCTCCACGAACGCGAAGGGGTGCAACGTGACGGCCACCTGGCGGGCCCACCGCCGGGGCGCCGGGTTCGCAAATCCCTGCTTCACCCAGATCCACCCCACCTGCATCCCCCAGAGCGGTGAATACCAGTCCAAGCTCACCCTCATGAGCGAGTCGCTCCGCAACGACGGACGCATCTGGGTGCCGAAGAGGGCCGGGGACGACCGCCCGGCGCACCAGATCCCCGAGGGGGAGCGGGACTACTACCTGGAGCGGCTCTACCCCTCCTTCGGCAACCTGGCGCCCAGGGACATCGCCTCTCGGCGGGCAAAGGAGATGGTGGACGCCGGCCACGGGGTGGGCTCCATGAAGAACGGGGTCTACCTGGACTTCGCCGATGCCATCGGCCGACTGGGCAAGTCGGCGGTGGAGGAGCGCTACGGCAACCTCTTCCAGATGTACGAGAAGATCACCGGCGAGGACCCCTACCAGGTGCCCATGCGGATCTACCCGGCGCCCCACTACACCATGGGCGGACTCTGGGTGGACTACGACCTCATGACCACCGTGCCCGGCCTCTTCGCCATCGGCGAGGCGAACTTCTCGGACCACGGTGCGAACCGTCTGGGCGCATCGGCCCTCATGCAGGGGCTCGCCGACGGCTACTTCATCGTTCCCACCACCATCGGGAACTACCTGGCCGACGGTCCCAAGGGGGGCGTGGACGAAAACCACGCCGCCGCCCGGGATGCGGTCCGGGAGGTCACCGAGTCACAGAACCGGCTCCTGGAAACCCGGGGCTCCCGGTCCGTGGACTCCTTCCACCAGGAGCTGGGCCGCCTCATGTGGAACCACTGCGGGATGGCCCGGACCGAGTCGGGACTCGAGGAGGCCCTCCGCAAGCTCCCCGAACTCCGGGAGCAGTTCTGGCGGGACGTCCGGGTGCCCGGCAGTGCCGACACCCTGAACCAGTCGCTGGAGAAGGCCGGCCGCGTGGCCGACTTCCTGGAGTTCGCCGAGGTGATGTGCCACGACGCCCTCACCCGCGACGAATCGTGCGGCGCCCACTTCCGCGAGGAGCACGTGACGGAGGAGGGCGAGGCCCGCCGGGACGACGAGAACTTCGCCCATGGCGCGGTCTGGGAATTCAAGGGCGTCGGCGAGGAGCCGGTCCGCCACCAGGAGCCCCTCACCTTCGAACACGTGCCTCTCTCCCAGAGGAGCTACAAGTAATGAATCTCACGCTGCACGTCTGGCGTCAGAGCGGTCCCCGGGACGAGGGGCGGTTCGAGACCTTCAAGCCGGAGGGTATCACCGAGTCCATGTCCTTCCTGGACATGCTGGACCTGGTGAACGAGGAGATCACCGTGGACGGGGGCGAGCCCATTGCCTTCGAGCACGACTGTCGCGAGGGGATCTGCGGGTCCTGCGGGATGGTGGTGAACGGGGTCGCCCACGGCCCCGAGAAGTTGGTCACCGCCTGCCAGCTCCACATGCGGAGCTTCTCCGATGGGGACGAAATCTGGGTGGAGCCCTGGCGGGCCAGTGCCTTCCCCGTCATGCGCGACCTGGTGGTGGACCGGAGCTCCTTCGATCGCATCATCCAGGCCGGTGGCTACGTCTCCATCCGGACCGGGAGTGCCCAGGATGCCAACGCCATCCCCGTTCCGAAGCCCAACGCCGACCGGGCCTTCGACGCCGCGGCCTGCATCGGGTGCGGCGCCTGCGTCGCAGCCTGCCCCAACGCCTCGGCCATGCTCTTCACCAGTGCCAAGGCGGCCCACCTCTCCTACCTCCCCCAGGGGCAGACGGAGCGGCTGGAGCGAGCCGTGGGCATGGTGGCGATCCACGACGAGGAGGGCTTCGGGAACTGCACGAACCATGGAGCGTGTCAGGAGGTCTGCCCCAAGGGGATCTCGGTGGACTACATCTCCCGCCTGAACCGCGACCTCCTCAAGGCGAACCTCACCGGAGTCGAGCCCGGGGACTGACCCCTGCACATCGGAGGGGTCCGCCGGCAGGGCAGACGGAACGGCAGGCGTCTCCAGGCGCTTGCAGGCAGCCGGGCACCTGCGTAGCATCGGAGGTTGCAGACGGTCCGGTCCCGTGTCGGGACCGGATCGCCACGTACATGCGACTTCCAAGGTGCCTGCTTCCCATGATCCATCCTCCCTGTCGGTCCGCCCGGCCCGCACCCGCCCTCCTGTTTGCTCTGGTCGCCGTCCTGGGCCTCCTCCTCGCTGCCTGTGACCCGGCCGACGCCCGATCCGGCGAGGGCCCGGCAGACATCGTCCTCCTGGGCGGCACCGTCTGGACCGGCGACGACGAGGGCCCCACAGCCCAGGCCGTCGCCGTCCGGGGAAACCGTATCGTGGCCGTGGGCTCGGACTCCGAGATCCGGGTGCTCGCCGGGGACCACACCCGAGTCATCGAGCTCGACGGACGCTTCGTCTCGCCGGGTTTCATCGACAACCACACCCACTTCAACTCCGCAGGCGCCCTCCTCCTGGGCGCGAACCTCCTGGACGTCTCCGACGAGGAGGGCCTCCGGGAGCGCATCGCCGGGGCGGCGGAGCGCCTCCCCGAGGGTGCCTGGATCACAGGGGGCGACTGGGGCGCGTACGAGGAGTGGGAGATGGACAGCGCCGGGGACCGGGAGGCGGAGGAGTTCGAGCCCTTCGACCCCGATCGCTCCATGATCGACGACCTCACCGCCGACAACCCGGTCCTCATCAACCGCTGGGACCGCTCTGCCTTCCTGGCCAGCGGCTCCGCCCTGGAGGCGGCCGGCGCCTCCTGCGACTGGGAGGGCGTCCAGTGCGTGGACGGCGAGCCCACCGGCCGGCTGTCCTCGCAGGCTGCGGCCCGGGTCCGGCAGGCCATCCCTCCCAAGGATCTGGAGCTCCGGCTGGAGGAGGCCCGGGCCGCCCTGGCGGATCTGGCCAGCAACGGGGTGACCACGATCCACGACAATACCCCCCCGGCCATGTTCACCGTCTTCCACGCCCTGGAGGAGGCCGACGAGCTCACCACCCGGATCTACGCCCGCCCAACCCTGGACCGGGTCGAGGCGCAGGCCACCCTGGGCCTCCCCCGGAACTTCGGCTCGGACCTCCTCCAGCTGGGCGGCTTCAAGGGTTTCGTAGACGGGGTCATGGGGAACTCCACCGCCATGTTCTACGAGCCCTTCGAGCACACGGGCGGGTTCGGGAACTGGCGGGACATGATGGATCCGCCGGGCAACATGGAGCGACTCCTCCTCATTGCGGACTCCGCTGGCTACTGGCCCCAGGTCCACGCCATCGGCGACCGGGCCGTGGACAGCCTCCTCACCCTCTTCGAGCATGTGGAGGAGGTGAACGGCCCCGACGAGGGCCGGCGGTTCCGGGTCATCCATGCCCAGCACCTGGCTGGCCCCGAGGTGGCGGAGCGCATGGCCGACTTCGGTGCCATCGCCGAGATGCAGCCCTACCATGCCATCGACGACATGCGGTGGATGGAGGAGCGCATCGGCGCGGAGCGGGTGCGCTGGACGTACGCCTTCCGAACCCTCCACGAGGCCGGTGTCCTCCTCTCCTTCGGGAGCGACTGGCCCGGCACGAACGCGGCCTGGTACACGGCGAACCCCCTCATGGGCATGTACGCCGCCACCACCCGCCAGACCCGCGACGGCGAGCCCGAGGGTGGTTGGGTTCCCGAGGAACGCATCGACACCGAGACCGCGCTGAGGGCCTACACCGTGAACAACGCCTGGGCCGAGGGGAACGAGGACCGGAAGGGACGCCTGCTGGAAGGTTTCCTGGCCGACCTGGTGGTCCTGGACCGGAACCCGCTGGAGGTGGACCCGTCGGAGCTGCAGCACATCCAGGTGGACTACACCCTGATGGATGGCCGCATCGTGCACCGCAGGGAGAGCGGGCGGTGAGCCGCCGCCCGGGGACCCTGCTGCTCCTGCTGGGGCCCCTCTTCCTGGCAGCCTGCAATGACGACCCGGCGGCTCCGGCCCGGGCCGAGGACGTGAACTGGGCCACCTCCCTGGGGATCGATCCCGCCGACTTCCAGGGCGGCGAGGGGCAGGTCCGGATCCGGGTGGACCGGGAGGGCGACGGCCAGGACCCGGCCTCCTCCGGAGACGAGGTGTCGCTGCGGTACACGGGCTGGCTCGCCGACGGGTTCCAGTTCGACTCCAACGAGGGGGGAAGCCGACCGGCCCTCACCTTCACACTTGGCGAGGGCCGCGTCATCCGGGGCTTCGAGCAGGGCGCCGCAGGAATCGAGACCGGGGAGGAGCGGACCCTCCTGATCCCCCCGGCCCTGGGCTACGGCCCGGCGGGTGCCGGCGACGCCATACCCCCCAATGCATGGCTCGTCTTCCGGATCCGCAGGATCTGAGCCGGGAAGATCGGCCTCCCTGCTCCGGGGTCAGAGCCGGGGGAGGGTGACCCCGGTCTGTGCCTGGTATTTCCCCTTCCGGTCCGCATACGTCGTCTCGGGCTTCTCCTCACCGCGGAAGAAGAGGAGCTGGGCGATCCCCTCGTTCCCGTAGATTCGCGCCGGGAGGGGAGTCGTGTTGGAGATCTCCAGGGTGAGGTAGCCTTCCCAGCCGGGCTCCAGCGGGGTCACGTTCACGATGATCCCGCACCGGGCGTAGGTACTCTTCCCCACGCAGAGGACCAGGACGTCTTCGGGGATCCGGAAGTACTCCAGCGTCCGGGCCAGTGCGAAGGAGTTCGGGGGGACCAGGCACTCCTCCTCGGCCACGTCAACGAAGGACCGGTCGTCGAAGTTCTTGGGGTCCACGATGGCGTTGTGGACGTTGGTGAAGACCTTGAACTCCGGGGCCACCCGGATGTCGTAGCCGAAGGACGAGAGTCCCCAGGAGATACAGCCGTCCCGCATCTGGCCATCCCTGAAGGGCTCGATCATCCCGTGTTCCCGGGCCATCTGGCGGATCCATCGGTCGCTTCGAATCGTCATGGGGGCGTCGTGTGCAGGGTCGGTGGGGGGAAGTCCCGAGTCGGGGTGGCCGCCCGGAGCGGCCGGCGCCGAATATGGGGCCCCGGGCCGCCCGGTGCAAACCCCTCCCGGAGCGTGCGTTGCCGGCCCGAACACAGCCCGAACACTGGTGTCAAGTCGGGTTGACCCCCCTCGGCCCGCGGGGTACCTTATGGTGCTTCGAAAGTGACGGATTTCACAAACGATTCCACCGTGGTCCCATGTCCTCTTCCTACCTGCCGGTTCTCATCCTGCTGGGCCTCTCGGCTGTAAACGCCGTGGGGATGGTGGTGGCGTCGCAGATCCTGAATCCGCGGCGAGCCACCTCCGAGAAGGACATGCCCTACGAGTCGGGAATGGTGCCCCTGGGCGACACCCGGGCACGCTTCTCCGTGAAGTTCTACATGGTGGCCATCAGCTTCATCATCTTCGACCTGGAGGCGATCTTCCTGATCCCCTGGGCCGTGGAGATGCGAACGCTGGGATGGGAAGGCTTCGCGGTCATGTCCATCTTCCTGGCCGTCCTGGTGGTCGGACTCGTGTACGAGTGGAAGAAGGGAGGGTTGGACTGGGAATGAGCAACGAAATCGAAACACCCGAAAGTGGCCTCGTGGAGGGCATCTTCGGGCGCGGAACGCCGACCTTTCTCACCACGAAGGTAGACTTCGTCGTGAACTGGGCCCGACGCAACTCCCTCTGGCCCATGCCCTTCGGTACGGCATGCTGCGCCATCGAGATGATGGCGTCCGCAGCCACGAAGAACGACCTGGCCCGGTTCGGGATGGAGCGCATGTCGTTCTCGCC